>JAWKXO010000002.1:497500-748730 GCA_041396985.1 Emcibacteraceae bacterium
ATCCGATGTAAAATCAAAGAAATAAAAATTAGAAAAGCCGTCAGTTATCTGGCGGCTTTTTTTATTTAAAAAATAAGTGAAGAACGTTTGATTGAACTTAAGGGTGGTTTATCTGTCTGAAAGCTGACAATGTCAATAACGTCCCGTAAGGGATCAATGCTCACCCGCATATGATGAGCATTTGCATGAAGAAGATGCATATCATCAAGCATTATGCCGACATGCCCCGGGAAAAAGGCGATATCCCCATGTCTTGGAATCTGATCTTCATCCAGTGCCTCACCAAAGTCAGCCTCCTGTAAATCTGTATCTCTTGGTATGGATACGCCAACAGAGGCAAAGGCGAGCTGTACCAGGCCACTACAATCAATGCCCGCGTTACTGCGCCCTCCCCAAAGATAAGGTGTGTATAAAAATTTGAGTGCTTCTGATACCGGGTTCGTTCCAAAATCTCCTGAAATATGCGTAGCATAGATCCAGTTGCCATCGGCAAGCGGGACAAATCCGTTTTCCTGATTTTGGCTGATCACCGAAACGTCTGACATCATATGGACCAGGTCAACAGGGGCAGACTTTAAATGAGGCTCCGGATAGATGTGTGAACTTAAAGCACTTACATGATGCGTAGGTTCATGCAAATCCGGTGTGAGACTGTTCAGGGAGCAATAACCGACATAGCCGTCCTTAAATGATTGTCCCCATGCCCAGCCATCTTTAACGTCGAATATGTTAAAAAACTCACCATATAGCAATTGACTTACCATTGGCGACATTGCATTCGGTATAGCATATAATGCTGTCACACCAACAGCAGCCTGATATTTTTCACCGCTGCTATATTGATCAGCTTTAATTTTATCTTTTAGCTTTATATCGGCAATATCATTGCGATATGCGTTTAATCTTTTATCCATCTTATAGCAGTTAAGTCCCCATTTTAATTTTGCTCAGTTTACCCAGATTTTGTTTCTATATATGATTTTTCAATCATTTCTGCAAAATCAGTAAGAAAAACAGCTCCCTTTACTGTTCTTTGAATAAGTACGCTACGACGATCCTCCTCGTCACGAACTCTTTTTACCAATCCCAGGATACTTAAACTATCAATACACCGTGTAATTACTGGTTTTGAGACATTAAGGTCTGCGGCAAGTCCGCGAACCGTATGTTTCCTTGGTTCCAGAAAGACGATAAGCAGAACGCTAAGTTGCCGCGTTGTGAGATCTGGACCCTTCTTAAATACAATATTTGTAAGTGCCTGTTTCCAAAGTCGTAACCCTGCATGGCCACTTAATTCAAATTCCATTATAAGACCATATTTCCTTTATTGAAGCCGATATTGCCAAGGAAATAGGGGTTTGGCAACTTAATAATTATTCTGAATTATGATCCCGTCCTGTAGCGGCGCGCCAGAAAATTATATACCGTTCTTAGCCCCATAGCTTCTCCACCAATAGGTTTTCCCGGTCGTGCGCTGGCATTCCAGGCATATACATCGAGATGAACCCAGGGTATGGCCTCCCCGACGAATTCTTTCAGGAAAAGGGCCGCTGTAATTGCCCCTGCAAATCCCGTGTTTGCAACATTATTGATTTCAGCAATAGAGCTATGAAGGAGCTTTTTATATGGGCGATAAAGCGGAAGCGGCCAGAGGGGATCGAATTCTTCTTCTGAACAATTTAAAAGTGCTGCGCTGATTTCTTTGTCATCGCTAAAGAAAGGGGGGACATCAGCACCAAGCGCGACACGGGCCGCGCCGGTTAGCGTTGCAAAATCAATAATCAGATCAGGGTTTTCTTCGCTCGCGAGAGCAAGGGCATCGCAAAGCACAAGGCGGCCTTCTGCGTCAGTATTGCCGACCTCGATTGTTGTTCCTTTGTAACTTTTAATGATGTCACCGGGCCTGAATGCGTTTCCGGATATATTATTTTCAACGGCCGGTATAAGTACCCGAAGGCGAACCGGGAGTTTGTTTTCCATAATTATCCGGGCAAGTCCAAGAACATGGGCGGCTCCCCCCATATCTTTTTTCATTGTCAACATCGCTGAAGACGGTTTAATGTCAAGGCCACCTGTATCAAAACAAACTCCTTTACCTACGAGGGTTAATTTTGGCGCTTTTTCATCGCCCCACGAAAAATCAATTAACCGAGGTTCTTTTTCAGCGGCACGTCCCACAGTGTGAATAGTGTTAAACCCGGATTTAAGTAAAGCATCACCAACAGTCACGCTGAACGACGCACCGTAAAATTCAGAAAGATTCTTTGCAACTTTTTCCAACTCGCTTGGTCCCATATCGCATGTTGGGATATTGACAAGATCGCGGGTAAGGACTGTGCCTTTTATGATGCTGGAAACCAGATTAAAATTGCAGTTATACGGTACAGACAGAACAGCATTTTTACTGTTTTTTTCTTTCAGATAATAGTCAAAATTGTAATGTGCCATTGCCCAGCCAAATACGGCATAGTCACTGTTACGACTGCTCAGTTCATTTTCAATGTAATAAATTCCGTCTGGCAGGGTTTCTGCGATTTTTGAAAACAGCCATGGATCATATGGTTCAGAACCGGTACCAGCAGCTATTGAGCGGAAATTCCCTCCGTTATCGGAGAAAAAGATAAGTTCACCACTTTTTGCTTTGAAATTATGTTTTCTGCACCAATTTAATTGCTCAGAGGACAAATTAGCCTGCCATTTATCCAGACTGTCACTTGAAACCAGATTAATGGCAACCGCATTTTCGGGTTTTTCGGTTTGAAGACATTTAATATCATCTGTATTGATTTGTGTGAGCACTTGTATTCCTTTTAAATTAGATTATCTTCACATGATAATATCAGAAATCAGAAAATGTTAGGATAATTTGATGGGCAACTTCACTTTAATTATTGGAAATAAAAATAACTCAACCTGGTCATTGCGTGGATATCTTGCCCTTAAGCATGCGGGGGTCGAATTTGATGAAATCATGATCGCTCTGCGGCCAAAACTTGATCGCGAAAAGCTGGATAAATTAACGCCGGCGGGGAAAGTACCAACACTTATTGATGGGAAAGAATATATCTGGGACAGTCTGGCTATAGCAGAATATATGAATGATTTATATCCGGAAAAATCTTTTTGGCCGAAGGATATTAAAACCCGCGCACATGCAAGATCTGTTTCCGCAGAAATGCATTCGGGTTTTGTTGCACTCAGAAAAAATATGCCGATGGCCTGTCATAGTATATTTGAGTGTCCCGAAATATCAGGTGACTTAAAAAGGGACATTGACAGAGTTAAAAAAATTTGGAGCGACTGTCTTGCAAAATATAGTAAAGATGGACCTTATCTTTTTGGTAAATATTCAATTGCCGATATGATGTTTGCTCCTGTTGTGTTTCGCTTCAGAAGCTATCAGGTTGAACTGCCAAAAGCACTTCAGAATTATTGCCAGTTGATGGTTAATCATCCAGATATTAAATCCTGGCTGGATGATGCGGATCCGAACGATTCTGCTGAAGCAGATAAATGATTATAGCTCACATTTTTGTACGCTGGCATCGACAAAACTTGTCCTGCCAGCCGTTATGCTAAATCTATATTCGGACCCTCCGGTGATAACACTGTGATACAGGGGCAGAGTGCCGCTGACTCCTTGTTTATCGCCCCCAGGCATCATGAAACTGATTGTGATTTCTTTAGATGTGTCAAACCAGGCTTCCGGATTGCCATTTTCATTTATTGTCGGGCTACCGTGCCCGGCGAGTGTAATAAGTCCACGGTAAAAACTGGCAGTTGACGTGTCCTGAGCAGAAACAGGCGTGAGAATAATAAACCGTTTTGTTTCTGTTTCAGCAGAACATTTAGCATCTTTTGATATCCCAGCCAGAATTGTTTCCATCCGCTGAATATCGACCCCTTCATTTGCCCTTCTGTTAACAACGGCTAGCAGACTTTTTATATCTTCATTAGGCAGTAATCTTGAAAGTTGATCAACCGTTGCTTTATCCTTTCCAAGCTCAACCTTCAGCTGCTCATTTTCTTCAAGTTGGGTTTCGTGGCGTGTTTTCCACAGAAGCACTTCTTCCTGTGAAACGGAAATACCGATTTCATAGGCGTAATATCCGATGCCGCCAAACACACCGATGATAAGAATGAGTTTGGCAAATCCCAATATGCGCTTAGTGCGACGTTTTTGGAGCTCTTTTCTGCGTACAAGTCCCAGTGACATTAATTTCTCTGTTTTTTTTCGTTAAATTTTCCGCTTTATATTATGGGAAAATATCTAAAGTTAAAGTTAAATTATTTTTTGTTATATTTATGACCGTTTTTTTATTATGGTTTAATCAATAAAAATAAAAATCATTTTTACATAGGGAAAAACATGAGGGAAACAGAGGAAGTTCACGGCAATGATGCAAAACTCAAACGTGAAATAGGCCTGATTGCAGCCGGGTTTTTAGTTTTAAACGGCTCGATTGGTGCAGGGATTTTTGGGCTTCCTGGGAAATTGATCGAGCAGGCAGGTGTGATCGGCCCCTGGCTTATTATTATCTTTGGGACTTTTATTATAACAGTTGCATGGACTTTTGCTGCAATTGCCAGTTATTTCAGCTCAACTGGTGGACCGGTCGCTTATGCAAACAGGGCCTTTGGCCCGTTGGTAGGATTTCAGACAGGATGGCTTTTATATGTAGGGCGGGTAACGGCGATTGCCGCCAATGTCAATGTTTTGTTTAATTACGCGGCCTATCTCTGGGAGAGTGCTTCTTCAGAAACTATCAGGATGATCCTATTTTTCATAATTATTGGTACTCTAACGGTGATCAATGTTTTGGGGATAAAAAAAGCGGTAAAAGCCATAAATATTTTAACTTTACTTAAAACCATTCCGGTAATGCTTCTTGTGCTGCTGGCACTTCCTTATATCACGCCGGAAGGAACATTTCCCAAAGACTTGCCCAGTTTTGATGACATGAATGGTCTCGTTTTGCTCATTCTTTATGCGTTTGTTGGCTTTGAAGGGGCTCTTGTAACGGCGGGGGAAACAAAGAATCCTAAGAAAACAATTCCCCGTGCATTAATAATTGGGGTCTTGGTTATTACAGCGCTTTATTTTTTAGTTTCACTTGCTTACGCAAATGTAGTCGATGAAATCAGCACTGATATTCCTTTACTGCAAATGGCAGAAATTCTTATGGGTAGTACTGGTGGAGTTATCATTATTATTACTGCAATTTTTTCAATTCTTGGCAATGCCACGAGCATTGTCATAGCTGCACCACGCATGACATTTGCTATGGCTGAAGAAGGATCGCTGCCAAAATGGTTTAGTGAAGTAAGTGAAAAATATAATACACCTGCAAACTCAATCATTTTTCTGGGAGTTCTGGCTTTCCTGCTTGCCATATCGGGGACCTTTGTCAAACTGGCTATTGCCAGCACATTGGCCAGAATGATTGCCTATGCCATTTGTATGCTTTCCTTACCGAATATCCGTAAAAAAGCGGATCAGGAAACAAGGGATAATGCAACAAAATTACCGGGTGGCTATATTATTCCGGGCGTGGCTTTTTTCGTCTGCCTTTTTGCTATCAGCCAATCTACATGGGTGTCATGGAAATATACATTGGGGTTAATATTTTTGGGAAGTTTCCTCTATTACTTAAATAAATTGATAGGGAAAAAGCAAAACACTGATGATTAAATGAATGGTCGGAATAATGCATGAGTGAAGAGGCAAAATTAAAACGCGATATTGGAATGCTTGCAGCAGGATTTCTGGTCTTAAACGGCATAATAGGTGCCGGAATTTTTGGCCTGCCTGGAAGGCTTGCGGAAGTGGCGGGCACATTTAGTCCATGGCTATTCCTGATTTTCGGCATCTTAATTTTAACAGTTGTTTGGCCCTTTGCAGCACTCTCCAGCTATTTCAGCTCAACCGGTGGGCCTGTTGCATATGTATCAACGGCATTTGGTCCTCTACTTGGGTTTCAAACGGGATGGCTTTTTTATGTAGGGCGCGTTGCAGCCTTTGCAGCAAATGTAAATCTTTTATTTGATTATATGGCATATCTTTGGGATGGCGCATCTCCGGGAATGATCAGAAACATTATGATTTTTATCGTTGTTGCCAGTCTTTCGATTATAAATATTCTTGGTATAAAGCGCGCTATTCATGTCATCAATATTTTTACTCTTTTTAAGCTGGTTCCTATTTTTCTACTTATTCTGCTCGGACTTCAATATATCGCACCGGAAAATCTGGTGCCGCCGGAAATGCCGGAAATTGAAAATGCCAATGCGGTTATTTTATTAATTTTCTTTTCTTTTACAGGGTTTGAATCCGTACTGGCGTCTGCCGGGGAAACAAAGAATGCCAAAAGAACAATTCCCCGTGCTTTATTAACTGTTTTTATCATCGTGACTGTAATCTATTTTATGCTTCAGCTGGTTTACGTTACAGTTGCACCGGAGATTGAGGGAAGTGCCCCGCTCATAGGACTGGGAGAAAGTCTTATGGGACCGATAGGCGGCATAATTGTTATCCTGACTGCGATTTTCTCTATATTAGGTAACGTTGCTGGCATTGCAATATTTGCATCACGCTCTACTTTCGGTATGGCGCATTATGGGTCACTGCCGATGTGGTTTGGGAAAGTAAATGATAAATATTGTACTCCTGCCAATTCCATAATTTTTCAGTCAGTTTTTGTTTTTATACTGGCTGTCTCAGGGACCTTTGTTTACCTTGCCATCGCGGGAACGCTTGCCAGGTTAATCGCCTATTCCATTTGCATTATTGCCCTACCGAATGTCAGAAAAAATGCTGATCCTGAGACTGAGGAAAATTCACTGAAAATACCAGGCGGATATATTATTCCTTTCATTGGTCTGCTGGTTTGTTTTTTTGCGATCTCTCAGTCTGAGTTTTTAAGCTGGAAATATCTGATCAGTTTTATTGTGGTGGGTTCACTTCTTTATTTTATCAATGAAAGACTTAAAAAGAAGGCGGTTTTATAAACCGCCTTCTTGAGAAAATTATTATTCAGGCAAAGTCGGGTAAGTTATTCCGAGCTGTTCCATATATGTGTCATATTTAGTGGGATCATAGTAAAGCTCTTTAAGCTGTGGTTTGAATTTGGCCATTATATCAACATTCTTTTCAATAGCGGGCTTCTCTGTTGCGCTGATAAAAGGCACATAGGTGGTTTCAGCTAGTTGAACTTCATTAAAATATTTTTGGGCTTCGCTAAGCAGGTCCGGTTTTAAAAGTAGATCGACCATTGTTCTCGCAATCACCTTTGCCCCGGCCAGTGAGCCCTTATGGGCTACGGGCGTGGCCATAGCAATTGTATTTTTCCAATTATGTCCACCAAGATTACTGATATTGGCAGGATAATTCAGTGTAATGGTTGGAACCAGCCAGGAAATATCACCAATATCATCTGAGCCGCCACTAACCGGATATTCGGAGGGCCCCTGAATGCCAGCTATTTCCGTTTCAAGCCCTTTTTGTTCAGTATCGGCCAGCGCTTGTACGGCTTTGGCAAATGCCTGATCCTTATCATCCCAGACGGGCATACCAACGGCATTCATATTTTCATTAACGGCTTCCGCGATGGGTTTGTTGTAATGACGTGGCCATGCCCCACCAACAACCCGGTGGCTGACTGTTGTATCGGTCATTAAAGCAGCACCGTCCGCTGTTTTGTTTAGTTTCTCAAAATTTTCCAGAATATTTTCCGCCGTCATTTCCCTTATATAATACCAGACTGAGGCCGTCTGTGGTACGACATTGGGCTGATCACCGCCGTCGGAAATAATATAATGTGATCTTTGAAGTGGGTGAAGATGTTCGCGTCGGGCATTCCAGCCTGCATTCATCAGTTCAACAGCATCAAGAGCACTTTTTCCTTTCCATGGGGCAACGGCGCTGTGGGAACTTTCCCCCTTAAATGTATATTCAACCGATATTAACCCGGTGCCACGGGCGGCCCCCCATGATACGGCAAGTGAACTGCCCACATGGGCAAATAATACGGCATCAACGCCTTCAAACATGCCTTCACGCGTAAAAAAAGCTTTGCCAGCCAGAAGTTCTTCGGCAATGCCGGGCCAGATTACAATTGTCCCGGGAATATTATCCCTTTCCATTACCTCTTTTAAGGCAAGGGCGGCGGCAATATGCACCGCCATTCCCGAATTATGACCCTCACCGTGGCCGGGCGCCCCCTCAATCAGCGGATCTTTATAGGCCACCCCCGGTTTCTGGGACGCTTTTGGGATGCCGTCAACATCAGTACCAAGTGCAATGACAGGATGACCGGAACCCCATGTGGCCCACCATCCGGACGGTAAGCCTGCAACCCCCTTTTTTACACTGAACCCGTTTTCTTCCAGAAGATTTCCTACATACCGTTGCGTTTCAAACTCCTGAAATCCCAGTTCTGAAAAACTAAACAGACTATCCACAATTTCCTGGATAAGTTTTTTATTATTTTCAACATGCTTTGAAACATCTTCCTTCAAAGACGCTATTTTTTTGCTGTCCTGTTGAGCTGATACTGTGGTGCTAAATGACAAAAGCATAAGCATGATGGTCATAATTGCGCGCATTTTCTTCTCCCTCATAATTTGTCAGATTATTATGGTTGAAGAAAATGGGCCTGTAAAGTTGACAATAAAAAAGCCGGATCAATTTTGACTGATCCGGCTAATAGTTTAGTTTAAAAGTTTATATTAGATATTAGATATTAGATATTAGAACGTCCCTTGAAGGGTTAACTGATACACGCGTTGTGATGAAGCTTTTCTAAGCTCGTTATAATCAACAACGCCATTTGAAATATTTCCAACATATTTTGTTAAGTGATAGCCATTCTTAGCTTTCAGAATGTTTTTAAGGTCGAATCTTAGTTTCATATCTCCAAATACTTTTTGTTCAATATATAATGAAGCTTTTGGATTAACTGTTTTTTCCCAATGTTCTATGACGTCTGTCCTGAAGCCGATACCATTCATAGGTGCTTTATTTGTTATGTTAAATCCATATGATGTCCCTTGCTCAACCATATCATGTTGGAAAGTGATCAACCATTCATGCTTTTGTTTATATTCGATCGGACGATGCAAAAGTGTGAACGGATCAAGTACATCGGTTTCACGTAATATATATTTACCACTGATAATAGCATTTGGAAGCTCAATTGCTTTCAGCCGCCAGCTACCGTTAAATTCTACACCATATTCTTTGGCATTACCAATATTGCCTGGAAGCGACAGTACAGCCATCTGGTAATCATTTGTTGGATTTGCAATTGGATCGGGCTTGCCAATTTTTGCAATATGGTCACGGATTTTATTATAAAAACCCTTGATAGATATTGATCCCTGATCGTCTACAAATCTGTTTTCATATGCAACTGAAAACTCCCAGGTATCTTCCGGACGAAGTAGAGGGTTACCGGCATCGACTTCATTATCTTCTACGTCAAATTTATTTCCGAAATCTCCAAAATCCAGCTGGCTGATTTTTCTTTCAACCGTTACACGGATCTGATTTTGTTCATCTACGTCATAGCGAAGGTTCATACGTGGTTTTAGGTAGAAGAAATTCCGGCTAAAATCCGGGTTCGCGGCATTGATATTATCTTTTTGCGTAATTTCAGACCATTCTGCATTCAATGAACTTTGTAAAGAGACATTAGGTGAGAATGTGTAGTTATGACTACCAAATGCCTGAAAGCGAACTTCCTGAACGCCAATATCGCTTCGTGTATTTGGATTAACGACACCAGTCGCGTTTCTGCTAGTGTTGGTTGTTCTAACATCATTAATGGCGACTTCACCACCGACCTCAATAGTATGCTTTTCAGCAAATGTGTTGGTTAAGGATGAACGTATGATTTTTTCACCATGGTCGCGCTCAGAAAAATTTGAACTTGTCGTGGCAAGTGTTGCACCATTTAATGCCCCTTGGAATAGCGTATCCCAATCATGCACCCCATGATTTATCACAAACAATGTTTTAAGAAGTCCAAGGTCTTCAAAACGGTGTTGGTAATCCCCCCCGAATTCCCAATGGAAAGGCCTGTGCTCACGATCCCTCACAACCAGGCGGGTATTATTGGCCAGAACAAGATTCTGATGATCTGTTTCGATTGTATCATCACCATCAAACTCCAGCTGACCATTAAGGCGGAAAATATCACCATTTTCTGCATTATATTCAAGGTTGCTGTTTAAGAATAATTTTTTCCGGTCTTTATTGCTACTTAAAGCATTACTTTGTGCCAGAGCACCAACGTTATTATAAATTGTATCGGCAAAATTCTGGCGTGTTTCCTCGAAAGCAAAATCAGCACCAAATAAATATTTTAAATTACCGGTTTCACCAGTGTGGGTTACTTTTGCAAGCGGATCAACACCGCCCCCTTCTACATAGGCACCACCCGCCGTCCATACTGTATTGGATTTTGAAGCATTTGCTTTCATAACAACATTGATAATCAAGCCCTCACTTTGTACGTCAAGACCGGCTTTTGTACCACGGATTAATTCAATATGACTTACCTGACTTGCCTGAATACGTTTCAGTTGAAGACCAAGAGAATTTGCTTTGCCTGAAATTCTTTTTCCGTCTATCAAAATTTGGTCCCCATCGGAGCCAAATCCGCGAACGCGGCGGCCAGTGAGCTCTTCATCCGCTTGTGCCAGAAGTGCTGCAGTGCCCGGTACGCTACGGAGCATATCATGCAGAGTAATTGGTTTAAACTGTGTAAAATAGCTCTCTTCATAGACGACGGTAGAGGAATTATCATCCGATGTAGCTTGTTGTGCCAATGCTGTCGTTGACATTAGAGTTGCTAACGACAAGGCAATAATAGATTTATTGGAAAATACCACTGAGTTCTCCTCACTTCACTTAAGTTATTATATTTACTGTTTGATGTATATATAACGATTTGTTTATGTATGCAGTGCGTACATTTATTAAGAATCATTGTCAATATAATTTTTGGAACGTAATATCATAACGCTATATACTCGTCTAGCTAGAAAGTGATCTTATTAGACTAAAGATTATATTGTTTCTAATTTTAACCTAGTTACTTACTAATATAAGGTATATTAATAGAATAAATTACTAACATGGAAGCATTTTTGGTTAATTGTACTAATCAAATTAAAAATTATGTTAAAAATAAAAAAACAAACTGAATTTTTTTATGGTAGGCTTCATAAGAATATTAAGGGGAAGACTTCTGATTATTGAAACGATAAATGTTAAAAATTTCGGTCAAATTTAATGACGGCTAGAATCAAAAATACCATTAAAACAACAACATGTTATATGTGTGCCTGTCGTTGTGGCATTAATGTGCATCTAAAAGACGGACGAGTGAAATATATTGAAGGGAATCCTGACCACCCTGTGAACAAAGGAGTTCTTTGCGCCAAAGGGTCCGCGGGTATCATGCAGCATTATTCGCCGGCCCGCCTGACGTCACCTCTTAAAAGAGTGGGGCCAAGGGGAAGCGGTGAATTTGAAGAAATTTCATGGGATGAGGCCATGGAAATTGCGACCGGGAAGCTTAGAGCTGTTCGTGAAAAAGACCCCAAGCGCTTGGCATTTTTTACCGGACGCGATCAAAGTCAGGCGCTTACCGGATGGTTCTCAGCCAAATTTGGTACCCATAATTACGCGGCCCATGGTGGTTTCTGTTCGGTAAATATGGCCGCTGCAGGTCTTTATACGATTGGGGGGTCATTCTGGGAATTTGGGGAGCCGGATTGGCATAAGACAAAATATTTCATGATGTTTGGTGTTGCGGAAGATCATGACAGTAACCCGATTAAAAAGGGTATTGGCACCATTAAATCCCGTATTGGGACAAAATATGTATCGGTTAATCCGGTGCAGTCAGGCTATGCGGCAATTGCCGATGAATGGCTCGGTATAAGGCCGGGTACAGACGGTTTGTTTATCGGGGCATTGATTTCCGAGCTTTTAAAAGCGGAGAAAATAGACTGGGATTTTCTCATTCGATATACCAATAGTCCGTGGCTGGTCATTGACAATCCCGGGGCTGAGAATAATGGATTATTTGCGAGAGACGGTGAAGGAAATTCCCTCTGCTTTGATCAGTCCGTTGTAAAAATAACCACCATGAAAGTTGGAAAATCAAAGCCGGCTTTGGTAGGGGACTTTCAACTTGATGACGGGACAAAAGTGGTGCCTGCGTTTCAATATATCATTCAGGAGTTTCTGGGCGAAAAATATGAGCCTGAAAAAGTATCTAAACAGACCGGCATTCCTGCCCATGATATTGAACGTATTGCCGCCGAATTGGCTGAAGCTGCTTTTGCAGATGAAGAATGTCTGAATATTCCTTGGACTGACAGTTACGGCAATAAGCATAAAAAAACAGTTGTCCGTCCGGTTTCTTTTCATGCAATGCGTGGCATAGCTGCCCATAAAAACGGTTTTGAAACATGCCGGATGCTTCATCTGCTGCAAATGTTACTGGGGGCAATTGATCGCCCTGGTTCATTCAGATATAAGCCACCTTTTCCCCGTCCGACACCGCCCCATAAAAAAATGGCAAAGCAGTCTGCCGGACCAAATGAAAGTCTTTCTCTTGAGCCACTTGGCTTTCCGGCTGGACCGGAAGACCTGGCTGTTGATGAAAAAGGGGAGCCAACCCGACTTGATAAAGCCTTTTCCTGGGAATATCCGCTCGCTATCCACGGAATGATGCATATGGTTCTGCATAATGCGTGGGCAGGGGACCCCTATAAAATAGATGTACTGATGATGTATATGGCCAATATGGCCTGGAATTCATCAATGAATGTTGGTAATGCCATTAAATATATGACTGATAAAGACCCTGAAACCGGTGACTATAAAATTCCTTACATTATTTATTCAGATGCTTTTTATTCAGAAACGGTGCCCTATGCCGACCTGATCCTGCCGGATACCACTTACCTTGAACGCTGGGACGCCATTTCAATGCTAGACAGGCCCATCGGTACGGCAGAGGCTGCAGCAGATTCGATCAGGCAGCCGGTCGTTGAGCCTGATCGCGATGTAAGACCGTTCCAGGATGTTGTGCTTGATTTGGGAGCCAGGCTCGGGCTTCCGGGTATGGTTGATGATAAAGGTGAACCATTATATCCAGGTGGCTATAGCGATTATCTTACGCACCACGAACGGGCACCGGGGGTAGGCCCTCTTTCTGGCTGGCGCGGAGAGGATGGCCTAAGTCAGGGCAAAGGTGCACCCAATGAAAATCAGCTTAAAAAATATATTGAAAATGGCTGTTACTGGGAATTCGAACTGGATGAAAAAGAACAATATAACCGTTTTGCCAATAAAGCCTATCATGAGACCGCAACCAAAATGGGCTGGATGGGGGCGCCGGAGCCGATTGTTCTGAATGTTTATAATGAAATGCTACAGAAATTTCATCTGGCGGCAGAAGGGCATGGAGAGCACGTGCCGCCAAAACATGCCAGAGAGCGGATCAGAAAATATTTTAATCCGGTGCCAACATGGTACCCGGTTCAGGAACAGGTTGACAGTAACAGCAAAAACTATCCATTGACGGCACTGACCCAGCGCCCGGCCCATATGTATCATTCATGGGGAGGGCAGAACGCATGGTTAAGGCAGCTTACTGCTCAGAATTATCTTTATGTAAACAGCCGCTGGGCAAAAAGCAGGAATATTGATGATCTGGATTGGGTCTGGGTTAGAAGTCCGCATGGTGAAGTAAAGGTTCAGGCAAAATATATGGATGGTCTAAATGAAGCGACTGTCTGGACCTGGAATGCCATCGGTAAAAGGCGTGGGGCTTGGGCACTTGATGAAAATTCACCAGAATTTAAAAAAGCCTTTCTGCTCAATCATGTCATATCAGAAAATCTGAAAACAGATGAAGGCGAGACAAGGTCAAATTCAGATCCTGTCACCGGGCAGGGTGCATGGTTTGACACGCGGGTTAAAGTCGAGCGGGCTGATGATCAGAAGAAAGACCGGACTTCGCCGCTTCTTGATCCGGTAAAGTTTTACGATAAATTCGACCGCCCGGATGTGCTGAATTATGGATTTAAAAAAGATATGTCCTTTGAGCAGGAGGAAAGATCGCTTGGTACGAAAAGGGAGAGCTCGAAATGACAAGTCTTCCGGATAAAACAGATAAAAAACTGGGGTTGCTGATAGATCTTAACGTCTGCGTTGGCTGCCATGCCTGCGCGGTAAATTGTAAAGAATGGAACACAGGTGGTATAACCGGCCCGATGGAGGATTTAAAACCTTACGGTGATGATCCAAGTGGTGTCTGGTATAACCGTATCCATAGTTATGAGTTCAAAAAAGAAAAAGAAGCGGATCGTACGGTTTATTTCCCTAAATCCTGTCTGCATTGCGAAGATGCGCCTTGCGTAACAGTATGTCCAACCGGTGCTTCGTTAAAAAGATCGGAAGACGGCATCGTACTTGTTAATCCTGATGTCTGTATCGGTTGCAAGCTTTGTTCATGGGCCTGTCCTTACGGGGCACGCGAATATGATACGTCTGCCGGTGTCATGCAGAAATGCACGCTTTGTATTGATAAAATTTATGATGAAAATATTCCGTTAGATCGGCGGCTACCGTCCTGTGTTTCAACCTGCCCCGCCGGTGCGCGGCATTTTGGTGATTTTGCCGACCCGGAGTCCAATGTTTCAAAGCTGGCAGCAGAATATGATGGCCGTGAATTATTCCCGGAGATGGAAACCAAACCGGTTAATAAGTATCTTCCACCACGCAAAAGGGAAAAGCACGAAGACAGAAGGCTGACACCAAAAGTAGCAACAGTTAAAGATGCTTTGCTCAAATGGGCAAAATTGGATTTTACAGGATAAAGACATGCATCCAGCATTATCAGTGATTATATTTACGACATTTTCAGGAATGGGTTACGGTCTGTTTATCTGGCTTTGCGGCAATATTCTTAATGGAACTGCGCCGGATAAAATATCGATTGTAGAGAGCTCTCTTTTATCCATAATATTGGTTGGTGCCGGACTTCTTTCTTCAACATTTCACTTGGGACACCCTGAACGGGCCTGGCGTGCTTTCAGCCAGTGGCGATCATCCTGGCTAAGCCGGGAAGGGGTTATGTCAATCCTGACTTTTATCCCAATGATTTTTATCTGCGGGCAGACATATTTTGATCTGGGATTTGAGAATCTGATTGGACCGATGGCTATAGCCGGAATTATAGGGTCATTAGTAACAATTTTTACCACCAGTATGATTTATGCATCACTTAAAGCAATTCCGGCATGGCGTAATATATGGGTGGTCATCGGCTTTCAGGTTTATGCTTTATCATCCGGCGGGGTCGCCTATATTATGTTTTCCAACTGGCAGTATTATTTATATGTCATTCTTTTGCTTATTATTTCATTGGTCGTAAAGGTTATGACCTGGATTTCCATTGATAAACACCGCGGCAAATATAAGCGCGAAGATGCTCTGGGCCTGCCTGATTTTGGTAAAGCAAAACCTTTTGAGCCTGCCCACTCACAGAAAAATTATCTTCAGCGTGAAATGGGGTATGATTTAGATCCTAAACGCAGAACACTCATGCGTTGGATTGCATTGGGCTTTGGTTTTATTATCCCGGCAATTATGCTTTACAGGGGAGATCCTGTCTTACCAATTATTACTCTGATCTGTCTTATTGGCATGATGGCAGAACGTTGGCTGTTTTTTGCAGAAGCCGAGCATGTTGTCAGGCTCTATTATGACAGAGAGAGAGTTTAATCCTAAATTTGTGGTATTATTATATTTCTTTTGATATAGAGTAACATCAAACGAAATATCGGGTATATAATTAATGAAAAATAAGCTTGTTAAGGCCGCACTGCTCTGTTCGATTGCGGCAATGCCAAATATGGTCAATGCACAATCTGCGGCAAATGATGATTCAGTTGTCATTTATGAAAAAGATTATTTTACCAAATATGATCCGGTAACGCTTCTTGATATGTTGCAGAGAGTGCCTGGAGTTCAGGCAATTCTGGACAGTAATAACCGTAATAACAATGGCGGTGGCACGGCCCGGGGTGGACAGCAAGAACGAGGCTTTGGTTCAGGTGGCGATCAGATACTGATTAATAACAAGCGCCTTGCCGGGAAGGAAAATAATATTAACAGTGCGCTTCAGCGCATCTCAGCAACACAAGTTCAGCGCGTTGAAATTATCCGCGGGGCGTCGGGGGACCTGGATGTTCAGAGTCAGGGACTTGTCGTGAATGTTATCATGGAAGAGGGGGCATCCACATCCAGCACCTTCTGGAATATAGGCGGAAAATATTCTGTAGATTATGCTTTTTCCCCGGATATTCAAGTTTCCCATAACGGCTCCAGTGGAAATCTGGATTATATGTTCGGGGTTGAGGCAAAACAGGGACAACATATAGAACACCGTGATGATACTTATTTTACGCCTGATCGTGTAAAGACAGAGATACAGGAACGCAAAACCAACAATATTATGAAATATATCAGACTGAATTCCAATCTTTCTTATAGTTGGGATAGTGGTGACGAGCTTCGTTTGAACGGCCAGTTTGAACCAGGCAAATATACCAAACGTGAACCGCGCTTTAGTGAACTGGTCAATGCGCCTAGAACATTTCAGGACTGGAGCGAGGATCAGACCTCACAAAAATGGGAAGTCGGTGGGGATTATACCCATAAATTTGATGGGCTTGGTACCTGGAAAACACTTTTTATCATAAACAGGGACCGAATTGATAAGAATGAACTTTATCAGAATGTATTTGATACAGGAAATATCCCTGTTTTCAGTGATAACGAGTACCGGGTCAAAAAAGAAAAAATTGTTCGAAGCTCACTCACCATGAGCATTTTTGATAATCAGCTTCTTGAGGTTGGTGGTGAAGCAGCCATCAATAATTTTGATAAGATTTTCACCAATGAAGATTATGATTTGGGAGCTTATACGGTAACTGTGAATGACGACGTCGCAGTGAAAGAAAATCGTTTTGAAGCCTTTGCCAATCATACGCTTAATATTTCTACCAATATGGTTCTGCAAAGCTCACTTATTGGAGAGTTTTCTAAAATCAGCTCGCTGACTGTTCCTCTTATCGGGGCCAATATTGAAAAAAGTAAAAAATTCAGTTTCTTAAAACCACGGCTTGATTTCAGATACGATGTTACCGGACGTGACCAGTTGCGGGCATCAGTGGAAAAGAAAGTCAGTCAGCTGGATTTCCAGAATTTTGTTGCCACTTATGATACCAATAATGATGTTTTGCGGCTCGGAAATACAGGGATTGTACCAGAAAAGTCATGGAATTATAGTATCGCATATGAACACCGTCTGATAAATGATGCCGGGGCATTACAGGTTGAGTTTTTCTACCGCGACATAAAAGATTTTATTGAACTGGTTGATTTTACGGAATTTTATGATGAAAACGGAGTGGCAATTCCCCGTGCAGATATTGTACCGGTATCCAAATCAGGGAATATCCCGAAAGCGCGTTCGTACGGTATTAAAACGACTGGAAGCCTGCGCCTAGGATTTATCGGTATTCCTGAGGCGGTATTCAGTATTGATCATACATGGGAAGATTCCGATGTCATTGATCAGTTCAGCGGCGTTCACCGGCCGTTTAAGTGGAAAAGCGCTCATCTTTTTACTTTTAATTATCGCCATGACATTACGGACTGGGGTTTCTCATATGGTGTTAAAGGGACCTTGAAAAGCAGAAACGGACGTCATGAGATCAATGAGGTTAACAGCACCTATAACGGCGATTTATATGAGGCGTTTGCAGAGCTGAAAATCTGGAATGATTATAAGCTTATTTTCAAATTCGAGCATATCACGCCGCTAAAATACACCACAGATGTTAAAGTTTATAAGGATCATATTCGCTATAATGACCTTGATCATCTTGAAACCAACAACTGGCGATATGTGAAGGAATATTCTGTCTTTCTGCAGGGTACGTTTTAAGATTTAAGCTTTGGTGGAGATATTTTATACTCTATCGGCGTTTTGGAATAATTAATCGGGTTTGCGATGATGGGCGTATTTGTTCCGTCTTCGTCTTCTATTCTTCGAACGAGATTGCGACTGATGACCTGAGGGTCTGATAATATCTGTTCAAGATTATTTACAGGACCACATGGAACATTGTGTTTTTCCAGGATATCTATCCATTCTTCTGTTGTTTTCTGGTTGATGACAGCATTAATTTCTGAAATCAGTGTCTCTCTATTTTTTACCCTTGCTGCATTGGTTTTATACCGGTCATCTTCCGCCCATGACTGACCGGTGAGTACGGAAAAATTTTTAAACTGAACATCATTGCCAATGGCCAGAACCATTTCACCGTCTTTTGTTTTAAACGTCTGATAGGGGACAATACTGACATGGGCGTTTCCATGCCGTTTGGGGATGTCGCCACTTACCAGATAATTGGATGTGTGGTTGGCAAGCATGGCAATCTGACAGTCAAGCAGGGCAAGATCAATATATTGTCCTTCCCCTGTCTGGTCACGATGGGCAAGAGCACCCAGAATGCCTATTGTTGCATACATTCCTGTCATGATATCGGCAATGGCGACACCAACCTTTTGTGGCCCGCCACCATTTTCATCGCTGTCCCCGGTGATACTCATCATTCCGCCCATAGCCTGGATCATGAAATCATAACCCGCCCGGTTGGCATAGGGGCCGGTTTGTCCAAATCCGGTTATGGAACAATAAATAAGTCCGGGATTAAGCGCTTTTAGGCTGTCATAATCAAGTCCATATTTTTTTAGCCCGCCAACTTTATAATTCTCAACGACAATATCAGCATTGGTGACAAGATTTTGAATTTCGGCCTGCCCCTGTGGGGTGGTAATATCAATAAACAGTGATTTTTTATTTCGGTTCGCACAAAGGAAATAAGCGGCATCACCTTGGCTGCCATCATTGTTTTTTTGAAATGGAGGTCCCCAGTGACGGGTATCGTCACCAACACTGGGACGCTCTATTTTAATAACTTCCGCGCCCATATCCCCCAGGATCTGTGTGGACCACGGACCCGCAAGAACACGGCTAAGGTCAAGTACTTTGATATGGCTTAGCGGTCCTGCCATGATCAGAAGGCATTGATGCCGGTTTGAAGCCGGCCGAGGATCAGGGCATGAATATCATGTGTACCTTCATATGTATTGACCGCTTCAAGGTTCATAACATGGCGGATAATATGAAATTCGTCGGCAATCCCGTTGCCGCCATGCATGTCACGGGCCATGCGTGCTATCTCAAGGGATTTGCCGCAATTGTTGCGTTTCAGAAGTGAAATGGCATCAGGGGATAACATTTTCTGATCCATTAGTCGCCCTGCCTGCAGACAGGCGTGAAGACCAAGGGTTATTTCCGTCTGCATATCAGCCAGTTTTTTCTGAATCAGTTGATTGGCAGCAAGCGGCTTACCGAACTGTTTGCGATCAAGTGTATATTGACGCGCCGCATGCCAGCAAAATTCTGCCGCCCCAAGCGAGCCCCAGGCAATACCATAGCGGGCGTTGGAAAGGCATCCCAAAGGACCCTTCATTCCTTCAACATTCGGCAGCATATTTTCTTTTGGTACAAAAACATCTTCCATAACAATTTCACCGGTGGTCGAAGCGCGAAGTGAAAATTTTCCCTCTATTTTTGGGGCACTGAGCCCTTTCATTCCTTTTTCAAGTATGAAGCCACGGACTATGCCATTGTCATCTTTGGCCCAGACCACAAAGATATCGGCAATGGGGCTGTTGGTAATCCACATTTTGCTGCCGTTAAGAATATAACCGCCATCAGTGGCTTTGGCTCTTGTCTGCATACTTGAGGGGTCTGATCCTGAATTTGGCTCGGTCAGGCCAAAGCAGCCGATCCATTTAGCACTGGCTAGTTTGGGCAGGTATTTTTCTTTTTGTACTTCTGAGCCATAGGCATAAATGGGATACATGACGAGCGAGCTTTGCACCGACATGGCGCTTCGATAGCCACTGTCCACCCGCTCGACTTCACGGGCAATCAGGCCGTATGACACGTAGCCGACACCGGCACAGTCATATCCGTCTATTGTCGGGCCCAAAAATCCCATTTCCCCCATTTTGTTCATCAGGTTTCTGTCAAAATGCTCTTGCCTGTTTGCTTCCAGTATGCCGGGCATCAGTTCACTTTGACAAAAAGCAGCCGCTTGGTCACGGATCATGCGTTCTTCTTCATTTAAGGACTGCTCAAGCAGCAATACATCATCCCACGGGGCTGTTTTCCAGATTGTGGCGCTCATTATCGGTTCTCTCCCGGTATCCAAAGAACATCGTCTTTTCCGTTATTATTTGTTTTGCGGCTCATGACAAAAAGATGATCAGAAAGCCTGTTTAAATATTTTATGGCAAGGGGCGATATTTCTTCATTTTCTGCCGCTTTAACCAGCCATCTTTCGGCACGCCTGACAATGGTTCGTGCCTGATGAAGGTGGGCTGCCGCCGCACTGCCCCCGGGCAGTACAAAAGAATTAAGTGGCGCAATATGTTCATTCATCTGATCAATTTCAGCTTCCAGCCGATCTATCTGGGTCTGACAAATACGTAGGGCATGCTGCTCATATTTGCTGCCCTTGGGCAAAGACACATCCGCACCAAGATCAAATAGATCATTTTGAATGCGAGAAAGCATCTGGTCATTTACGTCTTCAGTATATAGCCGTGCCAGGCCGATAGCTGCATTACTTTCATCAATGCTGCCATAGGCTTCAATACGGGGGATATATTTTTTGGCACGGCTGCCGTCCGTAAGGGATGTTTCGCCGCTGTCCCCACCTCGGGTGTATATTTTATCAAGTTTAACCATCTATCTGCTTAACCATAAATAGAGGGCAATCAACATTACGGTAATAAATTGTGATAAAACCCTAAAGCGCATCATCATGTTGCTTTTTTTGCCATTGTCATCAGTTTTAGTCATTGTGAAAACACCGGCAAACATAATACCAATGGTTATAGCAACGCTGATGGCTATGATTATTTTCAGAATATCCATAATTCTGTCCCTGCTGATTAAAATATACTTCACTATAAGCGATCATTTGTGAATATCTAGCGTTTCTTTTGACTATTTCTTATTCGTTTTTTGCTTTGGGTATTATGGCAAAGACCCTTGCCGGGAAGCCGTCACCAGCTTTTGGCAATGCCCATGTTGCGACAATAAAGGCACCCCACTGAGGCACCATATCAAGGGCTTTCATATTTTCAATCTGATATTTGTTTTGTGACAGAAAATAGGTCTCTAGCGGATAGTTGCCATCTGCCGCCAGTTTTCCAGTATCCGTATCCATAGTTTCGTGACCGATGGCTGTGACGTTGCGTTGTTCCGCCAGATATTTTAGTACCTCCATGCTCCAGCCTGGAGAATGGCTTGTTCCATTTTCGTCCCAATTTCTGATCAGGTCTGTATTTGGCCATCTTTTTGACCAGTCTGTCCGAAGCGCAACAAATGTTTTTTCCGGAATAGGTCCATAAATATTTTCCCATTCTCGTACATCCTCCATTGAAACCTGATAATCCGGATTTGCCGCCACTTTTTCATGAACATCAATGACAACGAGCGGCAATATCATTTCATTAAGTTCTATCTCCTCCAAAGTTCTTAAGCCCTTAATAAAATGTATGGGTGGGTCAACATGGGTACCCCACTGACCGGGAAAACTGTATCGATGAATTGACCCAGTACCGTTCATAATACCTTCACCGGGAGTATGACTAAGCAAGGTTTCTATTTTTGCTGCCTCCGGACCGGGTCCATTGGGAATATTCGTGTCCAAAATTTGGGTTAGGTCAATATAGGTTGCATTCGCGAGTATATTCGCAAAAATTTCTGATCTTTGTTCACTGGTATTTTTTATCGCCAGCATATATCCGGCAATCGCTGCGATCATTACGTAAGCCGTGTTACGGAAATTTTTCATGATACCTCTCCAAACTATTATTTAATTTACACGTAAACTAAATATAAATAAAGTCATATCGGGGTTAGATGTGGTCTTTTAAGTCAAAGTCTGTAATATTAATTTTAAGCAATTTATAGGGGAGCATGATGAGAAAAATTTTATTTAATTTATGGTTTTCATTGGGGTTGATTGCTTCGGCACATGCCAATGATAATATTTCTATTTCTGTTGATTTTCCTGCCTCTCTCGGAGAAAAGCAGGATGGTAGGCTGCTGGTAATGCTGTCAAATAATGATCAAAGTGAACCACGTTTCCAGATTAATTCGGGGCCAAATGGTCAGCTTATTTTTGGGTTGGACGTCAAGAACTGGCAACCGGGCACAGCTATAACAGTGGACAATCAAATCTATGGTTACCCTTTTCAAAGTTTGCGTGACGTTCCTGCAGGAGACTATTATGTTCAGGCGGTGATTAATCGGTATAAGGATTTTCATCTGGCTAACGGAAAAACCGTTTCCCTGCCGCCGGATAGGGGTGAGGGTCAGCAATGGAACAGAAAACCGGGTAATTTTTATAGTAAGCCCCAAAAGGTAACAATTTCGGAAAATGGTGTTCAGACTATTAAAATAACAATGGATCAGAAGATTGCGCCGATTGTGCCTCCCAGGGATACAAAATATATCAAACATATAAAAATGAAGAGTAAAATGCTCAGTGAATTCTGGGGTGAGGATGTGGAACTTGGCGCTCATGTTCTGCTTCCAGAAGGATTTGAAAAACATCCGGAAGCAAAATATCCGTTGATGATTTTTCATGGGCATTTTCCGTCCGATTTTGGCGGCTTCAGTGAAACCCCGCCGGACCCGAATATGAAGCCAACCTATAGCGCACGGTTTGATTGGGATGGCTATAATATTTATCAGGCACAGGCGGCCTATGATTTTTATAAAAAATGGATCAGTGAAACTTTCCCCCGCTTTATTATTATCGAAATACAGCACCCAACCCCCTATTATGATGACAGCTATGCTGTTAATTCGGCTAGTCAGGGACCATATGGGGATGCGATCACTTACGAACTAATTCCCTATATTGAAAAGAAATTCAGGGGAATAGGGGAAGGTTGGGCCCGTTTTACCTATGGCGGGTCAACCGGCGGTTGGGAAGCACTGGCCGTACAGGTTTTCTATCCTGATGAATATAATGGGTCATTTGCGGCCTGTCCGGATCCGATTGATTTCAGGGCCTATACACCGCTGAATATCTATAAGGATAAAAACGCCTATTATTATGATGCGGATTATAAAAAAGTCCCACGACCCGGTCACCGTGACTATCTTGGTAATGTCAGTTACGGGATTGTTGATGATAATCTGCTTGAAGCGGTGCTGGGAAGCAAAAGCCGCAGCGGTGGGCAGTATGATATCTGGGAGGCGACCTATTCACCGATGGGTGAAGACGGATACCCGGTGCGGCTCTGGGATAAAAAAACCGGAGAGATTAATCATGAAGTGGCCGAATACTGGCGGGAAAATTATGATCTTCGTTATATTATGGAGCGGGACTGGAAAACGCTAGGGCCCAAATTAAAAGGCAAGCTTCATATTTATGTCGGTGATATGGATAATTATTATTTGAATAATGCAGTATACCTGACGGAAGGCTTTCTTGAAAAAACGAAGTCGCCTTATTATGCAGGTGAGGTGGATTACGGCGATCGGGCTGAACATTGCTGGAACGGTGATCAGATTAACCCCAACGGGGTCAGCCGCCTGAATTATAATTTCATGTATCTGGATAAAATTTTAAAAAGAATTGCCGAGAGTGCACCGGAAGGGGCGGACCTGACAAGTTGGCGATATTAAGGAGAGCAGAATAAATGACGGAAGAATTATTCCGCGAAGACGCATACTTAAAATCATGTGACGCGCAGGTTTTAAAAATAAATGACCTTGGCGGTATTATCCTTGACCGGACGGTTTTTTATCCGACCGGCGGCGGACAGCCGGGTGATAGTGGCCAGCTTACTTTTGGGAAAAGAGAGGTGAGAATTGTCACCACTGTTTATGACCGGGATAGTGGTGAAATTGTCCATGTTCCAGCGGAAGGACAGGAATTGCCGGGTGAAGGCAGCAGTGTTTCTGCAGAAATTGACTGGGATCGCCGTTATCTTCATATGCGGATGCATACGGGGCTCCACCTTCTGTGTGCATCTGTTCCCTGTGGTGTTACCGGCGGGCAGATTGGCGCTGATAAAAGCAGGCTTGATTTTGATATTGGCGATATGACGCTGGACAAGGACGAAATTACCCAAAAGCTAAACGACTTTCAAAGCGGCAATCACGAAGTAACATCATTCTGGATTACCGATGAGGAAATGGATGAAAATCCTGATCTGGTCCGCACCATGTCAGTAAAACCGCCAAGAAAAGGGGGGCGGGTCCGCCTGATGAAAGTTGGCGATGCTGTTGATCTACAGCCATGCGGGGGAACACATGTTAAAAATACGTCTGAAATCGGTCGGTTATCCGTTTCAAAAATTGAAAATAAGGGTAAGCATAATCGCCGTGTCAATATCGTATTTGAGGAATAGGAAGAAAAAAATGAGAAATTTTTTATTTGGTTTTTTAACGGTGCTGTTATTGACTTCGCCGGCACTGTCACAAAATTTTCCGGCGGAGGAAAAGGCAATCATTGCAGTGCTTGATGATTTTCATGATGCGGCGGCCAAGGCGGATAAAGATCGCTATCTTGGCCATTTTACCGATGATGGGGTATTCCTTGGCACGGATGAATGGGAACGCTGGCCGTTAAAGCCGGAATTTACCGATTACGTAGCCATGCGCTTTGCAAAAGGCGGCTGGTCATATCATTCGGAAAATAAAAAAATATCCTTTTCCAAGGATGGAAGTATCGCATGGTTCGATGAAACCAGTATTTCAAACAGAAATGGTGGTCGTTTTCGCGGCTCCGGAGTGCTGGAAAAAGTGAACGGCGAATGGAAAGTGGCCCAGTATGTTTTAAGTTTTCTGGTATATAATGAAGTCGGCGGTGAGGTCGGAAAAATCATTGCCGATGAAAAAGCCAAACGAGACGCTCAAAATTAAAGATAGTTTTTAATCAGATCATCAATTTCTTCGGGAACTACACCGCTTTCCCTGAAGGACCTGATTGTGAATGATTTTTCTCTTTTTGAAAATTTTGTACCTTCTTTTGATTTAAGCAATGCATGATGATTATAAAATGGTGTATTCAGCTTTAGAAGATGCTGCAAAAGCCTGTGAATATGGCTGGCATAAAAGAGGTCTTCACCGCGGATCACGTGGCTGATCTTCTGAATATGATCATCAATAACAACGGAAAGGTGATAACTGGTTGGAAAATCCTTTCTTGCCAACACAACATCGCCAAGAATTTCCGGGCAAGCTTTCTGCTTGCCCATTGATAAATCAGTCCAATAGAGCGGAGCTTCTAGCATTGAAAGCGCTTTTTCCATATCAATGCGCATAGCATGGGGGATGCCTTCGGCCAATTTTTGGGCGCGTTTATCTGAGCTTAAATTTTTACAGATGCCCGGGTAAATCAGCCCTTCCGGGCCGAATGCGGACTTCAGGTGCGGTGCGCGGCTGCTTTCTTCAATCTCTTGCCTTATATCCTTACGGGTGCAGAAACAGGGATATAATAATCCCATATCATCAAGTTTTTTAAGAGCCTGCTGATAATCATCAAAATGGTCTGACTGTCGTCTTACCGGGTTTTCCCACTTAAGACCTAACCAGTTCAGATCTTCATAAATTAGGACCTCATAGTCCTTTTTACAGCGTCCTAAATCAATATCCTCAATCCGCAGGATAAACGGGCCTCCATGTTTTTTTGCAAAATCATAATTAAGCTTAGCGCTAAAGGCATGGCCCAGATGCAGCTCACCGCTCGGGCTTGGGGCAAATCGGGTGATGATTTTATCAGTTTGCGTCATTGAAACCTTTACTATAAAACGGAATTCAATTTTATTTTTAGAAAGTAGTGTGACAATGAGCGAATTACCAGTGCTAAATGGCCCAAGGGTCGAACCAGAAAACGGCAACCCTGATAAACTGGTCATTTTATGTCACGGCTATGGCTCGAACGGGGATGACCTGATCGGCCTTGTCCCGCATTTAAGACACGCAATGCCAAATGCCGTTTATATTTCACCAAACGCCCCTGAACTTTGTTACGGTGCCCCAAACGGTTATCAGTGGTTTGCTTTAAGCACATTAAGCCGTGAAGAACGATTGGTCGGCACATTGAAAGCGACGCCAATCCTTGATCATTTTATTGATCAGGAGCTTAAACGATACGGGCTGGAAAACAAGGATCTGGTCTTGATCGGCTTTTCACAAGGCACAATGATGGCGCTTCATGTAGGGCTTAGACGAAAATCGGATATTGCCGGGATCATTGGTTTTTCCGGTGCAATGACGCTGCCGGAAAACTGGAAAAATGAAATTACGTCAAAACCGCCTGTGGTGCTTATTCACGGGGATATGGATAATGTGGTACCTGTTGAAATGATGCATCAGGCCTTTATTGCTCTGAAAGATGTAGGGATAAATGTCGAGAGCCATGTTTCGCCGGGGATTATGCATTCTATCGGTCCGGACGGCCTTCAGAAAGCCCTTGAATTTCTGGCTAAACTTTAAATCTTCTTAAATACGCTCGGCGACTTTTATAACTGCTTTTACGCCGAGTTTAATCGCCCCGTAAAGAAGGCCATGTCCCGGCGTTTCCTGAGCACCATTATCAATGGCAATTTGCTTATGCTCAACCTCTTCCTGTCGGAATTTTTCTAAGGTTTCCGCTAGGGAGCTATCTTCCTCGCCAAGACTTTCGATCTGTTCAGCATAATGCTTGTCGATCACTTCCTCGACTGCCTCGGTGCACGCCATTGCCGCTTTTGTTCCCAGTAGCGCGGTACCCGCCCCCAAAGCAAACCCGGCCATATGCCATAAGGGTGTGATCATGGTCGGACGGGCATTATAGTCCCGGATTAGTCTGTTAAACCTCTCCAGATGCACATCTTCCTGGTCTTTCATGTGTTTTATCGTGTCTGACATGGGGTGATTGTCCCCGAATACGGTCAGCTGTCCTTCGTAAATGCGCACGGCACCATATTCCCCGGCATGATCAACACGGATGATCCGGTCAAGCAGTGCTTCCCTGCTTAGTGGTTTTGGAACATGTTTTCCTTTCAGTTTGCTCATTTCTGAAAATCCTTTCTGACACTGATCACCAACATAATAGTCAGGATAAGCGAGATAAGAAAATTATAGCCAGCCATGGATATGCCAAACAAATCCCAGGGAATATCATCACAGCGGATTAGCGGTGCCGCCTGAAGCTGATTGAAGAAATCAGCAGCCGACATGGCGTCCCCGCCGGTTGTAATAGTGCAGCTTTCCGGGCCTTCCCACCATTTTTGCTCAACCCCGGCGTGATAACCAGAATACCCGACACTGACCAAATAGGAAAAAAGGGTCATAAGCTTAAAGCGTAGCCATTTTATGTTATTCTGCTTTTTAAGATAAAGAGCAAAACCGGCAAAGATAATAACCGCCATATGGGCATAGCGCTGTGGCCAACAGAGATCACAGGGATAAAGTCCGCCGATATATTCAAACCCATAAGCGCCGCTCAGCATAAAAACGGATGCGAAAAGCGAAAGTTCTACTATGTTATTTAGTGCATAGTTCCAAAGGGATGCGATTTTTTCCATCATGCTTCATATATACTTTAGCAGAACGAACATGCCAACCAAAAGAATGGAAAAAAGCAGGGTAAGTTTTGCCAGGTGATTTTCAATAAAGCAGCGGATCGGTGTTCCATATTTCCAGAGCAGAGCAGCTACAAGGAAGAAACGGGCACTTCTTGATACGGCGCTTGCGATAATGAAAGTTGTCATATCCAGATGGGTAACACCGCTGGCGATCGTGAAAACCTTGTAAGGAATAGGTGAAAATCCGGCCACTGCAACAATAATGGCGCCATAATCATTATAAAGGGTGCGGAAGCGTTCAAATTGGCTTTGCAAATGATAAAAATCAACTATTGGCTGGCCGATAAGGTCAAAGAAATAAGCGCCTATAATATAGCCGAAAATGCCACCGAAAAGGGAACTTACCGAGCAGACAAAGGCTATCCGCCACGCTCTGGTCGGGGCAGCAATCACCATGGGAATAACCAGCACATCCGGCGGGATCGGAAAAAAAGAACTTTCCGCAAAGGACATCAGCGCCAGAATCCAAAGGGCTCTTGGATGGTCGGCGAGCAACATGACCCTGTCATATAAATTTCTCAGCATTTTATTTCCCAATATGTATCGTTGGATTAGTTCTATATTAAAATGCCTTAAAAAAAAGTAATTTTCTTTATTTGGCGGGCCAAACGGTGCTTGACGGTTAAAATCTTCACGCTATGATGCGCCGATATTACAGGTTAATCTGTAAACATTCCTGACCCCGGGCCCCTGTGGTGGAATTGGTAGACGCGCTGGATTCAAAATCCAGTATCCTTTGGATGTGTCGGTTCGAGTCCGACCGGGGGCACCATCATTAAAACCTTTTATAATAAAGCGGTTATTTCCTGGCTGAGCTCTCATACTCATCATGGCGTTTGATCCAGGACATAAAAACTTTGTCAGGATTCTCGTTGCGGCCAATGGGTGTTATATCCATATAACGGTAAAATGTCAGAAGCGGCTCCAGACTGTCAAAAAAAGCAGAATAAGTGTGATAAATCTTCCCGTCATCGCCTTTTATAAATACGCTTACGCCGGAAAGTTCATCAACTGGGTTTTTGAGCGGGGAATAATTATATGTTGCCGTTCCATTATCATAGGCTTCTTTTGTGAATGAGACGTCAAAATCATATCCAAAGTCTGTCCCCAGACACGAATACCAGTCAAATGACCATCCCATTCTTTTTTTATAGTTAAGCAGGTTTTCAAGAGGACCATTTGAAATCACCACCATATTTATGTCACGCTGATTAAGATGGATATTTATCCCGTTATGGCAGTCTGCGATGGCTGAGCAGCGTGGGCAACCCTCATCCCAGTCAGCGCCGTACATAAAATGCTGTACAATAAGTTGCTTTTTTCCTTTAAAAAGTTCACCGAAAGTAATGTCACCTTCGGGGCCATGGAAGGTATAATTTTTTTCTACTTCCACCCAGGGCATATCGCGTCTTGCCTGACTAACATGATCTGATAGCTTTTTAAGTTCTTTTTCCTTAATCATTAACTCTTTGCGATACTTTATCCACTCTTGTTTACAGACAATCTTATGTTCCATGGGTTCTCTCAATTTAATTAACTTGCATATTAAAAGTAAATTAAAATAACATTTTGCTTGCTTTTTACAAGTAAAAAAAATAACAAATAAGTATGACAAAGAAAATCAGATCAAATTGCCCTGTATCTTATGCGCTGGAATTAGTAGGTGATAAATGGAGCCTGCTTATATTGCGCGATATTCTGTTAAGGGATAAAAAGTTTTATCAAGAATTTGTCGCTTCTGCTGAAGGAATAGCGACAAACATACTTTCAAACAGGTTGGCAATGCTTGAAAGTAATGGATTTATCAATAAGCAGCGTGATACGGAAGATCGTAAAAGATACATCTACAGTCCAACAAAAAAGGGTCTGGATCTTTTGCCTGTCATTATTTCCATAATGCAATGGAGTGATAAATATAATTCTGAAACGGATATCCGGCCCCCTTTTATGGACATGGTGCGAAATGACCCGATAGAATTTGAAAAATTTATTCGGGGCAAATTCTTAAACTAACATTGGGTGATAGGAGGAGAAATTAATGAAAGAATATCTGGCAGTATACACAGGAAATAAGCAGTCGCGTGAAGAATCCGGTTGGGATCAGCTGGACCCTGCAAAAAAGGCAGAACTTGAAAAAGCCGGTATGGAAGCCTGGTATGACTGGATGAAAGCCAACCAAAAGTCAATTGTTGTATCCGGTGGTCCCTTGGGTAAGACAAAACGAGTATCAAGGGATGGGATTTCAGATCACGTAAATGAACTTGTCGGTTATATTATAATCAAAGCAAATTCATATGAAGAGGCAGCAGAAAAGTTCCTCAATCATCCGCATTTTTCAATATTTCCCGGTGATGCCGTTGAAATAATGGAATGTCTTCCGGTGCCGGGAATGTAAAAGTACCGGGAATCAACAATTAGCTCAATTTTTTGGCAAATAATATAAGCCTATCCGCTGGACGGGAAGCTTAGGTTCGCCCCGGCCATGATACTGGTAGGCCAGCGCATGGTCACTGTTTTTAACTTGGTCCAGAAACGCACCCCTTCCGGCCCGTACATATGATGATCACCAAATATTGACCTTTTCCATCCACCGAAGCTATGAAAAGCCAATGGCACGGGAAGAGGAACGTTAACCCCAACCATGCCGATTTTTATTTTCCGTGTAAAATCGCGGGCGATGTCACCGTCACGGGTAAAGATGCAGGTGCCGTTGCCATATTCATGTTCCTGAACAAGCTTTACAGCATCATCATAACTTTGGGTACGAACCACAACCAATACGGGGCCGAATATTTCTTCGCTGTAAACGGACATGTCCTTTGTGACATGATCCAGTATTGTGGGGCCACAGAAATAGCCGTTCTCAAAACCGGAAGCGGCTTTAAAATCTCGGCCGTCAAGGACGACTTTTGCGCCCTGTATCTCACCTTCAGTAATAAGTCTTTTTACACGGGCATTATGTTCCTTTGTGATGAGCGGTCCCATTTCATTGCCAGGTTCAAGACCGCAGCCCACTTTAATCCGGCTTGCCTGCGCGCTAATTTTTTGAACAAGCCTGTCAGCAATATCATCCCCGACGGCAACCGCGACGGAAAGGGCCATACAGCGTTCTCCGGCTGAACCAAAAGCGGCCCCGATCATGGCATCAACCGCCTGGTCAAGATCGGCATCCGGCATAATGATGGCGTGATTTTTGGCGCCGCCCAATGCCTGAACGCGTTTATTATGGGCCGTGCCTGTATGATAGATATATTCGGCAACTGCTGTCGAGCCAACGAAACTGACAGCTTCTATTCCCTTATGCTGTAAAAGGTGGTCAACGGCGACTTTATCGCCATGGACAACGTTAAAGACACCATCCGGAAGTCCCGCTTCCGAGAAAAGACGTGCCAGAATATTGGCACAAGACGGGTCGCGCTCAGATGGTTTTAAAATAAACGTATTACCGCAGGCGATGGCAAGCGGGATGGTCCAGAGCGGTACCATGGCCGGGAAATTAAACGGGGTGATGGAGCAGACGACCCCAAGGGCCTGCCGGGTGTTATAACAGTCAATTCCGGTCCCCACCTGTTGCGAGTATTCACCTTTAAGCATTTCGGGAATGCCGCAGGCATTTTCAACAATTTCAAAACCACGGGTAAGCTCTCCCATGGCATCATCCCAGACTTTTCCATGTTCGGCGACAATATGCCGGCACAATTCTTCTCGGTTTGCTTCAAGCAGTTCACGAAATTTAAAAAGGATAGAAACCCTTTTCATCAGGCCGGTTTCCGACCAGCTTTCAAAGGCTTTGCTCGCAGCATTTACCGCTGCATCAATGTCAGCAGTGCTGGCAAGTCCGACTTCACCCTGAATTTCACCGGTTGCCGGGTTATAAATCGGTGCGTTCCGATTGCCGCTAGCGGCAACCATCTGCCCATCTATATAATGATCAACTTTATACATAATCTATATTTTCCTAACTAATCTCTTTTGCGGTTTTACGTAGCGCATCAAAAATCGGGTCAAGCTCTTCTTTTGAGCTGGTTAAAATAGGGGCAATAGCAATTGAATCACCGTTTGATCTGATCCCGATACCATTCTCAAAGGCTTTAAGAAAGAAATCATAGGCCCGTGCGCCGATATTGTCATCCCGCTGGGCAATAGTCAGTCCGCCCGCATAGCCAATATTTCTGATATCTGTAATATGGGGCAGGCCTTTTAAGCTGTGCAGTGCATCCTCAAAATATTTGGCATTTTCTGTGACACGCTGATAGATATTTTCTTCTTCATAAATTTCCTGCGCGGCAAGCGCGGCGGCGACAGCAAGCGGATGTGCTGAATATGTATAGCCGTGGAAAAATTCAATGCCTGCTTTGGTGCCATCAAGGAAGGTATCATATATTTTCTTACTGGCAATCACGCCCCCCATGGGGACGGCGGCATTATTGATCCCTTTTGCCATTGTGCAGATATCAGGGGTTACCCCAAAATAGGTCGCTGCATTAGCCGCGCCGAGACGGCCGAATGCGGTAATCACTTCATCAAAGATAAGAAGAATGCCGTGTTTTTCGGTAATTTCCCGTAATTTTTTCAAATAGCCTTTTGGTGGCACGTACATTCCAGCCGATCCGACCATTGGCTCAACTATAACCGCAGCAATAGTGGAGGCATCATGAAGAGTGATAATCTGTTCCAGTTCGGTAAGATATTTCATTGGATCGGAATTTGGCTCACCGCGGCTGAAAGCATCTTCCTTGGGATTATAGGGGAACGGCAGGTGATCAACCCCACTGAGCAAAGTACCAAAAAATTTACGGTTGTTGACCATGCCGCCCACCGATATACCACCAAATCCAACACCGTGGTAGCCATTCACTCGACCAATCAGCCTCGTTCTCGTACCTTCACCGTTAATGCGGTGGTAAGCAAGCGCCATTTTGAGCGCTGTATCAACAGCTTCTGACCCGGAATTGGTAAAAAACACATGCCCAAGGTCACCGGGAAATTGGGACGCCACAACATTGGCAAGCTCAAACGCCGCTTCATGACCGAAATTAAAGGCTGTGGAATAATCCATTTTAGCGGCCTGAATTTGGATGGCTTCGGTAATTTTGGGATGGCAGTGGCCAAGGTTTGAACACCAGAGCCCGGAAAAGGCATCCAGAATTTTACGCCCGTCCGCTGTTTCATAATATAACCCCTTTGCACTTTTATAAAGACGGGGACTTTCCTTGAACGTCCGGTTAGGCGTAAATGGCATCCAATAGGCTGCCAAATGGTCATTTTTATTATCTGTATTATTCATAGAGAGTTTCTCTTATTCTTAAATTGAATTTTTTGAGAGTAGCCGCAATATTATATTTGCTTCAAGTGTTTTGTGATAACGCTGAAAAGATTGGGCAATCATTATCATCCATTGCATTCGAATGATGTTGGTGTTTTGAGATGTAATTGTTAAATTATAAATCTGAAACAAAAAATAAATTTTTTCTATATTGAAGCGTAATAAATGAAGTTCACAAAATTAAACAGAACCATACATAATTGGATATCCATTTTCATTGCCCTGCCATTGTTGCTGGTGATCATTTCAGGGTTGTTTCTTCAATTAAAAAAAGATGTGGACTGGATCCAACCACCAAGCAAACGTGGTGAAAGTCAGGCGACCCCAATTGTCAGTCATGCTGAATTGCTCAGGGCCGCAACAAGCGTTGAGCCGACAAAAGGCATGGAATGGTCAGATTTTGAGCGAATTGATTATAAAACGGACCGGGGCATGGTTAAGTTTATTTCGGCTGATGGTTGGGAAGTTCAGGTTGACACAACAAATGGGTTGGTCTTGTCAGTCATGGAACGGCGTTCTGATCTGTTAGAAAAAATACATGACGGTACATTTTTTGGGGACTGGATGAAATATTATATAATTTTGCCATCAGCAATTTGTCTTTTTATACTCTGGATTACCGGAATTTATATGTTTATTTATCCCTTTGTTAAGCGGTCATCTAACAAACGCAACAATCGGGAAAAAGCAGTGTCAAAAGGAGTATAATTTATGGTTATAGATTTCCATGCACATTACATAGCACCTAAATTGATGGAAATGCTGGAAAAGAGATCTTCTGATCCCCGGATCAGCCGCAATGCTGATGGTTCCATGCTATATCATATGCCGGTAAGCACTCTTCCTTATTCAAGTGCCTATTATGATATGGACGAACGGATAGATTATCTTGATCATATTGGCATGGAAAAGCAGGTCATATCGCTTCCGGGATTATTGGGCGTTGATTATTTGCCACTAGAACAGTCATTACCCATGATTAAAGCATCAAATGATGATTATGCCGTTCATTCTTCAAAATTTAAGGATCGGATTATACCTCTGGCGGCACTACCGCTTGCTGATATTGGTGCGATGGAAGATGAGCTTAAACGGTGCGTGGAAAGTTATGATTTTTTTGGGGCAATATTACCCAATAATGCTTTTCTTTCCCTCGATTATGCCAATGAACTAAAATCACTGTTTCATTATGCCAATCAAAAGAAGCTTCATTTTTTTATTCATCCTGGCTGGCGACATGACCAGTATCCCATATTGGACAGGAGACCAAAAGACCCGGACGAGCTGCTGATTGCACGCGGCGCGCTCGGTGTTCAGCATGATATTTCATTTACATTGATTACGTTGCTTTACACTGATTTTCTTGACCAGTTTCCTGATATGACAGTGCATATTGCCAATCTCGGTGGCACTTTTCCAATGGTTGTGGAGCGGATGCAACATACGGTTGAAGCCCGTTTTCCAAATGCGAAACTTCCCCCGACGAGGAAGAAAAATTTATTTTTTGACAGCTCATCGCTGGGCCCGAGAGCCTTGGAGCTTGCAGTGGAGATTTATGGGGCAGATAAAATTGTTGTCGGAACGGATACCCCGATATTTTCCGCAGAAACCGGCCTGCGTGTGGTAAATGAAACCAGACTTTCAAAAGATGAAAAAGAGCTTATATTAAGAGAAAATGCCCTCAAACTTCTCTCACGATAACGTGAATTGTGAGCATTCGTCTGCTATGCTAAGATATGCGTTTAATCTTCCGAAGGGTTGATCTGGAGAAATACGTGGCGGTTAACGGTAACCTGTTAAAATTTTTTCTGACTTTATTGATGTTGTCCACTTTGACTGCCTGCTCAGGTTTGCCGGAGAACTATGCCTATCGCGGTGATATTTCTCGAACTCAACTCATTGACGGGGTTTCTTTTTTAGGAAAAACGATTGATAATAAAGATCTGCCTTCTGCGGACATTATGATGATTACACCAGAAATGGAGGCCTTTCTCGAGTTAAATACGGGAAGAGTAAAATTGCCTTATCAAAAAGCAATGGCACTTGGCAACTCAATCGTTGATGCAGATAAGCTGGGGCTTATTTATGAGCCGGGTGTTACTTATACAGCCAGTCAAACTTTTGAGAACGGACAGGGAAATTGCCTGGCGTTCAGCTTTCTTTATTCGTCATTAGCAAGAAAACTGGGACTTGATGTTAATTTTCAGGAAGTAAATGTCCTGCCTGAATGGGATTTATCAGATGATGAAATATATGTGGAAAACCGTCATGTTAATGTGCGGGTCAATTTGCCTGGTAGCAATGATCTGGTCGTTGATATCAGCAGAATTGGTGTGGAGAGGGAACTTTCCAATACACTTCTTGATGAAAATACGGTTTCGGCACTTTATTATGGCAATATTGCTGCTGAATACCTGCTCAAAAAACAATATAGACAATCGTTCCTCTATATTGTGAAGGCAATAAAAACGGATAGTAATGTTCCATCACTCTGGGTTAATCTTGGGGTGCTTTACAGGCGGGCCGGAAATAATGATTTTGCCGAAAAAGCCTATTTTACAGCCCTGGAGATAGATGGAAAAAATCAGGCCGCACTAAATAATCTTGCCCATTTATATAAAGAAGCAGGAGACCGGGAGCGGGCAGAATATTTCCTTAGCCTTGTAAAATCATATCAGGACAAAAACCCCTATTTTCATTTTGTCAAAGCTGAAAAAGCAGTGGAAAAAGGGAGCTACGATGAAGCCATGTGGCACATTGATGATGCCATAGACAGAAAATCTGATGACCCGAGATTTTATCGTCTTAAAAGTAAGATTTATAAATTACGTGGTGAAGAGAATAAGGCGTTAAAAACCCTTGAAATAGCTGACGAAATTTCCCGCAATCAAATATAATTCCTATTTCAATCTGTTATTGATGAGGTCCTGGACGACGGCTGGGTCAGCGAGGGTTGAGATATCGCCGAGGTTTGATGTGTCATTCTCGGCGATTTTTCTTAATATCCGTCGCATGATTTTGCCGGACCGTGTTTTGGGCAGTCCCGGCGCGAACTGGATATGATCGGGCGTGGCGATGGGGCCGATTTCCTTTCTGACCCAGTTTACCAGTTCCTTTCTGAGCTCTTCCCCCGGAGCATGTCCGCCCATCAGGGTGACATAGGCATAAATACCCTGTCCCTTGATCGGGTGAGGGAAGCCGACCACGGCCGCTTCCGCCACGTCCTCATGGGCGACCAGGGCACTTTCGACCTCGGCCGTGCCCATACGGTGACCGGAAACATTAATCACATCATCAACCCGCCCGGTGATCCAGTAATAGCCGTCCTCATCGCGGCGGCAGCCGTCGCCGGTAAAATATTTGCCTTTATAGGTGGAGAAATAGGTCTGGTAAAAGCGCTGATGATCACCGTAAACGGTGCGCATCTGCCCCGGCCAGCTGTCGGTGATGCAGAGATTGCCCGAAGCCGGTCCTTCAAGCACCTTGCCGTCCCCGTCGACCAGCTGGGGTATGATGCCAAAAAACGGCCGGGTGGCCGAACCCGGTTTTAACGCCGTCGCTCCGGGCAGCGGCGTGATCAGAATACCGCCGGTTTCCGTCTGCCACCAGGTATCGACAATCGGGCAGCGGGCATCGCCAACCACATGATAATACCATTCCCAGGCTTCCGGGTTGATCGGCTCGCCGACACTGCCGAGGATACGCAGACTGCTGAGATCACATTTTTTGACAAACCCGTCTCCCGCGCCCATCAGGGCCCGGATCGCCGTCGGTGCCGTATAGAAAATATTGACCTTATGCTTCTCGCAGACCTGCCAGAAGCGTGAGGCGTCCGGATAGGTCGGCACCCCTTCAAAGACAAGCGTGGTGGCGCCGTTGGCCAGAGGACCATAAACAATATAGCTGTGGCCCGTCACCCAGCCCACATCGGCAGTGCACCAGTAAATATCCCCGTCATGATAATCAAACACATATTGATGGGTCAGGCTGGCATAAACCAGATAGCCGCCGGTCGTATGAAGAACCCCCTTGGGCTGTCCGGTGGAGCCGGAGGTATAAAGAATAAACAGCGGGTCTTCCGCCTTCATCTCCTCGGCCGGGCAATCCGCATCCACCTTCGCCGCCTCGTCCTGATACCAGACATCCCGGCCCTCAGTGAAGCCGACATCGCCGCCGGTGACCCGCACAACAATCACGGTCGAGACAATGGTTCCGGGATGCTCAAGCGCCTCATCCACATTGTTTTTCAGTGGGATGACTTTGTTCCCTCTCAGTCCCTCATCGGCGGTGATCACGATATGACTGTCACAGTCAACCAGACGCCCGGCCAGCGCCTCCGGTGAAAAGCCGCCAAACACCACCGAATGAATGGCGCCGATCCGCGCACAGGCCAGCATGGCATAAACCGCTTCCGGCACCATCGGCATATAAAGGGTGATGCGATCACCCTTTTTGGCGCCCCGGGACTTCAGCACATTGGCAAAACGGCACACTTCCCCGTGAAGCTCACGGTACGTGATATGACGCGATACATTGGGGTCATCCCCCTCAAAGATAATCGCTGTCTGATCGCCGCGGCTTTCCAGATGCCGGTCAACACAGTTGACGCAGGCATTTAAGGTTCCGTCCTCATACCAGCGGATATGAAGATCATCCTCAGAAAAACTGACATCCTTTACCTTGCTGTAAGGCCGTGTCCAGTCCAGACGACGTCCCATCTCCCCCCAGAACCCTTCCGGGTCCGATAAAGAACGGGCATATAAATCATTATACCGGTCTGCGTTGATCAGGGCAGACTTCGCTACCGATGCATCAACCAAATGCGTTTCAATACTATACATATAGTTTACAGCCTTAAGCTTTAAATTTTATTTTTTAGTAATGTTAATTAGTCAGGGAATAAATGTCTATTTTTTTGATAATTCGCGAATAATAAATCTGGCCGGATGGAGCAAATGGCATATGTTTTCCTGAAATGGCAACGGCTCAGCACTGAGTAATGAAGTTAAATATTTTGCGAGGATAGGGGCGGAAACAAATCCCTTTGAGCCAAGGCCCGCCAGAATAAATAAATTTTTGTGAAGGGGGGCATCGGGAAAGACTTCATATTTATTCCCGTGGTGAATATTGTTATAGGATGTCAGATATCTGTTATGATCGGGGACGGGGCCACAAAGGGGTAAATGGTCATTCGTCATTGCCCGAATGCCACGGCGGCCTCCAATAACTTCAACATTCTTAAAAGAATAAGGAGACTTCCTTAGATTTTCGTCATGGACTTTTTTTGATATTTTCAATGATGTATTTTTTTCAAAGCTGGCACCACAAATATTAAATCTATCACCATTCGATAATATTGGGGGGGTGAGATATCCTGCTGAATTTAAAATAATATTTTCATCATAATCTGATTTTAAATAGGAAATTTGGCCGGCCAGTTTTTTAAGAGGAATATTTTTAAACTGGGCTATGTTGGAGCAGCTATATGAATTAGCGATGATGACGGCATTTGCCTCAAGAATAGGATTGTCATCGGGATCACATAAAACCCAACTATCATTTTTGTCCTTTAATATGCGTTTTACTGTTGCATTAAAAATTATATTATCAGTGCTGCAAAAAATATTCTTAATATTTTTCGGCTTAATATAACCTGATTTTGTGAAAATAAGTTCATTTCCTTCAAGATGGACACTTTCAGAAGGATATTTTTGTGACATTTTCCTGTAACGTTCTAATGTCTGGGCATTTTCAGCATATTTGATCAGAGGACATGACGTAAATATGTCAGCTCCAAGACTGGGGTAATATCTTAAAGCATATTCATAAGCCATATCATAAAATGATTTTTGAATGGACTCTCCTGCACTGATATAGGGATCAAGTATAGCGACCGGATTGCCAGATGCTTCACTTAAAAGTTGATCGTTTTTTTCGAGTAAGGTTACCCGATATCCTTCATTTTTCAGATGAAGGAATAAAATAATGCCGGAAATGCCGCCGCCGACAATTGCTATATGTGCATTTGATTTAATCGGCTCGGGCAGTTTGAACCATGGTTTATTCATTTTTAAACGATCTTAGAAATCTATATTTTTTAAATAATATAAGACTTATCATATTCTGAAAGTTATATTGGATAATATTTAGAAGATTTTTTAGGCATATCTGAAGTAATGAAAGAAACAAAATGAAAAAAAATATTCTTATTTTTTTATGTTTGCTTATGTCACCTGCATCGGTATCGAAGGGGTCTGCCCAGAGTGTTAATGATCTTGTTGTGCCTTGCGCAATTCCATTTTACCGTGAACTCGATTTTACTGTTGGAGAATGGCAGGTTTTTAATAAGGAAACAGGAAAGCTTGCAGGATATGACAGAATTGGCCGTATTCTGAAAGGTTGTGCCATTCAGCAGATATGGGTGTCGTTAGACGACCATTTCTCTTCTAAATATGTTCCGTTTCGGATGAACGGGCGAAGTGTAACGGCGTTTAACGGGTCATACTGGGTTCAGTTATGGGTCGATAATCAGGCGGGTGTACAATTTTTAAAAGGCGGTCCTGAGAAAGATAAGTTTGTTTTAAAAAGTGATGGAGCCATTGGAGGTTATGACTATAAAATAAGCTGGCAGCGGCAGGATGACGGTACATTACTGAATATACATCAACGACGTGAGACCAAGGAAAGTGAAACCGGTCCTTGGGAGACTTTATATGAATGGGTATATGTGAAAAACCTTAACCGGGATCTTTATCCCAATGAAGAAGATGAGGATTAAGTCAAAGTCAGGCTAAAGCCTTTTTAAGAAAGAGACGAATTCTTCCTGATTAATCGGGCGGCAGAAATAATATCCCTGTAAAATATCACATCCTTTTTCTTTAAGAATTTCAACATGCTTTTCAGTTTCGACACCTTCACCCACTACCTTAAGACCCAGACTGTGACCAAGGCGAATGACCGCGTCTGTAATGGCCGCGTCATCAGGATCTTCATGGATGTTACGGATGAATGACTGGTCTATTTTAAGCTGATCAACTGGAAATCTTTTTAGGTAGGCGAGGGATGAATATCCGGTACCAAAATCATCAATTGAAAGGTTGACGCCCAATGCTTTCAGCTGTTCAAGCTTCATTACAACATTGTCCGTATTCTTAATGACCATTCCTTCTGTAATCTCAAGCTCAAGCCAGCAGGGCTCTAGATTGGAATGATTAATAGCATCTTCAATGGTTTTCACAAAATTATCAGAGTGGAATTGTCTTGCAGAAATATTAACGCTGATACGTATTTTGGGAAGTCCCTGATCCTGCCAGCTTTTGGCCACTTTACAGGCAGTATTTAATACCCATTGACCTATAGGGATCATCAGCCCGCAAATTTCAGCAACAGGGATAAAACTATATGGCGGAATCATCCCTTTTTCCGGATGTTCCCAGCGAATGAGAGCTTCAGCACCGACCAGTTTATTGGTTTTTGCGTCAAACTGGGGCTGGTATTGCAGCAGAAGCTCATCATTTTCCAGTGCTTTATTGAGATCGATTTCAAGCTGCTTTTGAGCTTTAGTTTCGGCATCCATTTGCTGATCATAGAGACGATAAAGACGCCTTCCGTCATCTTTTGCCTGATAGAGGGCAACATCCGCCATTCTAATTAGTTCTATGGGTGTGTCAGAATCATCAGGGTAAAAACTTACCCCAATGCTGGTACCAATCTGAATGATATTGCCATCAATCTCAGCCGGTTGTTGAATGCTGTGAATAATTCTGTCAGCAATTGTTATGATATTTTTATCGTTTTCTATATTGGATAAAACGATTGCGAACTCATCCCCGCCAAGACGGGCAACTGTATCAACTTCCCTGGCGCAATAAAGTAGTCTTTCAGCCACTACCTTTAATAATTTGTCACCGATTGCGTGACCGTATAGGTCATTTACCGGTTTAAATTTATCAAGATCCAAAATCATCACGGCTACTTTTTTATCAAGCCGCTTTGCAATTTTGAGGGCATCTTCAAGTCTTGCGGATAGAAGATTACGATTGGCAAGACCGGTTAGGCTGTCATGCCACGCCATATGCCGGATTATTTTTTCGGCTTCATGCTGTTCGCTGACATTTCTGATTAATACTGTATAGTGTTTTTCCTGCTCCAGAAAAACTTCCCGAATATCAATTCGCAGAGGGACTGTTGAACCATCTTTACGGATACCTGTTTCGTCAGATTTATAAACATTAAGTCCATCAACCTTCTTACTCAGGAAGGATACAAAATCCTTGGATATTTTAAGATATTGAGATTTTAGAAGTGATTTTAATTCCATTCCAATAAATTCAGTAGGCTCATAACCAAATATAATGGACATGGCATTATTTGCAGCAACGATTTGTCCTTTGCTGTTTAAGGTCACCAGACCTTCTTCCATTGCATTCAGAATAATCTGAATTCTCTGTGCTGAATTTGCCGCTTCTTCCTTTGCGATGGCCAGATCTTCTGCCATATGAATGGCTTCTCTGGTCTGTGATTCCAGATATTCCTTGGCAGCCTGAAATTCAATAAGCTGGTTTTTTTCTTGATTTGTATCTTCAAGTAAAGTCAGCACAAGACCTTTTTTTGTAAAAAACTCGACCTTGCATTCAATTGTCTTGTGTTCGTCAATGTTAAACTTATAAATCCAATTGAAATTATTACTGGCGTTGCCATCATGGAACATTTCAATAATCAGGTTGATTGATTTTAAATTTTCTTGCGCTAAATTATTGTTGTATAAAGGAAAATTAAATATATCTCTTAAATTGTTTTTGTCGCTAATTCGGCTCTGATATGTCAGTATCTGAGAAAAAAACACATTATTGTAATCAATCAAATTTAACTTGTTATCGAATAAAGCAACACCAAAAGGCAGACTGTTTAGAATGCTTTCAATATCGAATAAATCATGCGACTTATTACGGTCAAATGGCGTTACCTTTTTGGTCAGTTGGCTCATACCTATCCGATGTATTTTTTAATATATTGAAGAGCCTATGAGCTTAAGTTTAATTTTATGTTAATTTATAATATATTAGATAGAATTCACAGCGTGAGAGTTTTTCCTTAAAGTTGTTATTTTGGCTTTCTCGAGGACTATAATTTTACTCAATTCAATGATGCATCATTGATCTTCTATAATTTATGCTTTGCTTGTGGCGAAACTAATTGCTAAATCAACGTCAGTAAACTTAATCGTAATAATTTTAGAGGAGTATATCATTTCCATAAAGGCGGCCGAGAGACTTGATGTAAGTGGGCATAAATGCCCCATACCGGTGCTACGGCTTCGTCGGGCCATGGAAAAAATGAGTGTCGGGGAATGTCTCGAATTAAAGGCAACGGATCCGATGACAATGATTGACATTCCAAATTTCTGCCGCGAAACGGAACAGAAACTGGTACACACAACAGAAACAGATAAGCATATAATTTTTGTGATTGAAAAATGCTGACTTATCAGAAAAATCAAAGTGACTTTGTGTTATGAATATTGAAGAAATAAAAGAAACTTTTGAGTTTATGGATGAATGGGAAGACCGGTACCGCTATATTATTGACCTTGGCCGCCAGCTCCCTGATTTTGACGAAAAAGACCAGACGGAAGAAAACCGTGTACACGGCTGTACCAGCAAAGTCTGGCTGGTGTATGAAAAACAGGGTGATAAATTAATTTTTAAGGGTGATAGTGATGCCCATATCGTCCGTGGACTTGTATCTATTATCCTCATGATTTTTTCAAACAAAACACCGGAAGAAATTATCAACACCGACGCAAAAGCCATTTTATCAGATTTGGGATTATCACAGCATTTGTCCCCAATGAGAACGAATGGGTTATTTGCAATGGTTGAGCGTATTAAAGCAATAGGGAAAAGCTTTCTTTGAACGAATTAGCGGAAATGGTTCCTTTGATATTAGGTATGCTGGCGGCAGGGGTCGTGAGTGGTGTTATGGCGGGGCTGCTGGGGATCGGCGGCGGGATTGTTGTTGTCCCAATCCTTGAATTTGCTCTTTCTGTTTTCGGGGTTGATGAAACAGTTCGTATGCATATAGCGATTGCCACCTCACTTGCCATTATTATTGTTACGTCTTTTTCATCGGCGAGAGCACATCACAGGCGTGGAAATGTTGACTTGAAACTTATCAAAAGCTGGGCAGTATCTATGTTGATTGCTGCTGCAGTCGGTAGTTTTGCAGCATCAAAATTAAACGGAAAATCACTGGTCATTCTGTTTGCCTTGCTCGCTTTTTTTGTAGCCCTTAAAATGCTTTTCAAGGGGGACACCAAAAAAGCAGGGGAGCAGTTCCCGGATAGTATTGCTGTCCAGCTTATGCCAATATCAATAGGCGGTCTATCCAGCATGATGGGAATTGGCGGGGGTGTTATGGGGGTCAGTTTTATGACGCTTTTTGGAATGCCAATTCACAGGGCGGTGGGGACTGCTTCCTTTTTTGGCGTGTTAATCAGCATTCCCGGGACGATTAGTTATATGATTACGGGCTATGGTGTAGAAGGACTTCCGCCGGGCAATATTGGATATGTCAATTTGTTCGGGCTCGCACTGGTGGCTCCGGTTTCTTATTTTGCAGCACCGATTGGTGCTAAAATTGCGCATCGGCTGGATCAGCGGCAGTTAAATTTGGCTTTTGGAGCCTTTTTATTGTTTGTTTCAAGCCAGATGATTTACCGCTATCTTTTCTAAATAAAAAAAACCCCGGCTAAAAGCCGGGGCAAGAGGGAAGATATCGGGCAGGACGAATTTCCTGCCCTTAAGGTAATCATGTTAAGCAATACTGTTTCTTTTGCGGATTTGGATGCATCCAATGATCATTGCCGCCGCCACAACAATGCCGGCCCAGAATGATGGCTCTGCGAAGCTGCCGAACAGTCCAAAGATACTACTGACCATGGTTGCACCGTGATCAACATCATAGCGGTCTACATACGTTTCCAGATGAATGAAGCGGGATTGCAGGGCGCTCTCCAGAAAATGGCTGCCGAAGAAAAGATTTTCAATAATGATGATTAAAACCGGAATGATAAATGCCAACAGAAAAGGGGAACGACGTGAAAAGCTTGATACAAGCATGAACCAAGTAAAGATCGGTAAAGTCCAGAGAATGATGACAAAAGTGGGGATGATGTCTCCGGTGAGTACAGCCATGTAATTGATGTTAGAGAAGACAAGATTCCAAGCACTATAGTCTGTATGCAGGGCAACCATTGCGCCAAGCATCAACATGGTGGCAAATTGAATGATGAGAGCAAACCCAATGGCAATAATTGGTAAAACAACGATAACAGTTGCGAGCTTAACCAGCACTTCCTGAGTGTCGGAAACCGGCATTGATTTCCAGAAAAGGATAGTTTTGTCCTTTCTTTCGTCAAACAGAACGGAAAGAGCTGTAAATACCATACTGAAAGCTACGGTGATCATCAGGATCATCGGCGAAACCATAACCATACCGGTCACTATTTCAGATGATTTCGGTCCAAAATCCGGGTCGCGTGCAATATGATCACTCATGGACATACCGTCTATCATCATGCCGTGGCCATTTACCATCGCGACAAGTCCAAAAAAGATAAACAGTCCTGTAACGACCATAGGTGTTACAAGTATGGCACGTTTGTTATCCCAGAACTCTTTAAGGAATAGAGCCTTAATCGGGTTATAGCCATTTATTGTTGTTAAAGTAGAAAACATTTCATTCTCCAATTATTGTATTTAAATAAAAAGGCATAGGCCGATGGCACAAACCATGACATTGTTTTTTATTGGCGCTGCTTTTTCAATTGTTAAGTTATGCCCAATGCTTGAAGCACTTAAGCCTCTTATGCCAACGGTTGCGATGGTTATCAGAAAGGCAATAAGCCCAATATTAACGAGAGTATAAATATTATTGCGGTTTTTAGATTGCGTTGTTTCCATGATTATTCCCCTGTCATCAACGTCACGAAAAGATCAGAAAGTGATAGCCTGCTGACAGCTCCCAATTCTTTCAGTGTTGCATTGTCACACTCTTTGAAAACGAAACTGGTCCGGCCTAATGATTTTATTTCGCGGAATGGTGAAAGGGCGCGTGCCTCATCAACACTTTCTTTTTTGGGCTCTAGAACTTTCCAGGTGTTCTGTGTTTCTTCCATACTTGCGTTATACATAATTCTGCCCTCACGGATGAAGATGACATCGGTCAGAATATTTTCTATTTCATCAACCTGATGGGTGGTAATGATGATTGTTTTCTCTTCATCAAAATAATCCTCAAGAAGCTGATCGTAAAATGTTTTACGGTACATGATGTCAAGACCGAGGGTTGGTTCATCAAGTACGAGAAGTTTGGCATCAATCGCCATAATAAGTGCCAGATGCAATTGCACGATCATTCCTTTTGATAATTTTCCTACCTTTTTATCCATCGGAATGGTTGTTTTTTTCAGAAAACCCAGGGCTTTTTCCCGGCTAAATTTTGGATGAACACCTTCAACAAACTCTATAGCCTGACTAACCTTGATCCAGCCGGGTAGCGTTGCAACATCTGAAATGAAGCAAACTTCTTTCATAAGCTGATCACGCTGACTATGAGGGTCAAACCCGAGTACATTTAGTTCACCTTCATAGGAGCTCAGGCCCAGTATGGCATTAATCAAAGTTGTTTTTCCGGCACCGTTGGAGCCGATAAGGCCGACAATCTGTCCTTTGTTTATTGATAGGTCAACATCCTTTAGGGCCTGGAATTTGCCGTATGATTTGCTTAGGCCTTTTGCGCTGATATAAGTTGTCATTTCCATGTCCTTTATTCTTTATTATCTGGCGCTGAACCATTTTTAGAAGTGGATGAAAGTAATGTAGCAGGATCAATTCCCAGTCTTGAGATTCGTTCCATGATTTTTGGCCACTCCACTTCCATAAAGTTCTTTTGTTCGGCGGCGAGTAAATTTTTTCTCGCACCTTCTAAAATATACATTCCAAGTCCCCTTCGTTTTTCGACAAGTCCTTCATCAACCAGCTCGGAATAGGCTTTTGAAGCTGTTATCGGATTAATCTGATATTCTACTGCAACCTTTCTAACCGAAGGGAGAGCCTCTCCCTCCTCAAGTATCCCATCCATGATCATTGAAAGAATTTGATCCTTCAGCTGGAGATATATAGGTCTGTCATCTGTCCATTGTTCTGTCACAGTATTTTCCAATCATAATAAATTTGTCTCAGTTTTGCTTTTGTGGACGATCCCATTCATTGGATGATTTATGCAACAAATGTTTTTTCAGTATGACTTTCTATTCCAAATCCCAATTGATGCTGACTGCCATTTGAAATTACAGACAGTATAAGCAGGCTAAGGACGGCAAAACCGGCAAAAATTCTGCGGTTATTGTTTTCAAGAATTTTTGTGTCGGCTTGTGGTTTGTTTCCTACAAGTCCTAGAAAGCTGTTTGGGCTAATTGCGTTTTTATATAAATTCAACATTTTTTAGTTCCTAAATTTCAATTTTACGTGTTTTAGTGTTTAAGTGTTGTAGTTATATATAACACTATATCGATTAAAGTCAATATCAAATATAAAATTTTGTGAAAAATCATAAAAAACATAATGAAAACAGTTAATTAAATATTATTTTATTTTCATTTTCTGGAAGGAATAAGTGTTATATAATGGTCAAAAGGGTGCTGCAGAGGTGTTTATTTAATGGAAAAAGAATCAAAATATCGACTTGTTGAGGCTGAAATTTATAGCGTTACCAGGGACGAACCCAATATAATAGCCAATATGTCTTCCATATCTTGTCTTCTTAATCTGGCATTTGAGGATTACTACTGGGTTGGATTTTACATCGTTGATCAGGAAAAGGAAAACGAACTTGTCGTGGGACCCTATCAGGGGACGCTTGGCTGCCTTCGTATTTCTTTTGACCGCGGTGTTTGTGGTAAGGCGGCGAGCACCCGCACAACACAAATAGTCGAAAATGTTCATGAATTTCCGGATCATATTGCTTGTGACAGTCGGTCAAATTCTGAAATTGTCGTGCCGGTTCTAAATGGCAAGGGTGATCTGATCGCTATATTTGATGTTGACAGCACAAAATTTGCCTCGTTTGATAAAACTGACCAGATTTGGCTGGAAAGAATTTTAAATACGGTTTTTTCAAAATATTAAAATGAATGAGTTCAATATGATTAAAAAAATTGCCCTTACCTTTCTATTGGTGTTTGTCGTTGGGTGTGAACAGCAATCGACTGATTTGAATAAGCAGGAAACCGAAATTGCAGATTCAATTCTAACAAATGGCAAAATATACAGTTTTTCATGGGGCGAGCCTTCTATAGAGGGAATACCTGCTGGCGATGCACCGATTAAAGACGGGAACTGGCAGCCGGATGCAGAGGCGGTCGCTATTAAAGATGGTGTCATATTAGCCATAGGCTCTAATCAGGATATTGAAAAATATAATGGGCCGCAGACAAATGTCATTGATGTAAAAGGAAACTATATTTATCCGGGATTTGTTGATACGCACGCTCATATAGAAGAACTGGGAGCAACACTTGATGATGTTAACCTGAAAGGCGTTGAAACAGAAGAAGAAGCGGTACAGCGAGTTGTTGATCATATTAAGAAATATAATGTTCCAAAAGGGCAATGGGTTGTTGCCCGGGGATGGGACGAGGGGCGTTGGGCTGATAAATATCCGACTGAGAAACTATTATCGGAACGGGTTCCTGATAATCCTGTCCTTATGGATGGCACGAATGGATTTGGTGCCTGGGGTAATAAGCTGGCGATGGCTGCAGCAGGAATAACGAAGGAAAGCGAAAATCCGGTAGGGGGCATTATTCACCGCTATGAGAATGGTGAACCAAACGGCGCAGTAAGAAATCGTGGTGTTGCCCTTTATCGTGAAGCCGTCCCGCCATTAAGCCATGAGCGGATGATGAACAGATTAAAAAACGGGCTTCAGTTAATGGCCAATGATGGCTATGCCATGGTTCATCATGCTGGCGCCAATACCCCGATCATGAAAGCCTATCAATCATTGAATGACGCAGATGAATTGCAAATCAGAGTTAGCGCGATGATCAGCGGCCGTGATAAGCCACAAATGCTGGAATGGATAAAGTCAGGGCCGATCAGATACGACAGCAATAAATTATTTGTCCATTCAGTTAAAGGATATTACGACGGTTCACTCGGTGCACGTGGCGCAAAAATGATTGAAGAATATTCCGATATGCCGGGGCAGTTTGGTGTATCAGGCGAAGGTTATGGATTTTTCACCAAAGAAATCAGCGATATAATGCAGGCAGGATTTCAGATAAACATCCATGCAATTGGTGATGGCGGCAACCGCGAAGTCTTGCATTTTTTTAAAGATAATATTGTAAAAAATCCGGAACTTCAAAAACTGCGTCACCGAGTTGAGCATGCACAGGTTGTTCACCCGGATGATTTCAAGCTTTATAATGATCTGGATATCATTGCAGCGGTACAGCCGCCGTTTGTGGCAGAAGATAAAGTCTGGACCGTTGACCGGATTGGGCCGGAACGGGCCAAAGGGGCCTATGCCTGGCGCACATTCCGTAGAAACCATGTTCCCCTAGCCTTTGGGTCTGATCTGATGGGGTATGACTGGAATATCTTTTATGGCCTTCATTCAGCCATAACGCGTCAAAGCCGTGATGGTGAGCCGGCAGGCGGGTGGTATCCGGAGGAAAAACTGACCGCAGAGGAAGCAATTCGAGGTTATACAAGCTGGGCGGCTTATGCTGCTTTTCTTGAAGATGAAACCGGCACCCTGGAGCCCGGAAAGTGGGCAGACATGACGATTACAGATATTGATTTACTTAATGTAGGAGCGCATAATCCAGCGGAGCTTCTTAATGGAAAAGTTGTAATGACCATTACTGGAGGAAATACCGTTTTTCAGAAGGATTAAAGCATGAATGACCATCAGGACAATGCGGGGATCATTACTCATCCGCCCGTTTTTTATATAGTCGCAATGGTTATTGGCCTGATTCTGGATTATATATTCCCGCTTTCTTTTGGCCTTGAGGGTAATGAAAAATTGGCAGCAATTATTCTGTTCATATTGGGCACCATTATCATAATTCTTGGGTTTAGAATTTTTGCCAGCAATAAACAGAGCCCCAGCGTTCATGCATCCGTTTCCAAGATTTATCAATCAGGTATTTATGCCTATTCAAGGAACCCCATTTATCTTGGGGTTGCACTAATGATGCTGGCAGTGGGACTATATCTTGATAAACTCTGGATACTTATCATGATGATCCCTCTAATCATTATTCTGAACAGATTGGTGATTGAAAAAGAAGAAGCTTATCTTGAAGCTAAATTTGGCGACGAATATATAAACTATAAGAAAAAAGTCCGCCGCTGGATTTAAGGTCTATTTGTCCATACATCACAAAAAATTGATGTGAATTCACTTTTTTCAAATTCGATTTAGCTTAAAATCAGCCGTTCTTAATTACAAATAATCCATAAAAATAATTGGGTGGAAAATGTCGACAAATCTGAAAAAAATTTCACTATTTATGCTAATTGCGCTTTTACCTGTTTTATCACAGACTGCTCATGCAGATCAGTATGATGATCTGATTAAAAAGGCAGTTGAGAACCCTGCAAGAAAAGAAGGCAACAGGTCAAAGGACCCGCTACGTAAACCAACCGAAGTGGTAAAATTTATGGGCGTAAAACCCGGCATGACAATTTTGGATATGTATGCTGATGGCTCATATTATACCGAAATTCTGTCCTCAATTGTTGGTGAAAACGGACGGGTGATAGCTCAGATGTTTCCCGATGCAGGAAGAGACCCAGATAATCCAACATCGACTTATATAAGAGCATCAAATCATCTTAAAAATGTTGTTCCTATATATTCAAATATCAATGATCTGGATTTTAAGGAAAACAGTCTGGATCAGGTTTTTATCATCCAGTTTTACCATGACTTTTATTATAAAGGTATTGAAGTAGACTTTGATAAAATTATGGCAACATACCACAAAGCCCTGAAACCTGGTGGCATCATAGCTATTGTAGATCATGAAGCGATCAAGGGCGCTCCTAGTAGCACGGGTGATACACTTCATCGAATTGATCCGGCAATTGTCAAAAGTGATATGGAAAAAGCCGGGTTTATTTATGAAGGTGGCATGGACATTCTTTTGAACGATACGGATGATAAATCCATTTCCGTTTTTGATGACAGTGTCCGTGGTAAAACAAGCCGCTTCATTATGAAATTCAGGAATCCCTGATAAAGTAGAATCAGACCCATTCTAAATAATGAATTATAACTACAATTCACGCTGATTTTTTGCTACTCTGATCATGAAGGGCGAATTTATAATGGATATTAATTTGGAGGAAGAAAGATGGTGACTAAATTTTTGAAAACTTCACTAGTGTATTTGATCTTTAGTATCTTTGCAAATGGCCCTGCTCACGCGCAGAACAATGATGCACTGATTGATGCTGCGGTGGCAAATCCAAACAGGATGGAAGCCAATAAAGTTCGTGATCCGCTGAGAAAACCGGGCGAAGTCATTAAATTTATGGGGGTCGGTCCTGGTGATACTGTGCTTGATATGGTTTCTAGTGGGGGTTATTACGCAGAAATACTTGCAGGGGTTGTTGGTAAAAATGGACGTGTGATTGCTCATTCTTTTCCGAATGCGGGAATGGACCCTGATAATGAATATGCGAAATATATTCGTGAAACACCGCACATGAGCAATGTTGTTCCAATATATGCAAGCTTTAATAGTCTTGATCTGAAAGAAAATAGTCTGGATTATGTTTTTCTGATTCAAAATTTCCATGATTTCTATTTTGAGAGATTTAATGTCGATGTGGATAGAATTCTTGGTGTATTTAGAAAAGCTTTGAAACCAGGTGGCATAATGGCGGTAATTGACCATCGTGCTATTGATGGATCTCCAAGTAGTACAGGCAATACGGTCCACAGAATTGATCCGGCAATTGTCAAGCGTGATATGGCGAAAGCAGGTTTTGAACTTGTTGGAGAGCTTGATATTCTTCAAAATGATACCGATGATCTTTCAAAATCTGTTTTTGATGAAAGTGTACGCGGAAAAACCAGCCGTTTTATTTTGAAATTCAGAAATCCATAAAGGCAGATTTATCAGTATTTTTAAAATCCCCCTGTATAATATACGGGGGATTTTTTTATCATTGCACATTCTCCGTGCTTTGAGTTATACAGGCTCGAAATTATTTAACCGAATGTGAGACGTAAATGGCATCTTATCAATATAGCTTCGTTATGAAGGGGCTCGGAAAAACGTATCCGGGGGCAAAACCGACTTTTAGTGACATTACGTTGTCATTCCTGCCGGATGCTAAAATTGCCGTAATTGGTGTAAACGGTGCCGGTAAGTCCACTTTGATGAAAATCATTGCCGGTATTGATAAGGATTATACAGGCGAAGCCTGGGCGGCCGAAGGTGTACGTGTAGGGTATCTTGAGCAGGAACCCCACCTTGATCCGAAAAAAACCGTATTCGAAAATGTCATGGATGGCATGGGGGAAATTAAAGGCATCGTTGATGAATTTAATGAAATCAGTGCAAAGTTTGCCGAGCCAATGTCAGATGATGAAATGAATGATCTGATTGCTAGACAGGGAGAGCTTCAGGACAAGATTGATGCAGCAGATGCCTGGGATCTGGACAGTCGTGTTGAGCTTGCGATGGAAGCCTTACGCTGTCCACCGAAAGATGCTGATGTTACGGTTCTTTCCGGCGGTGAGCGCCGACGCGTTGCTTTATGCCGGCTGCTCCTTGAAAAGCCAGAAATTTTGCTTCTTGACGAACCAACCAACCACCTGGATGCAGAATCCGTTGCCTGGCTAGAGAACCATCTCCAGGAATATAAAGGAACTGTTATTCTGGTTACCCATGACCGTTATTTTCTGGATAATGTTGTGAACTGGGTGCTGGAATTGGACCGTGGCCGGGCCATTCCCTATGAAGGCCATTATTCTTCATGGCTTGAGCAAAAGGAAAAACGCCTTCTGCAGGAAGAGCGAATGGAGGAAGGCCGTAAAAGAACCATGAAGCGTGAGCTAACATGGATTCAGCAGTCACCAAAAGCCCGTCAGGCTAAAAGCAAAGCCCGTATTAAGGCATATGATGATTTGCTTGCTGCCGCCCAAGAAGGTCGTAATGGTGAAGCGCAGATACAAATTCCGGTCGGGCCTCGTCTTGGTGGTGTGGTTATTGAAGCTGAGAACCTTAATAAAGGGTTTGATGATCGGCTTCTAATTGAAAATCTCAGCTTTAGATTGCCACCGGGGGGTATTGTCGGTGTTATCGGCCCGAACGGTGCCGGTAAATCGACGCTCTTTAAAATGATTACGGGTATTGAAAAACCGGATTCAGGTTCTATCCGTGTTGGTGAAACCGTGCTGCTTGGCTATGTCGATCAGAGCCGTGATGGTCTTGACAACAACAAAACGGTTTGGGAAGAAATATCAGACAAACTTGATGTATTTGATTTTAATGGTCGGAAAGTTCCAACCCGTGCTTATGTTGGCAACTTTAACTTTAAAGGGACTGATCAGCAAAAGAAACTAGGCCAGCTTTCCGGTGGGGAAAGAAACAGGGTGCATCTTGCCAAAATGTTAAGAACGCCTGCTAACGTACTGCTTCTTGACGAGCCAACCAATGATCTTGACGTGGAAACATTGAGTGCCCTTGAAGCGGCGCTCGAGGATTTCGCTGGATGCGCCGTTATCATCTCGCATGATAGATGGTTTTTAAACAGGATTGCGACGCATATTCTGGCGTTTGAGGGAAATTCCCATGTGGAATGGTTTGAAGGAAACTATGAGGATTATGAAGCAGACCGCCGCAGAAGATTGGGTGATGCTGCTGACCGTCCTCATAAAATGCAGTATAAAAAGCTTACGCGTTAGAGGATGTTTTTTCTCTATAAATGAAAACGCGTGCAGTATAGCCAAGTGCAAGAAGATATAGGCTAAGAGATGTGACGGGTGTCCACCAGGTTAGGTCAGGCCAACCGGTAAACAGCATTAGTCCCATAACGCCTCCAAAATACCCGCAATATACAACGGATTCTATATGCCGGCTAGAAAATGAATAACGACCTTCTATAACCGTATAGCCTCCTGTTCCGGCAAGATAACCGCCCACGATTTGTTCTATAGAAAAGTAATTTACAAGGGCACCAGTCAATACAAGGATACAGGCAACTATCGTAATCACTGTAAGGCTGAACCTCCATGCAAAGCCTGGATTTATTCCATATTTTAAAAGTATCGCAATTTGTGTCATCGCTGAAATAAGGAGGATAGTGCCAATGAGAGCCACTTCATCAACTGATCCAAAAAAAGGTAAAAGAATGCCGATCAGACCAAGAACCGTATAAACCGGCCATTGCATTAGCAACATTGTACGACTTGCTTTGATAGCACTGCTTCTTTTTTCATCATTTGTTGAAGGCATCAGGTTCGCCTGACTTACAGTATCAATATTTTGTGTCATGACTCAGCTCTTGTTATATTTTTTATATATAATAAGTACAAAAGAGATAAAAAAACAAGATCAAAGACTGCAGAACTTAAAAATCTTCATCAAAATCTTCGTCAAACAAATCATCTTCTTCACTGGTATCAAGATCACCATTGTTAATATCATAAAGTCTTAATTGACGATAACTGCTTCGATATGTGGCGTATAAATCTGTAGAAGATTTGCTTAAGTCGTCAAGGGTTTCAAGATTCTCTTCCCGGTAAATAAGACCTCTGAGGGCCAGTCTGCCATACCGGACATATGTCCAATGTTTATGGGCAAGCCAGAAACTGACTGGATCATAAAAGAAATCAAGTACAAATCCTGAAAAATCCCTGACATTGGAAGGCCCAAGAAACGGCAACATCAGAAAAGGCCCATCCGGAATTCCCCATACTGCAAATGTTTCTCCAAAATCTTCATCATGACCTTTAATGCCCCATCTTGATGCAGTATCAAAAACACCCAGTAATCCGAATGTGGAATTGATTAGAAAGCGGGATATTGATGTTCCCGCTCGCTTTGGCTCTGCCTGTAATACATCGTTTACAAAGGTTACTGGCTCTCGCCAGTTAACGACGAAATTTGCGATACCATTTCGTATATCCGGGGGACCCCATAAGCGATATAGCCTTGCCGTTGGTTCCAGAATTGTTTCATCAAAAAGTATATTAAAAGCAAAAATTTGCCTGTTCATTGGCTCAAGTGGATCATTGGCTTTTTCATAAGCCATTAAAGCTTCCGGATTTGATTCTGGAGGCCTTTTTGCACAGGAAGTTGCAAACAGAAGAATAAGTGTAACCACAGTAAACTTTATGAACGGAAGTCCAATCGATTTGCCGCCATTGTAATATTCAGGTCTTTTTCTTCTGTAAAGAATAGATTTCATAATCGATTTATAGCTATTTTTAGTGAATATTTTATGAATACAAAAACAGAGACTATTAGAGTCTGTTATAGAATATTCAATGCAATTAGCAACTATAAATCGGAATGTAAAAAAGCATATTTCAACTTGAAGATATGTTTCTGGCAGTAATTATTTACCTGTAGATCTTACCTCTGCAATTTTTATGTTATGCTCTAATATCTTTTTAATTCGCGGTATGTCTGAAGCTCTGCTGAAAGCACTTTTGTAGTCTGCTAGTGCCTGCTCAAAATTTTCAGTTTTATAATTTAATGATCCACGGCTGTTATAGGCCTGCCATCGTTTGGGGGATTGCTGAATGGCTTCATTGCAGGCGTCCATAGCTTTCTCATATTCCTTATTTGCTGTTAGGCTGACGCAAAGGGCATTATAGGCATCATATCTGTAATTTGATTTTTCCCCGGCTCTTTCACTCTGAGCGAGACTAGTAACAAGTTTAGTTGCTTCCCGGACAGCCCCGCTTGTGTCTCCTTCATTAATTAAATTTCTAATGGCATTTATGGTATCATCACTAGCGAAGTCTATTCTTGCTCCGACGACAGCACCTGTCCAGGGTTCATAATTCTGAGCTTTAACCGCAGATGAAATGGAAAGAAGAAAAAATAGAAAAGGGGTAGTAAGAAATATATGGCTATATAATTTGAACATTGTAAGATCAATGCACCTTTCTGGCTGTGATAAATATAGAGTCCGGCAATATTTAAGCTCTATGGCACAACAAGCTAAAATGAAGCTTGTTGCGCCAATGATATATTAATTTTTTGATTGGGCAAGACTGATGTTATGCTCCAGAATTTCTGAAATATTGTTTATTTTTGGGGCATGTTCCAACGCAAGCCGGTAATCTTTCTCAGCCTCAGCAAAATTCCCTGACCTGAAATTAAGAGATCCTCGACTGTTGTAGGCAAACCAGCGGGCAGGAGCTTCTGCTATAGCAGTGTTGCAGGCTTCCATTGCCTCATCATATTTTTTTTGTGCTGTTAGACCAAGACACAAGGCGTTATATGCATCATATTTATATTGGGATGTTTTGCCAGAACGCTCAAAGTTTTCCAGTGAAGAAATATACTTCTTTGCATTATTTACTGCACCTACATAATCCTGATTGTTCAGCATCCTGCGAATTGCGGACATTTCGTCAGTAGTAGCAAGGTTGATATTGTCACCTGGTATTGTCCCTACCCATGGTTCTGTTGCTCCCTGTGCATTTGATAGTGAAGGTAATATAGTCAGTCCAGCAACCAGCAGAAAGCCGGCTAAAACTTTTTTGGTTTTTAATAGTTCTTTCAGATTATTACGCATATTCATTCCTTTTAAAATTCTCTGAATTTCGCCAGTAGAATAATCTTTATCGTCTAAGGCAAAATTGTTTGGTTTGCTCCGTTCCATATACATATTATTTGGGTATTCTCTGAAAAAAGTCAAATCACATTGGAATATGAATTGATCACATTAATGTTATTTACATTATATAAATATATCTTTATATATTTCTTTATAAGGATAGGTGCATGGAGAACCGGAATATGGAACTTGGCCTGGATGATTTACTTGTTGCTTTAAAGGCTGCAGGTGAGGAAACGCGTCTACGCATACTCGCGCTTTTTAGGACAGGAGAACTGACCGTTACAGAATTAGTTTCTGTGCTGAGACAAAGTCAACCAAGAATTTCCAGGCATTTAAGATTGTTATGTGAAGCTGGACTTCTGGAACGGCACCGTGAAGGAACCTGGATATTTTACCGTTTGGCTGATGGTGGTGCCAAAGCTACGTTGGCAAAATCACTTCTCGATTATATTCCCTATTCTGATCAAATATTGCAACATGATCAGGAAAGACTGGCAGAGGTTAAAAAAGAGAGAGATAAAAAGGCTGCAAAATATTTCCGGGAAAATGCGGCAAACTGGGATAAAATAAGATCTCTATATGTGCCGGAAAAACAGGTTGAAGAATATCTTCTGAAAATATCTGCCGATATGGAAATTAATGACTTGCTTGATGTGGGGACAGGCACAGGGCGGATGCTTGAACTCTTTGCCGGACGGGCGGCTCATGGGACAGGCATTGATCTTAGCCGTGACATGCTTGCCATTGCCAGATCGCACCTGGAAAATAAGGCCATAAGCCATATGCAGGTTCGCCAGGGGGATATGTATGATCTAGCATTAAAGGATGAATGTATGGATTTGGTGCTTTTTCATCAGGTTCTGCATTTTGCCGATGATCCGTTAGCGGCCATTAAGGAGACCAGCCGAATTCTTCGCTCCGGAGGTCATGTAATCATTATCGATTTTCTTCCTCATAAACTGGAAAAATTAAGGGAGGAGTATGCGCACAGACGTTTAGGCTTTTCTAATAAGGAAGTAACCGACTGGTGCAAAATGACTGGTCTTCAGATTACGTCTATGGAGATCATGCGGGGCAGTGAGCTTGATATTGCGATTTGGGTAGCCACAAAGAATAATAAATCATGAAGTTAAAAAGTATGAATAATAAAAATACCAAGGACTATTTACTGCCTAGCCTGTTTGCCGAACGTGCACAGGGTATAGAGGTTTCTTTTGAATTTTTCCCGCCTAAGACGGAGCAAATGGAAGAAACACTCTGGCAAAGTATCAGAAAACTCGAAAATTTAAATCCGTCCATGGTTTCGGTAACATACGGAGCCGGCGGAAGTACGCGTGAGAGAACCCATAAGACGGTTTCCCGTATTTTAAAGGAAACAGCACTAACGCCCGCCGCGCATCTGACATGTGTTGGGGCTACTAAGGGCGAAGTCGATGATGTTGCCCGTGCCTATTGGGACGAAGGGGTACGCCATATTGTCGCCCTGCGCGGCGATATGCCAACAATAGGTCAGCCTTACAAACCCCATGCGCTAGGATATGAGAATGCGGCTGACTTGGTTAAGGGCTTAAAGAAAATAGCAGATTTTGATATTTCGGTTGCGGCCTATCCTGAAAAACACCCGGATAGTGCAGATGTTGATGCGGATATTGACAATCTGAAAAGAAAAATAGATGCCGGGGCAAACCGCGCCATTACCCAATATTTCTTTGATGTGGATATTTATTTTCGCTTTATGGATAAGGTCCTTGCCGCGGGCATTGATGTCCCGATTGTCCCGGGGATTATGCCGGTCACAAATTTTAATATGGCAAAAAACTTTTCAGAACGTTGTGGAACGTCTGTGCCGGCATGGCTTGAAAATCTTTTTTCCGGCCTTGACGATACACCCGACATCAGGCGGCATGTGGCGTCCATGATCACGGCTGAACAATGTCTTAAACTTTATAGGGGTGGCGTTAAGAACTATCATTTTTATACACTGAACCGCGCGGAACTTACATTTACCATCTGCCACATTCTAGGCATCAGACCAGAGGGAGAACCATCATGACCGATAGAACAGCCCTTTTGAAGCGGGCTTTGGCTTCACGCATACTTGTGCTCGATGGTGCGATGGGAACAATGATCCAGTCTTTTAAACTTGGCGAAGAAGATTTTCGTGGAGAGCTTTTTAAATCAAAAACCAAAGATATAAAGGGTAATAATGATATTCTTGCCATGACCAAACCGGATTTGATTTATGGTATCCATAAAAAATTTCTGGAAGCCGGGGCAGACATTATTGAAACCAACAGCTTTAACGCCACCAGCATTTCACAGGCCGATTATGATATGGAAGATGTCATATGCGACCTTAATGTTGCCTGCGCAAAAGTGGCGCGTAAAGCGGCTGATGAATTTACAGCAAAAACACCAGATAAGCCCCGGTTTGTTGCCGGGGTGCTTGGCCCCACCAGTCGTACGGCTTCACTCTCTCCGGATGTTAATGACCCGGCCTTTCGGAATGTCAGTTTTGATGAACTTGTCGAAAGTTATAAGGAAGCCACAAGGGGGCTTATTGATGGCGGGGTTGATATCATTTTGATTGAAACCATTTTTGACACGTTAAATGCCAAAGCGGCAATTTTCGCAGTTCAGTCGGTTTATGAGGAAAAAAATGTGGACCTGCCGATCATGATATCCGGTACAATTACCGACGCATCAGGCAGGACACTGTCAGGACAAACGGCTGAGGCGTTCTGGTATAGTATTCGCCACGCCAACCCGATCAGTGTAGGCTTTAACTGTGCCCTCGGTGCCAAAGAACTGAGACGTCATGTGGTGGCACTATCAAAAGTTGCCGAAACAGCGGTATCCGCCCATCCCAATGCGGGACTTCCCAACGAAATGGGTGAATATGATGAAAGTCCGGAAGAAATGAAAGCTCAGTTAAAGGAATGGGCCGAAAGCGGCTATCTTAATATTGTCGGCGGATGCTGCGGAACGCGCCCTGACCATATTAAAGCGATTGCTGCCGGGGTGGCCGGAATTAAGCCGCGCAAAATTCCCCATTTTGAGCCCCATATGCGCCTTAGTGGCCTTGAACCCTTTAAGGTAATATAAAATGACAAAAAGACAGGGTATTTTTATCAATATTGGTGAGCGGACCAATGTCACCGGATCAGCAAAATTTAAAAAACTTATTTTAAATGGCGAGTTTGATGCAGCTCTTGAAGTGGCACTGCAACAGGTAGAGGCAGGCGCCCAGATCATTGATGTCAATATGGATGAAGCCATGCTTGATTCAGAAGCGGCCATGGTCAAATTCCTAAATCTGATCGCTTCAGAGCCTGAAATTTCACGGGTGCCGATCATGATTGACAGCTCAAAATGGTCAGTTATCGAAGCGGGCCTTAAATGCGTGCAGGGCAAGGCAATCGTCAACAGTATCTCGCTTAAGGAAGGTGAAGATATATTTATCAGTCAGGCAAAGCTGATAAAGCGTTACGGCGCGGCAACCGTCGTTATGGCCTTTGATGAAAAAGGGCAGGCAGATACGCTGGACCGGAAATATGAAATATGTGAACGATCCTATAAAATTCTGACTGAAAAGGTTGGCTTCCCGCCGGAAGATATCATTTTTGATCCCAATATATTTGCTGTGGCAACCGGTATTGAGGACCATAATAATTACGGGGTCGATTTCATAGAAGCGACCCGCAAAATTACAGATAACCTGCCTTACTGTCATGTTTCCGGCGGCGTTAGTAATGTGTCATTCTCTTTCCGGGGTAACAATCCGGTACGAGAGGCAATGCACAGTGTCTTTCTGTATCATGCCATTCAGGCAGGGATGGATATGGGGATCGTCAATGCCGGTATGATGACTGTTTATTCTGAAATTCCGGATGAGCTAAGGGAGAGGGTTGAAGACGTTATCCTTAACCGCCGCAGTGATGCAACAGACCGACTACTTGAAATCGCCGAAAAATATAAAGGTGAGGCAGGAGAAGAAAAGAAAGAAGACCTTGAATGGCGGAAGGGAACCGCAGAGGAAAGGCTCTCCCATGCACTGGTTAAAGGAATTACCGCTTTTATTGAAGCGGATACCGAAGAGGCCAGACAAAAATTTGACCGACCGCTTGAAGTGATCGAAGGACCGCTGATGGCGGGAATGAATATTGTCGGTGACCTGTTTGGCTCAGGACAGATGTTTTTGCCGCAGGTGGTAAAATCGGCACGGGTCATGAAGCAGGCGGTTGCTTATCTGCTGCCTTTTATTGAAGCAGAGAAGGTGGAGGGTGAGGCATCATCATCCAATGGTAAAATCTTAATGGCAACCGTGAAAGGCGATGTTCATGATATTGGCAAAAATATTGTGGGCGTTGTCCTCCAATGCAATAATTATGAAGTGATTGACATGGGTGTCATGGTGCCATGTGAAGATATTCTGCAAAAAGCCAAAGATGAGAATGTCGATATGATTGGTCTTTCCGGTCTTATTACCCCATCATTAGAAGAAATGTGCACAGTCGCCGCTGAAATGGAACGGCTGGATATGAAGCTGCCGCTTTTGATCGGCGGGGCGACGACATCAAAAGTTCACACGGCTGTCAAAATTGCTCCGAATTACAGCGGACCACTTGTTTATGTGCTGGATGCATCGCGGGCGGTTGGGGTTGCCGGAAGTCTTCTGAATGAAACGACGAAAGATAAATTCAGTGCTGAAGTGGCTAAAGACTATCTTGATATGCGTATCAAATATGAAAATCGGGACAAGTCGGATAACCAGGTCACGATTGCTGAGGCACGCGAAAACCATTTTAAAATTGACTGGAACGGATATGTCCCGGAAAAGCCGAGTTTTACGGGCCTTAAAACCTTTGAAGATTATGATCTTTCCGATCTGGTCAATACCATTGACTGGACGCCGTTCTTCCGCACCTGGGAGCTGGCGGGAACATATCCTCAAATTTTAACGGATGAAGTTGTCGGGAAAAGTGCCTCTGACCTGTTTAAAGATGCGCAAGCCATGCTGCAGAAGATCGTTGATGAAAAATGGCTTAAAGCCAAGGCCGTCATTGGCTTCTGGCCGGCAAATGCGGTTGGGGATGATGTGGAGCTTTATACTGACGATGAACGATCAGAAACAATAGAAACCATCCATTTCCTGCGTCAGCAAATGAAAAAAAGAAGTGGCAAGGCCAATATGTGCCTTGCTGATTTTATTGCCCCGAAAGAAACAGGCATTCATGATTATATGGGTGGCTTTGCCTTGACAGCGGGCATCGGTATAGAAGAAAAACTAGCGCTCTTTAAGGGAACCCATGACGATTATAATGATATCTTACTTAAGGCACTTGCTGACCGTTTGGCAGAATCCTTTGCAGAGCATATGCACCTATGTGTCCGGAAAGAATTCTGGGGTTATGCCCGGAACGAGAATTTTGATAATCAGGATCTGATTAAAGAACGATTTCGTGGCATAAGACCGGCCCCCGGTTATCCGGCCTGTCCTGATCATACTGAAAAACCGGCACTATTTTCATTGCTGAATGCAAGGCAGAATGCCGGTATTGAACTGACGGACAGTATGGCTATGTTACCGGCCTCTTCGGTCAGTGGCTATTATATGGCGCATCCTGAAAGTCAGTTTTTTGGTATCGGAAAAATTTCCAAAGACCAGGTCGAGGATTATGCAAAAAGAAAAGACATGGATCTGGCCACTATGGAAAGATGGCTGGCCCCAAATCTTGCTTATGCGCGAAAATAGTCAATAGGCTTGCGAAGTTCCTTTTTATTCTATAAAATGCTACTCATCAGTAACATAATGCGGATTAGAGGGGTAATTAGGTGACAAAAAAACCTGAAACACTTTCAGACTGGCGTAAGCTTGTATCGGGTGAACTCCGCGGCAAGTCACCGGATGAACTTAATTGGTTGACCCCGGAAGGGATTAACGTCAAGCCACTTTATACGGCCGATGATTTATCGTCCATTGCTCATAAGGATAATCTACCGGGATTTTTCCCTTATACCCGCGGTGTTCGTGGCAGCATGTATGCCGGACGTCCGTGGACAATCCGCCAGTATGCCGGTTTTTCAACAGCAGAAGAAAGCAATGCTTTTTATCACCGGAACCTTGAAGCAGGTCAGATGGGGCTTTCAATTGCCTTTGATCTGGCAACGCACCGTGGATATGACAGTGACCACCCTAGGGTTGAAGGCGATGTGGGTAAAGCCGGGGTAGCTATTGATAGCGTAGAGGATATGAAAATATTATTTGACGGCATCCCGCTTGATAAAATGTCGGTGTCAATGACCATGAACGGCGCTGTTATTCCATGCTTAGCGTTCTATATTGTCGCGGCGGAAGAGCAGGGGGTGTCCCGGGACCAGCTCAGCGGCACCATTCAGAATGACATTTTAAAGGAATTTATGGTACGTAATACCTATATCTATCCGCCGGAACCCAGCATGCGTATCGTCGGTGATATTATTGAATATACATCAAAGGAAATGCCCCGTTATAACAGCATTTCCATTTCCGGTTATCATATGCAGGAAGCGGGGTCAAACCAGCTTCAGGAACTTGCCTATACCCTGGCCAACGGCATGGAATATGTTCGCACCGCTATGGCAAAAGGGCTTGATATTGATGATTTTGCCCCGCGACTGAGCTTCTTTTTTGCGATTGGTATGAATTTCTTTATGGAAGTGGCCAAATTGCGCGCAGCAAGAACTATTTGGGCACAGATCATGGAAAATTTCGGCGCCAAAGACCCGAAAAGCATGATGCTTAGAACCCATTGTCAGACATCGGGGGCTTCGCTGACTGAAAAAGACCCCTATAACAATGTGATCCGCACAACGATTGAGGCCATGGCGGCCATGCTTGGCGGCACCCAGTCCTTACACACAAATTCATTTGATGAAGCTATGGCCTTGCCTACCGATGCCTCTGCGCGGATAGCCCGAAACACTCAGATTATATTGCAGGAAGAAACAAATATGACCAATGTGGTCGACCCGCTTGGCGGATCATATTATGTGGAAAGCCTGACAGATCAACTGGTTCAGGAAGCCTGGAAAATTATTACTGAAATAGAAGAAATGGGCGGGATGACCAAGGCGGTGGAAAAAGGTCTTCCTAAACTGAATATTGAAAAAGCGGCAGCCATGAAGCAGGCCCGCATAGACAGGGGCGAGGAAACGGTTGTCGGGGTCAATAAATATCGCCTGAAAGAAGAAGATGATATAAATATTCTTGAAATTGATAATATCGCAGTTCGCAAGGCTCAGATTAAAAAACTGAAAGCCGTTAAGAAAAACCGTGACGCGGATAAATGTCGGGTAGCTCTGGAAGCATTGACAGACGCGGCAAGATCAGGCGACAATCTATTGGAAAAAGCGATTGAAGCGGCACGGGCAAGGGCAACTCTTGGGGAAATTTCCGCTGCGATGGAAGAGGTCTTTGGAAGGCACCGTGCAGAAATTAAATCAATTTCAGGTGTATATGGTGCGGCCTATAAAGGGGATAAAAATTACGTGGATATTCAGGATAAAATTACTGCGTTTATGGAGAAAGTCGGACGTCGGCCCCGGATACTGGTTGCCAAAATGGGGCAGGATGGTCATGACCGTGGTGCAAAAATAATTGCAACCGCTTTTGCGGATATCGGCTTTGATGTTGATGTCGGACCGCTGTTTCAGACACCCGCTGAAACGGCACGCGAAGCCATTGAAAATGATGTTCATATTATAGGTGTATCATCACAGGCAGCTGGCCACAAAACACTTATTCCAAGCCTGATAAAAGCCTTAAAAGCAGAAGGCGCAGACGATATCATGGTCGTTGCTGGCGGGGTAATTCCGGCACAGGATTATGATGATCTTTATAATGCAGGGGTCAGTGCCATTTTTGGTCCGGGTACCAATATTCCTGAAGCGGCTTCCAAAATACTTGATGTCCTTGAGGACAGGATACTTTGAACGATCAGTTTTGACACTTAATGTAATTTTTCCAGAATTTTATCGGCAATTTCAATATAGGCTTTGGTATGTGGACTTTCCGGCTGGCTGATCACAATCGGTTTGCCGTAATCGGAACTTGAGCGGATATCCATATCAAGCGGGATCGATCCCAGAAAATCCATATTCTTTTCTTTTGCCGTTTCACATGCACCACCGTGGCTGAAAATATCGGAACGCTCCCCGCAGTGCGGGCAGATGAAATAACTCATATTTTCTATTATACCGAAGATATTGGTATTGGTTTTATCAAACATGGTGATTGCTTTGCGCGCATCAATCAGGGCCAGATCCTGTGGGGTGGAGACGATCACTGCTCCATCCAGCCTGATATTTTGTACCATGGTGAGCTGTGCATCGCCCGTGCCGGGTGGCAGGTCAAGGACCAACACATCTATGGGGCCGAATAAATCCCATTTTACATCACGGAGCATTTGCTGAATTGCGCCCATAACCATGGGGCCGCGCCAGATTGTGGCAGCGTCCTTTTCCATAAGATAGCCGATCGACATGCTGACGATATCATAATTTTTCAGTGGAGTTATTTTACCGTCACCTAAGCTTTCCGGCCTGGCGTCTGGAAGCCCCATTAATCGTGGTACACTTGGCCCATAAATATCAAGATCGAAAATGCCGGCTTTAAGGCCGAGCTTTGAAAAGGCAAGAGCAAGGTTAATGGAGGTTGTTGATTTTCCGACCCCACCTTTGCCACTTGCAACGGCGATGACATGTTTTACGCCGGGAATGGCAGCGGGACCCTGCGGAGGAGGAGTGCCATGTCCGCCAAAGGCTCTTTTTTCACCGAAGCCTGGCTTTGGGGATTCATTCTTGGCATCGCGTTCAGCAGTCAGAACTGAAGTCACCTTTGTCACGCCATCAATCTGCATTAGCAGCCTGTCACATGTACCTCTCAGTTTTTCCATTAACTCAACCTCTGAAGGGTCAATATTCAGGGCAAATCCTACTGCACCATCTTTAACGACCAGCCCCTGGACAATGCCCAGATCAACAATATTTTTATTCTTTTCTGGATGATTGATGGTTTTTAGGGCTGATAAAAGCTGTTCTCGCTTGACGTCTGTCATTTCATGCTTACCTATAGTGCAATTAACTTTGTTCTACCGTTGATGTAGAACGGTAGTTAGCATATAAGATAGATATAATTTTTTAAAAGGGAATTCTGTGGATAATTGTATAATTCCTGTAAATATTTACAAGGAGCAATAGATGTCTTGGCAAAATAATGGTGGTGATCGTGGACCGTGGGGACAAGGCCCCAAAAAGGGCGGTGGCGGACAACCGCCGGACATTGATGAGCTCATTCGCAAAGGTCAGGATAAATTCAGAAGCGCTTTCGGCGGCGGCGGAAGTGGTGATGGTGGTGAAAATTTTGGAAGTGGTAAAAGCGTAAGCTTTATCATATTGGGTGTCGTCGCCCTTTGGTTATATCTTTGCATTTACATTGTTGATACAGATGAACAGGCTATCGTTTTACGATTTGGAAAATGGGTTGAAACCACAGATCCGGGCATTCATTTTATGTTTGCGCCTTTTGAAACAAAGCAGATTACAAAAGTAACAGCGATTAATGTCATCCAAATCGGATTTGGAAACAGCATCACAGCACAAAAAGAACGTCAGATGCTCACCGGTGATGAAAATATTGTCGATGCACCATTTTCAATTATGTGGAAAGTTCGGGATCCTGCAAAGTTTCAGTTTAACTTACGGGATAAGGAGGAAAGCGTTAAATCCATTGCTGAAAGTGCGATGCGTGAAGTTGTGGCAAAAACCGATGTTCAGAATGTTATGACCAATAATAAAAACGGAATTGAACTCGAAGTGATGCAGATTACTCAGGAAATTTTAGACCGGTATGATGCCGGTATTGAAATTACCCAGGTCAAAATGGAAGATGTGAAGCCACCAGCAGAAATTTCAGATGCCTTTAACGATGTACAGAAAGCGGAAGCCGATAGGGAACGTGTAATTAGTCTGGCGAAATTGGAACAAAATAAAATTGTTCCGCAGGCACGCGGTAAAGCGGCAAGTATGATACAGGAAGCAGAAGGGTATAAACAGAAAGTGATCGCCGAAGCGGAAGGTCAGGCATCCCGTTTTGAAGCTATTTTATCGGAATATCAAAAAGCAAAGGATGTAACAAAAAGACGTCTTTACCTTGATACGATGCAGGAAGTTTTGTCAGGCACGAATAAAATTGTCATTGATAATAAAGGCGGCGGCGTTGTGCCATATCTTCCGTTACCGGAACTCAATAAAAAATCGAACGATCAGCAATAGGATAGAGAGATGAGAAATATTAAAGCTATTATTGCACTTGTGATCGTCGGTGGCGGATTGATATTATTCGGAGCTGCGACGTTTCAGATAAAAGAAACCAACCAGGCAATTGTTCTGGAATTTGGGGAATGGAAAAGAACGGTTAAAGATGCCGGTCTTCATTTTAAAATTCCACTGATTCAGGATGTCATTTATTTCGACCGCCAGATCAGAATATTGGATATGCCAGAAATTATTGCGATCACATCCGATCAGAAAAGGATGATTGTTGATGCGTTTACGGAGTTTCGAATTCAGGATCCTCTAAAAGTCTATCAGGCGGTTCGAAATGAGAAAGGCGCTGAAAACAGATTATCAATTATTACCAACTCAAACCTGCGTAAAGTTTTCGGTGTTGAAGAACTCAATAAGGCATTAAGTGGCGAAAGACGTGAACTGCGTCAAAGTATTCGTGATGCGGTTTTTCAGGAAGCTTCTGATCTTGGGATAGAAATTGTTGACTTAAGGATTAAGCGTACTGATCTCCCTGAAGAAAATAGTGCACCGATTTTTCAAAGCATGATCGCCGACCGTAATCAGGTTGCCCGTGAAATCCGTGCCCGTGGTGAGGAAGAAGCCTTAAGAATTACGTCCAAGGCAAAACGTGATGAAACGGTAATTCTTGCTGAAGCGACTCGTGATGCGGAGAAACTACGTGGTGAAGGCGATGCAATTGCAGCAAAAATATATGCTGATGCCTATAGTAAGGATGCAGAATTTTATGCGTTTTACCGTTCAATGGAAGTTTATAAAAATGCAATGAAAAATGGGGATACATCAATGGTTCTGTCTCCCGATAGTGAGTTTTTCAAATATTTTGAAAGTATGGGAGGCAATTAACCCATAATTAATCGGCAGTTTAAATGACAGAATTTATAATTGCACTTGGCCTGTTATTTATTATTGAAGGCTTTATTTATGCCTTCTTTCCGGCATCAATGAAAAGAATGATAAAACTGGTGCTGGAACAGGATGAAAATTCAATAAGATTAGTGGGTCTGATCGCTGTCTTTATTGGCCTGGTCATTATATATATATTCAAATGACAGTTTTATAGGTTCTAATCCGTAATATTACCGTAATTTCGTCATATTTGAGGATAATATGATACTAAGTAACAATAAAATTTAAATTTGGTCTATCAGGAAAAAAATGATGAACATTAGTAAACGAATAGCAGGAGCTTTCTTCATATTGGTATATATGATTGTTGCTCCGTCATTATTAAATGCTCAGGGAGCACCAAAAAGTTTTGCGGATCTTTCCGAAAAATTGCTCCCTGCTGTAGTAAATGTTTATACAACGCAAAATATTCGTGTTGATAGAGGTGGCAGAGGTAATGGCTATAATTTTCCTCCCGGATCCCCATTTGAGGATTTCTTCAAGAGATTTCAAAATCCCGATCAGCAAGATGATGACAGTGGGAACAGCCGTCCACGTATGCAACAGAGAAGATCTCTTGGGTCCGGTTTTATCATTGATAAAGAAGGTATCATTGTTACGAATAATCACGTTATCGATGATGCAGATGAAATTTCAATAAAACTTCATGATGGTAGAGAATTCACCGCGGAACTTATTGGTAAGGATGACAAAGTCGATCTTGCTGTTCTCAAAATTGAAGTCGATGAAGATCTGCCGTTCGTTACCTTCGGCGATGATAAGAAATCCCGGGTTGGTGATTGGGTTCTGGCGATTGGCGAGCCGTTCGGCTTAGGTGGAACAGTAACAGCGGGCATCATTTCTGCGCGTAACCGTGACATACAATCAGGCCCATATGACCAGTATATCCAGACCGATGCATCCATTAACCGCGGCAATAGCGGTGGCCCGATGTTCAATATGGACGGTGAGGTGATTGGTATTAATACGGCAATTTATTCACAGACCGGTGGAAATATCGGTATTGGATTTGCCATCCCGTCAACTCAGGCTAAAGTCGTTATTGACCAGTTGCGTGAGTTCGGACGGACAAAACGCGGCCGTATCGGTGTTCGCATCGGCCCGGTTTCCAAGGAGATTGCGGAAAGTCTGGGTATGGATGAAGCGGTTGGCGCAATTGTCAGTACCGTTGAAGATGACAGCCCATCAAGCAAAGCCGGTGTACAGTTTGGCGATATAATTGTTGAATTTGACGGTACCAAAATTAAAGAAGTCCGTGATCTGACAACAAAAGTGGCCAATACAAAAATCGGCAGCACTGTTAATATGATTGTGCTCAGGAAAGGCAAGCGCATTACTTTGAAGATTACAGTTGATGAGCTTGATGAAGGTACAACAGTGAAGGATGATGCTGCTCAAAAAGACACCAAAGAAGAGCTGGAATCAGTTCTGGGTCTAAGTCTGACCAATCTTGATGACAAAGCTCGTGAAGAGCTTGAAATCGAAGATAATATTGACGGTGTTCTTATTACCAGTGTTGACTATGATTCCGGCAGGGAAGGGCTTCGCTCACTGCGTCGTGGCGACGTGATTGTGGAAGTAACCCAGCAGGAAGTCAAAACGGTGGAAGACGTGAAGAAGCAGATCGAAGAGCAGCGTAATGCTGGTCGGACAGCCGTACTTCTTTCAATTTACCGAAGCGGTCAATATGCACATATTCCCGTCAAGCTGGATAAGCCGGAATAGCATAATATTTGACAAATAATAATAAGAAGGCTCGGAATAATTCCGGGCCTTTTTTTATTTGAGCGCTTTGCTTGCAATTAAAAGATAATTACCATAGGATTTTTTCTAAAATAAATTCTAACGGGAGAAATGAAGTGGGCCGCAAAAAAATAAATTTGGCTAACCTGATTAAAGCAACGGCATTACTGGCAGTGACAGCGACCAGTGCAAATGCTGCTGAAACCATTCGTGGTTTTACGAAGGAAAATAGTGACAAACAATATGCCCTGGAAGCAGAGTTGGATAAAAGTATCAATAAACAGAATATGGATGACTGGATGAAGTTTATGACATCCAGACCGCATGCAACAGGACAGCCATTTGATAAGGAGGTCGCCGAATTTGTAGCTGCCAAATATAATGAATGGGGATATGATACAAAAATTGAAACCTATAATGTTCTCATGCCAACACCAAAAGTTCGTGTTGTTGAGCTGGTTGAACCTGAAAAATGGACAGCTTCACTAAAGGAAGTGTCAGTTCCGGAAGACCCGACTTCTAATGAAGACGACCGTCTACCGGTTTATCATGCCTTTTCACCGGATGGGGATGTGACGGCAGAAGTGGTCTTTGTTAATCAGGGCCTGAGGGAGGATTATGAAGATCTGGCACGGCGCGGGGTTGATGTAAAGGGAAAAATCATTCTCGCCAAATATGGCGGTTCGTGGAGGGGCATAAAACCAAAAATGGCTGAGGAATATGGTGCGATCGGCGCGCTTATTTATTCTGATCCGGAAGATGACGGTTATGGTCAGGGGGATATTTATCCGGAAGGGGCATGGAAACATCCTACCGGTGCTCAGCGCGGATCAATCATGGATCTGCCGACCCGACCCGGTGACCCGCTCACTCCGAATGTCGGGGCGACGGAAAAAGCAAAAAGAATTGATTTGAAGGATGTGGAAATTTTTGTCGGTATTCCGACATTGCCAATTTCATATAGCGACGCCCTTCCAATCCTGAAGGCTCTAAAAGGTCCGGTTGCACCGCCGCGTTGGCGTGGTGCTTTACCGGTTACCTATCACATGGGGCCTGGCCCGGCAAAACTTCATCTTAAACTTGAGTTTAACTGGGATGTTGTTCCGACATACGACATTATTGCCACCATGAAGGGTTCGGAATTTCCGGATCAGTGGATTATGCGCGGCAATCACCATGATGCCTGGGTGCATGGTGCGGCTGATCCGATTTCAGGACTTGTAGTCGAAATGGAAGAAGCCCGTATTCTTGCTGAATATGCAAAGAAAACAGGATGGAAGCCGAAAAGATCAATTGTTTTTGCGACCTGGGGGTCTGAAGAGCAGGGACTTATGGGGTCTGTCGAATGGGTTGAACAACATGCCAAGGAAATTTCTGAAAAAGTTGTCGCCTATATCAATACGGATGGTAATGGTGCAGGGTTCCTTGGTGCAGGCGGTTCCCATACTCTGGAAGCGTTCTTTGACCAGATTGCTCATGCTGTAAAAGACCCTATTCAAGGAATGACAGCGGCTGAAAGAGTTCAGTCAAAAAATCTTATGTCTTCGAACTCGATGACCCGGTCCCGTGCTGAAAAATCCAGCCATTATTATCTAAGCGCACTGGGTTCAGGTTCTGACTATTCAGGATTTTTCCAACATCTTGGTATCGCCTCAATGAATATAGGATTTGGCGGCGAATTTGATGGTGGGTCATATCATACCAATTATGATAGCTATCATTATTACACCAAATTCCGTGATCCTGGTCTTTATTACACAGGCGCACTAGGGGAGGTTACCGGTCGTGTTGTCACCCGTCTTGCCAATGCAGATGTTCTGCCATTTGAATTTGGTAATATGGCGCGCACGGTTTCTGAATATGCTGATGAAATGGTTTCCGCCATGGAAAAAACCCGCAAAGAAGTTGAACGTCATAATATGCTGGTAAAAGGCGGCCATTATAAAGCTGCGGCAAATATTCGTGAAGGCTACGTTGTTCCAGAACTCAGGGAAGAAGTCCCCTATATCAATCTGTCACCGATGCAAAATGCGGTTGAGCGTCTTAAATTGTCTTCCAAGGCATTTGATGACGCCTATAAGGCAATGTCTGAAGGTGGATATAAACTGAGCAAAGGCAATGTTAACAAGCTTGACAAGCTGATGTATCAGATTGAGGCCAGATTGACCAGACCGGAAGGCTTGCCTCGTCGTCCGTGGTATCGCCATCATATTTATGCACCAGGATACTATACTGGATATGGCGTTAAAACGCTTCCCGGTGTCCGTGAAGGTATTGAGGAATATAAATGGGGCGAAACCCAGGAACAAATGGCCAAGCTGGCTGAGGTCCTGAATGCCTATTGCGATCAGCTTGATACTGCAACGAAAGTGATGCAGTAAACGTGAAAATTTAATTTATAAAAAAGGCCGGACATTTAATGTCCGGCCTTTTCCGTTTTAGAATGTGATTGTGAATTTTATAAGCTGAGCCGCCGATCGGCCAGCAGAACATTTACGCCGGGAAGGTCCTTTCCTTCCATCCATTCCAGGAATGCTCCCCCTGCTGTTGAGACGTGTGTAAACTTGTCAGCAACACCGGCATGGTTTAAGGCAGCAACGGTGTCACCGCCACCGGCGACGGATATGAGTTGCCCTTTTTCTGTAAGCTCGGCCGCCTTAACAGCTAAAGCAACGGTGGCGACATCAAACGGTTCAATTTCAAAAGCGCCCATTGGGCCGTTCCAGATCAGCGTTTTGCACTCTTCCAGATCTGCAGAAATGTCTTTTACAGTGTCCAGGCCCACATCAAGGATCATTTCGTCGCTTTGGACATCATTGATACTGGTTGTTCTGTTAGCGGTGTTTGCGGCAAATTCCTTCGCGACAACCACGTCTGTTGGCAGATGGATTTTACAGTCATTTAAAGTCGCATTTTCCAGAATTGAGACAACAGTACCGGATAGTTCGTGTTCACAGAGGGAAGAGCCAACATCAATGCCTTGAGCAGCAAGGAATGTATTTGCCATGCCGCCGCCGATAATAAGATGGTCAACTTTTTCGACCAGATGAGTAAGCACATCAAGTTTGGTGGAAACTTTGGCCCCACCAACCAATGCGGCAACCGGATGCTTTGGCGACCCCAATGCCTTTTCAAGAGCATCAAGTTCCTTTTCAAGGGCAAGACCGGCAGCACTTGGCAAGATCTCCGCAACGCCAACTGTGGAGGCGTGGGCACGATGGCAGCAGGAAAATGCATCATTAACAAAAAAATCGGCATTTCTGGCAAGCTGCTCAGCAAAGTCCGGATCGTTTTTTGTTTCTTCTTTATAAAAACGTACATTTTCCAGGAGAAGCACTGCGCCATCTTCCATTGCTTCTGTGATCGCCACAACTTCATCACCAATGCAGTCATCAACATAGGAAACCGGAAGCTTTAAAATATTGGCCAGCGGTTGACCCAGAGGCTCTAGCGACATTTCAGGATTTCTGACCCCTTGTGGCCGACCAAAATGGGAGAGGATTATGACCCTTGCGCCCTGATCGGAAAGGGCCTTTATGGTAGGGGCCACGGATAAAATTCGTGTATTGTCGGTGACAATACGCTCGCCTTCTTCATTTACCGTCATTGGTACATTTAGATCGGCCCGAAGCAGGACCCGCGTTCCTTCAAGCGGGCCCAGGCTTTCTATGTTTCTGAAGCGCGCCATCAGCCGACTTCATGAAGAACTTTTGCGGTATCAGACATGCGGTTGGCAAAGCCCCATTCATTGTCATACCAGGTTAGAATACGAACCAGGTTTCCGCCCATCACTGATGTTTGTGATGCGTCAAAGCTTGAGCTGTGGGCGTCATGGTTGAGGTCAATTGAAACAACAGGCTCATCAATATAGGCCAGAATATTTTTAAGCCTTCCATTGGCGGCTTCTTTAATGGCGGCATTAATTTCTTCCGCTGTTGTATCCCTTTTGGAAATGAATGTCAGATCAACCATAGAAACATTTGGTGTCGGTACACGAACAGAAGTACCATCAAGCTTTCCGGCAAGTTCAGGAAGAACCAGACCAACGGCACGCGCAGCACCAGTTGAAGTTGGGATCATGCTAAGGGCGCAGGCACGAGCACGTCTTGGGTCTTTATGAAGCGTATCAAGAATTCTCTGATCCCCTGTGTAAGCATGAACGGTGGTCATGATCCCTTTTTCCATACCGACAGCTTCATTTAAAACCTGTGCAACCGGGGCAAGACAGTTTGTGGTGCAGGACGCATTGGAAACAATGGTATCACCAGCTTCCAGAGTGTTATGGTTTACGCCATATACGATTGTTTTACTGACACCGGTGGCCGGCGCAGAAATCAGAACTTTTTTGGCTCCCGCCGCAATATGGGCGGATGCTTTTTCCTGTGATGTAAAAATACCGGTACATTCATATACGACATCAACATCAAGCGCACCCCATGGAAGGTCAGAAGGATTGCGCTCAGCAGTTACCGCAATTTTATCTTCACCAATGATGATATTATTGCCGTCGACACTTACGTTAAATGGGAACGACCCATGGACGCTGTCCCGTTTCAGCAAATAGGCGTTCATCTCCACGTCACCAAGATCGTTAATCCCGACCACTTTTATATCTTTGCGGCCACTTTCATAAATACCGCGAAGGGCCAAGCGGCCAATACGACCAAAACCGTTAATTGCGACACGAATTGCCATAATATTTTCTCCAGTTTATTAATTATAATTTTTCTTTTATTGATGCGACCAGATTGTCTTTTGTCACACCAAAATATTTATATAAGTCTTTTGCAGGGGCAGATGCGCCAAACTGATCAATGCCAATTTTAACACCATCACGTCCTACATATTTATCCCATCCGTAAGTTGCGCCGGCTTCTATGGATGCATAAACCTTTGCATTGCCCATGACACTGTTTTGATAGCTTTTTTCCTGGGCGTCAAACTTTTCTGTCGAAGGCATCGAAACCACGCGGGTGGACGTACCACCTGCTTCAAGTTCCTTTTGCGCCTCGATGGCAATTTCTACTTCTGAACCGGTGGCAATAATTACTACATCTGCATCACCACTTTCTTTACTGATGATATAACCGCCTTTTGCCGATAAATTCTCATCCGTATGTTCAAGCCGTGCCTGTTTTAATCCCTGACGGGTAAGAACAAGGATAGATGGTCTATCTTTATCTTCCAGCGCTGCAAGCCAGCATTCAGCTGTTTCAATTGCGTCGCAAGGGCGAAATACATTAACATCCGGCATTGCCCGGAGCGAAGCCAGATGCTCAATCGGCTGATGGGTTGGGCCGTCTTCGCCAAGTCCTATGCTGTCATGGGACATAACATAAATCACCCGTTGCTTCATTAGGGCACTTAGCCTTATTGCCGGGCGACAGTAATCGGTGAAAACCAGAAATGTTCCGCCATATGGCACATATTCACCGTGAAGCGCCAACCCGTTCATCGCGGCAGCCATTCCAAACTCACGCACGCCATAATACATATAACGCCCGGAGAAATCATTTTCCATAATCGGGCTGAGATCTTTGGTCAGTGTCATGTTAGACCCGGTAAGGTCAGCCGACCCACCAATTGTTTCCTTCAGGATCGGGTTAATGACTTCAAGCGCCATTTGCGATGCAATGCGGGTGGCCGGGCCAACAGGATTTTCGGCCAGGTTTTTCTTGAAAAGATTGATTGCCGGAACAAGATCGGCCGGAAGATCTTTGTTTAGGCGGCGATTAAAATCAGCTTTGATTTTGCTGTCCAATGCATCAAATTTTTCTTTCCATGAAGATGCAATATTTTTGCTTCTTGCTCCTGCTTTTCTCCATGTGGAAAGAATATGGTCAGGAACCTCAAAAGGTGGATATGACCAACCAAGGAATTCGCGTGCGGCGGCAATTTCATCATCGCCAAGCGGTGCACCATGCGTTGCTGAGGTTCCGGCTTTATTCGGAGCACCGTACCCGATAATCGTTTTGCAGGCGATTAATGATGGTCGATCATCTTTTTTTGCAGCTTCAATGGCTGCATCAACCGCGTCCGGATCATGGCCATCAACAGCAAGTGTGTGCCAGCCGGATGCTTCAAAGCGTTTTCTCTGATTATCGGAAACAGTCATATCGGTGGGGCCATCAATACAAATGCTGTTATCATCCCAAAGCACGATAAGTTTACCAAGCTTCAAATGGCCGGCAAGGGAGATGGCTTCATGAGAAACCCCTTCCATCAGGCAGCCGTCACCGGCAATAACATAGGTATGATGATCGATGATGTTTCCCATCCTGCTGGCGCTTAATTTTTCGGCAATCGCAAATCCGACAGATGTTGCGATTCCCTGACCAAGCGGACCAGTTGTCATTTCAATGCCCGGAATTTCGCCATATTCAGGATGACCGGCACAGGGATGATGAAGTTGGCGAAAGTTTTTAATATCATCAATCGTCGGGCTTTTATATCCGGCCAGATATAAAAGTGAATAAAGCAGCATAGAACCATGACCGGCAGAAAGGATGAAGCGGTCACGATCAGGCCATTCCGGCCAGTCCGGATCAAACTTCAAATGTTTGCTGAAAAGTACTGTGGCCGCATCGGCCATTCCCATCGGCATACCCGGATGCCCGGATTTTGCTGCCTGAACCGCATCCATGCTGAGGGCACGTATTGCGTTTGCCATTTCCTTTGTTGACGCTGTCATTTTAATAGAACAAAACCTTATAATTTTAAATTAAACAAACCCTGATTTTTGTCAGAGTAATAACATAACAATTCCCACCCGATAATTACCAAGCGCACAATGGACTTTCTGGGCCTCAGGGTCAATAATGTTATGCGAAAAACTGCTGTTTTTATGCCAAGTTTTTACTTTTTTTTGCGGTTTTTAAATTTCTTCAGCTTTTTGGTGGATTTTTTTGGTAAAATATTGCTAGTCTCACGGCTCATGTTTGGAAAAAATTGTCAGGAGTTAAAATGGTTGAGAAAGAAAAAAGGCTATCCGCAGATAAAACCGTAATGGCACTGGAAGAAGTGCTTGCAAGGCTTGAGCGGGCCATTTTATCAAAACAGGCAAAATTCAAGTCCGGCTCAAGTGAACAGGCTGATTTCATAAATCAGCTGGAAAAAGAAAACCGGGCATTGTCAAGAGAACTTGAAGTGGCAAGAGATAATGTTGAGAAACTTGAGGAGCGTCTGGAGAGACTTGAAAAAGCGGGCGATTCGGCTCAGCAGGAAATCGGTATCATGATCAGGCAGCTGGACAGTCTGATTGCAGAGCAGAATACTCAGTAATAAGGACAGGATTATGGGACAGGTTACAGTAAAGTTTAATAATCAGGAACATCATCTTGCCTGTCAGGACGGTGGCGAAGAACGGCTTAGAATGCTTGCAGAATATATTGATAAACGTGCTGCAAGTCTTGTTGAACGGATGGGGCCGGTCGGTGATTTGAGATTGCTGTTGATGACAGCCATTATCATTGCGGATGAAATGCAGGAAATTAACGACGGAGAACTTCCAAGCAACGCCGAAGCAGAGGCAGAAGTAAAACGTATGGATGTTGCAATGGGTAAAGCCGTCCTCAGGATTGAGGAACTTGCCCGGAGCCTAGAGGCCTAGTTAATCTGCCGGGTCAATCCCCCAAAGTTCGGCATATTTTTTATACATATCTATCCGGTTATAATGTTTTCTCACGTGGGCTAGATTGGCATCGCCTATGGTTTTTTGCGCATTACGGTCAGTGATCAGTTTTTTCATAGCTTCATTAAAGGTCTGATCATTTCCGGGGGCGACGATAAAATCCTTATTTTCGTCTGAGACCATATGTTTTACATCACCCACATCCAACCCGACAATTGGCAGTCCTGCAGCCATGGCTTCATTTACAGAATTGGGCATTTGTTCGGTGTCAGAGGATATGGCAAAAATATCAAGCGCCCCGATAGCTTTGGCAGGCTCAGAAATATGCCCGGTAAATAAAACTCTGTCTTCAATGCCAAGATTTTTTACCAGTTTATCAAGCTTTGGCCTTTCAACGCCTTCGCCCATGATCAGTAGTCTTGTTTTTATGTCCGGGTTTTCTGATATAACAGTGTGAAAACAGTTGATCATTCTTGAAATATTTTTTTCCGCCCGGAGCGGCGCAATAGTGCCGATGATGACTTCATCAGTATTTTTCTGAAAACCGGAAATGGAATAATGTTCAGCGGCATTGCTGAATTTTTCAAGATCAACCCCGTTTGGTATATATTTTATCTTTTTTTCAGGAATTTTCCATTTTGTTCGGGCAATTTCAACCAGCTTCATTGACGGAACAGATAAAAATTCAATATTGCGCAGGGCAATTCTCCTGAATAAATTTCTGCGCGGGATAGTATTCGTTGCCTCCTCCGGTCCAAAACCGCTTTCCACGTGAATGTGGCGCATGATCGGTCCGAAACTGTTGGCCAGCGCCCATTCTACGGCACCCCAATTATAAGTGATCAGTAAATCACCGTGACAGTTTTTTAGATATTTTCTGTGTTTTTTAATCCTGTGAAGCAAACCACCGCGAATGTCGTGATGGGACATGTCAATTACAACGTTCAGACCATTCTGTATAATATCTTCACTACTATAATCCTTATTGGTGGAAATGATAGTGTGCCGTGCTTTAGTGCCAAAATAATTAATTGAATGGCTGATTTTTATTGGCACACCTCCCCGTCCGAAAGACGGAAAAACATGGATTATATGGGGAGCGGTTTTTTTCATTTTTTACAATAATGGGTACTCAATTTATAAAATAAGCTAAACTTTTATGTTAAATTACACGATAATGCAATCTTGACATTGAGTTAAGCAAAAAGAAGCCTTACATATATGTTGCGGGTTCTGTTTTGTTAGTGGCTTAACTTATCCCCGGGGCGATAATTCTCCATTGGGAGCTGCCTCTGTCTTGGCCGTGGCCTTGTTATTGCGGCGCCCACCTATACGTATTAGGTTCTGGAGGATATATAACAGTCACGGCAAACCGGTCCCGCACCCTAATTTTAGTTGTGTCTGGAAGTAGCAGGTAAATGTCTGATAAAAAATCATTAAGAGAGGCATCTTTAATCCGCAGGGCAGAAGCCAAAGCCAAAGATAATGGCATGGCAGCCAGAAAAATAGCCTCACAGGTAATCATGCTTCCTGAACTTGATGAAATCAGAACTATTTCAGGATTTATCCCCATTAATGATGAAATGGACTGCTTGACGATATTAAAGGTTTTGCATGCGGCGCGTTTTCCATTATGTCTTCCAACAATCAGGGCGAAGAAAGAACCTCTTGAATTTAATTCCTGGGACTTAAGGGAACCACTTGATAATGGCCCCTTTGGCACAAAACAGTCCACAGGGGCAATTGTTTCACCGGACGTTTTGCTGGTACCGCTTCTTGCCTTTGATAAAAATGGCGCCCGTTTGGGTTATGGTGGCGGCTATTATGATCGGACACTTGAAAAGCTGAGGAATAAAAACCCGGATGTAATTGCAATCGGCATAGCCTATGATGATCAAAAACTTGATAGCGTTCCAACGGAAAGCTATGATCAACCGTTAGATATGGTTATAACCGAAAAAACAACATACAGGTTTAAATAAGTGAGAATTATATATCTTGGTGATCTGATCGGCCGCAGTGGTCGCAATATTGTCGCAGAAAAATTACCCGAAATCAAAGACCGGCTAAAACCAGATGCAATTATTGTTAATGGTGAAAATTCAGCAGCCGGGTTCGGTATTACTGAAAAAATAGCGCGGGAACTTTTTGATCTCGGCGTTAATGTTATATCAACGGGTAATCATGTCTGGGATCAAAAAGATATTAAAAGCTATATCAATAATGAACCGCGACTGATCAGGCCGATCAATTATCCGGAAGGAACGCCCGGTAAAGGCTCAACAATTTTTGAAGATAAAAGGGGCAGGCGTCTTCTTGTTATAAACGTGATGGGTAGGGTCTTTATGGATCCTCTTGATGATCCCTTTAAAGCTGTTGATGACGAACTTAAAAGACATCAGCTTGGTTCAACGGTCCATTTTGCTCTGGTTGATATACATGCGGAGGCAACATCGGAAAAAATGGCCATGGGCCATTATCTGGACGGACGCGTATCTTTTGTCGTTGGAACACATAGCCATATACCAACTGCGGATGCCCAAATTTTTGATGGCGGCACAGCTTACCAGACGGATGCGGGCATGTGCGGCGACTATAACAGTGTCATCGGTATGGATAAGGTGGAACCAATAAGCCGGTTTACCAAAAAACTTCGCGGGGATCGTTATTCTCCGGCTCTTGGTCCTGCAACCCTATGTGGCGTATTTGTCGAAACAGATGACAAATCCGGTCTTGCCAAAAGAATTGCGCCAATCAGAATGGGCGCGAGGCTTATTGAAACTTTTCCTGAACTTTAGCTAAAAGTTATTCACAAATTGCAACGGTTGCTTTATCAAGGGGTTATAAAGCAATTTAAGATGTTTTAATCCCGAATTCGGGACAAAAAGAGAGAAGAAAATGGCAGGCCATTCCAAGTTTAAGAATATTATGTATAGAAAAGGCGCGCAGGATAAAAAGCGCTCCTCGCTATTCAGTAAATTATCAAAAGAAATCACCGTTGCGGCAAAAATGGGCGGTCCTGACCCGGACTCAAATGCACGGCTTCGTCTCGCTGTTCAGAATGCCCGCACACAAAGTATGCCCAAGGATAATATCACCCGTGCCATCAATAAATCACAAGGCGGTGATAGTGATAATTATGATGAAATCCGTTATGAGGGGTTCGGCCCCGGCGGTACTGCGATTATTGTTGAAAGTCTTACTGATAACAGAAACCGTGCAGCAACGGATATCCGCACGGCTTTCTCGAAAAACGGTGGAAATATGGGTGAAAATGGCAGTGTTTCCTATCAGTTTGACAAGGTGGGGGAAATTATTTTCGAGGATAGCGATATATCCGCAGATGATATGTTTGAATTGGCGCTGGAGGCCGGTGCGGAAAATGTTGAAACGGATGGCACCACCCACGAAATTACCTGTGCAATGGAAGAGTTGAATAATGTTTCAACAGCTCTTGAAAAAGCAGCTGGCGTCGAAGCCAAATCAACTAAACTGGTGTGGAAAGCTCAGAATACCATTGAACTTGGTCTTGAAGATGCAACCAGACTAATGAAAATGATTGATGCCCTGGAAGATCTTGATGATGTTCAGGACGTTTATGGAAATTATGAAATTCCTGATGATGTAATGGAGCAGCTCGACGCGTGATCAATAGTCGGCAACGATTGGTGGGGTTTGATCCCGGTCTGCGAAAAACCGGCTGGGGGATTATTGACGTCGAAGGATCACGCTTAAGCCATGTCGCAAATGGTATCATAAAAACAGACAACAGTCTTTCACTTGCGGAGAGACTGGTGCAGCTATACGAAGGGCTTGGACAGGTCATTGCTGACTGGCAACCGGTATCCGCAGCCGTTGAGGAAACGTTTGTTAATAAAAATCCAAACTCAACCTTGAAACTTGGTCAGGCCAGAGGAATATCACTTTTGGTGCCGGCAATGGCGGGAATTCCCGTTTCTGAATATTCCCCAAATCATATAAAAAAAGCGGTCGTGGGCTCAGGACATGCGGGAAAAGAACAGGTAACCGCTATGCTTGGAATATTGCTGCCGGGAGTAAAAATAAACGGTGAAGATGCCGGCGATGCACTGGCAGTCGCAATTTGTCATGCACATAGCGGGGGGGTACACGGAAGACTTGCTGAAGCTATGCGTAATGAAAACCTGAAAACCGCTGGTGCTCAAATCATAATGAAAGGGGCAAGGTCATGATCGCCAAGCTCAGGGGAATTCTGGACAGTTATGGTGAAGACTGGTGTATCATTGATGTTGGGGGTGTTGGGTATCATGTTTTTTGTTCATCAAAAACGCTTAATAATTTGAACGCAGTCGGACAGGAAGTCACTCTCTATATTGAAACGCATATTCGTGAAGATCATTTTCATTTATATGGCTTTGCGACTGAACTGGAACGGGATTGGTTCAGGCTGGTTCAAACAGTTCAGGGGGTTGGGGCAAAAGTGGCGCTGGCCATTCTGTCCGTTGCTGGCCCTGATGAGCTTTCAAGCTCTATAGCAGCGCAGGATAAAACAGTCGTGGGTCAGGCCGCAGGTGTCGGTCCCAAACTGGCAACCCGGATCGTCAATGAGTTAAAAGACAAAGTCGCTAAATTTGCTGTGTTGCCTATTAAATCAGCTGGAGGAACATCCGTTAAGCAGACGGCACTTGCTGATGCGGTTTCCGCACTCACCAATCTGGGCTATAAACAGGCGGAAGCTTACCGTGCCGTATCAAAAGCATTAAGTGACGGGGCGGATGATGATGTCCAGACCCTAATCAGGCTTGGATTAAAGGAGCTGTCTAAATGACCGATCAGGAAGACCGCATCATCAGTAGCGAAAAAATGGAAGGGGATTTTGAAGCTTCCCTTCGTCCTGCAACATTGGCCGAATTTATTGGACAGCGTAAAGCCTGTGATAATTTAAAAGTGTTTATCGAGGCCGCGAAAGCACGGGGCAAATCCCTTGATCATGTGCTTTTTTTTGGCCCTCCGGGCCTTGGAAAAACCACTCTCGCACAGATAATGGCAAGAGAACTGGGCGTGAATTTTCGGGCTACAGCGGGGCCGGTGATATCAAAATCAGGTGACCTTGCTGCGCTTCTGACCAATCTTGAAGAAAATGATATTCTTTTTATCGATGAAATTCATCGTCTTAATCCGGCGGTGGAAGAAATTTTATATCCGGCGATGGAGGATTTTCATCTAGATCTGATCATTGGTGAAGGTCCGGCAGCAAGATCGGTAAGGATTGATCTGCCACCATTCACGCTGGTCGGGGCAACTACGCGTTCGGGGTTGCTGACAACGCCGCTGCGGGATCGTTTTGGCATTCCGACACGGCTTAATTTTTACGAACCGGAAGATCTTGAGAAAATCGTAAGCAGGGCAGCCCGCGTGCTTGGTGTTGAAATGACCAGGGACGGGGCCCTTGAAATTGCCAGACGTGCGCGGGGTACACCGCGTATTGCCGGTCGACTGCTGCGGCGGGTCAGCGATTTTGCCCTAGTCGCCGGCAGCGGACCGATCACTGCTGAAATTGCTGATAGTGCCCTAAAAAGGCTGGAAGTCGATAAACGCGGCCTTGATGCCATGGACCATAAATATATGAAATGCATTGGCGAACATTATGGTGGTGGCCCGGTCGGTATTGAAACCCTCGCGGCCGCTTTAAGTGAGCCAAGGGATGCTATTGAGGATATTATTGAGCCTTATCTGATGCAAATGGGGCTCGTCCAGCGGACGCCAAGAGGGCGCATGCTTTCCCCGCAGGCATTTGAACATATCGGCCTAAAAGCACCGAAGAATTTTGAAGCGGCCCAGCTTAACCTGCTCGAAAATGAGACAAAAAAGTAAATATGACTGAAATTTTGCCACATTCTGGAACTATTAAAGAAAATATACATTATTTTCCGCTACGTGTTTATTACGAAGATACTGATGTCGGCGGAGTGGTTTATTATGCCAATTATCTTAAATTCATGGAGCGTGCACGTTCCGAGATGCTCAGGGTACTTGGTATTGATCAAAAGGGTATGTTAGATTATAACAACCCGGAAGACGTCAGTTTTGTAGTAAAAAGAGCGGAAATTGACTTTAAAAAACCTGCTCGATTTGATGATAATTTGATTGTGAGGAGCGAAATCATCGACCGCGGCGGTGCCAGCATCGTTATCAGGCAAATTATCACTAAAAAAGAAGAAGAACTGGTTCTGGGAATAATAAAAATTGCCGCAATCGGCAAAGACGGAAAACCAAAAAGATTGCCTAAGGCAATTGCAGAAAGATTTGAATAATAAATTTAACAACGTGAAGTTTTTTTAGGGACATAGGAATGGCACAAGACGTTGCACAAAGTGCAGTAGAGGCGGTAGAAGCAATTGACTTAGGTGGTACTTCGCCGGATTTTTCATTTTTCGGCATGTTTTGGCAGGCAAATTTTACTGTTCAGGTCGTTATGCTGATTTTGCTTGCAGCATCAGTTTGGTGTTGGGCAATTATTTACGACAAATACAGAAGATTACGGAAAGTGCATGAAAGCGCAGATGAATTTGAAGGTGAATTCTGGTCTGGAAACAGTCTTGAAGACCTGTATGAGCGGACACGACATGCTGCCGATCATCCACTTGCCATGCTTTTTGTAGCCGCAATGCGTGAATGGCAAAGGTCTTCCATTGCCAGCACAGGCAGAATTGCCATGGGCGCCCAGGAAAGAATTTACCGTGTCATGCAGGTTACTGTCAGCCGGGAAATGGAAAGACTTGAGCATTATTTAAGTGTGCTGGCCACCGTCGGCTCCACAGCACCATTTGTTGGTCTGTTTGGAACCGTTTGGGGTATTATGAACAGTTTTCAGTCAATCGCCTCGTCAAATAATTCATCACTGGCGGTCGTGGCCCCCGGTATTGCAGAGGCGCTTGCCGCAACGGCCATGGGGCTGGTCGCCGCGATCCCGGCTGTGGTTGCTTATAACGTACTTTCAGCGGATTTAGGCCGATATGCCAACAGGCTTGAGAGCTTTGCTGAAGAATTTGGCACAATTCTCTCGCGCCAGATGGATGAGGAGTAAGCTTATGCAGATGCATAGTGGTGGCGGCGGACGCCAGATGGGACGCACGAAACGATATCAGCAAATGAGTGAAATTAACGTTACACCTTTTGTTGATGTTATGCTCGTACTGCTTGTGGTTTTTATGGTTGCAGCGCCTTTGCTCACAGTAGGTGTGCCGATTGACCTACCGAATTCACGGGCAAATAACCTGCCAGAAAATGATACGCCGCTGTCCATTACCATTGATAAGGAAGGTAAAATTTATCTTCAGGATGAGCAGGTGGAACTCAACCAGATGGTTGCCCGCATTAGCGTAATTTTTGAAAACCGCAAGGAAGACCGCATTTATGTTCATGGGGATAAGGGCGTAAGTTATGGACGGGTCATGGAAGTAATTGGCATGTTAAACGGGAACGGTTTTTCACGGGTCGCCATGGTAACCGATCCACCACGGTAATATTTGAGTTTTTAAGGTAAATGAGAAACGCACTTATCATATCAGGAATTTTTCACGCCGCTTTTTTAATTATAGCGGCGATGGATATTGCTTGGTTTGACAGTGTGGAAGATTCAGAAATGGTTGTCATCCCGGTTGAAATATTGCCGTTTGATGAAGAAACCAGAACCATGGAAATTGCCAAATTGCCGGAGCCACAGAAAGAAAAGCCTGAACCGCCTAAAAAACTTCCTGAGCGTCAGGCAGAGTTACCGCCTCCGCCACCTTTAATGCAGTCGTCAATGCCTTTGCCGGAAGAGGCAAAAAAGCCGGCCGTAAAGCCAAAACCGCCTGAGAAAAAGTCTGAGCCACCACAGGTTGCCCAGCGGGCCAAGCCGAAACCGCCCAGCAGGTATGATGCGGACAGAATTGCACAGCTTCTTAACAAAGTGCCGGAGCAGGAAAACATCACAGACAGGCTTGCTGAAAAATTTGGGCCACAGGAACAGAAGGCAACTTCACTTGATGTACAACGTCAGACAATGAGCATCAGTGCAGCAATTCAAAAAAAAATTGAAGAGCAGTGCTGGAACCCGCCTTCTGGCGCTCTTGATGCGGGAAGCCTCAGGGTTAAGGTTTATATGTATCTGACTTTGGACGGTAATCTGGCAAGGCCGCCTGTAGCAGATGATTATGTCAGAATGTCCGGGGCGATGAAGGTCGCAGCGGACAGCGCGCTACGGGCCGTAAGAATGTGCGCCCCCTATAGTGATTTAAAATTGCCAAAAACAATGTATGATCAATGGCGGGAAGTCATCCTGAACTTTGACCCTTCAGGAATGATTTCATAATGAAGAAAACGAGAAACAATAGAGACAATTGGGAGATTGAAAGTGAATTTGTTTAAGATTTTGTTGGTATCTGTTATTGGGGTTGTTTCTGCAACTGTATCGGCAAATGCTGTGATAGAAATTGATATCACGCGCGGTAATGTTCAGCCGCTCCCAATTGCTGTTACACCGCTTGCCGGAAGTGGAGCACAAATGACAACAGCCGGTTCCGTTATGGAAATCGGCAAGCAGATTTCCCAGGTTGTAACCGCTGATCTTGAACGCTCGGGTCTTTTTAATGCAATTGATCCTCGCGCTTTTATTAATTCGGATAACGCGACGGCGGCTCCCCAATTTGCAAACTGGCGTGCTGTTGGTGCCCAGGCTCTTGTAACAGGGGCGACAATTTTGCGTGAAGATGGCCAGCTGCGGGTGGAATTCAGACTTTGGGATGTTTTGGCAGGATCACAAATGGCCGGACTTGCGCTGACGGGCTCGCCACAAAGCTGGCGCCGTGTAGCGCATAAAATTTCAGACGCCATCTACAAAAGGCTTACGGGGGAAGAAGGCTATTTTGACACCCGGATCGTGTATATTTCGGAAAGTGGTCCATATCTAAACCGTATTAAGCGTCTCGCGATTATGGATCAGGATGGGTATAACCATCAATTCATGACAGACGGGTCTTTCATGGTACTTAATCCCCGTTTTTCACCAACATCACAGGAAATTACATATCTTTCCTATTATAACGATACACCGCGTGTTTATCTTTTTAATATCAATACCGGCAAATCGGAAATGTTGGGTGAATTCAGGGGCATGACCTTCGCGCCACGTTTTTCACCGGACGGTAAAAATGTCATTATGTCAAAAGCCGAGCATGGCAATACCGATATTTTTGTTATGGAGCTGGCAACCCGCAGGATTAAGCAGCTGACGACAAATTCAGCGATTGATACCAGCCCGAGTTATTCACCCTTTGGTCGTTATATTACATTTACATCTGACCGTGGAGGCACCCCGCAGCTTTATGTGATGGATGCGGATGGCGGCAATATTAAAAGGATCAGTTTTGGTCAGGGCCTTTATTCAACACCTGTCTGGTCTCCCCGTGGTGACCTGATTGCGTTTACTAAGCAGACTGGAGGCAAATTTTATATAGGGGTCATTCGTCCGGACGGGTCCGGCGAACGGATATTAACCGAAAGTTATTTTGAGGAAGGGCCGACATGGTCACCAAATGGACGGGTCATCATGTACTATCGGAAATATCCTTATGATAACAGGGGAGGAGGCGGAGAAACCCAGTTATGGTCGATTGATTTGACTGGATATAATGAAAGACAGGTCTTAACGCCCCTTGATGGATCAGACCCTGCCTGGTCACCATTATTGGATAGACGTTAAGGGATTGATAATGAATTGGTGATAATATTAACAAATAGTTAGTATTATGCCGCTAAATAGCGAGTATTGTTGCTTGATTCCTCTATAATCTACGTTTATAGTCGATGTAATTATGTAGGCCAAAGGAATGTATGATTGGATGCGTTTGTCAATTCTTATGGGGAATGACAGTAGTTTTAGGAAAAAAATAAAAAGATAAATATGTGAAGGATCACTAAATGCTAAATAAATTTTATGCAAAATTATTAATTATGGCCGGGGCAGCACTGGTTTTAAGTGCGTGTGCGAATTCAGGGAGTGATACAATGGATAACACACCTCCTCCTGAGCCAGCACCAGCACCAGCACCGGCGCCAGCACCTACACCGGCACCTGTTGACACAACAACTCAGGAATACCTTGAAAATCAAGTTATGGGCGGTGGAATGGATGCTTCATTGGTGCATTTCGCTTTTGACCGTTATGATATTGATGCAACAGCACGTAACATTCTGCAGGCGCAGGCAAACTGGATGAAAGCCAACTCATCTGTAAATGTTATTATTGAAGGTCACTGTGACGAGCGCGGTACACGTGAATATAACATTGCTCTTGGTGATCGTCGTGCCAACGCGGTTAAAAACTACCTTGTTGCGATGGGTGTCAGCGCGTCACGTATTCGTACTGTCAGCTACGGCAAGGAACGCCCGATCAGCACAGTCGATGCGGAAAACCGGCGCGGAAAAACACGCGTAAATTAATTTTATTGTAGCTTAGAAGATGCCCGTGCGACTAACCTGGTCATGCGGGCATTTTTTTTAGAAGAAAAATTGAAGCAGAGCGGAGCGCTATATGTTGAACAAAATTTTGATAATGAAAGATATATTGCCTGGATTTTTAGTATTCTCCCTGTCAGCAGTGATTTTACTGGGCACAACGGATCATGTGTCTGCTCAATCAACCAGAGAACGTCTTACGGCAATTGAAAAACAGCTCAATGCATTGCAACGAAGGGTATTTACGCCGGGTAGCCGTTTTCAGTCAGGGAGTGATGGCGGAAGTAATGACGCGGCAGGCATTGATACATCTGCTGTTGCCGCCGCCCCGGCCGGGTCCGAAGGTCAGCTGATTGCTGAAATAAATATTCGTATTTCCGAACTTGAAACCCAGCTTCGCCAGATGACAGGAAAAGTGGAAGAGGCAAATTTCAAAGTTGAAAATATGGCTCGTCAGCTTGAGACCATGCAAAAAGATTATGAATTTCGCTTTGCCGAGCTTGAAAAAGGGGTTGGTGCAGGAACTTTGCCAGCGATGGGTGGTGCAGCGGCCTCTATGCCGTCTGGAGGTGCCCCGCTTCCTACAGGATCGCCAAAACAGCAATATGATTATGCATATGGTCTTGTGTCCAATGCACAATATGAGCAGGCCGAAATCAGTTTCCTTGAATTTTTAAAAGCGCACCCCGATGATGAGCTTGCCGGCAATGCCCAGTATTGGCTGGGTCAGACTTATTACGCCCGTGGGAATTATACGGATGCTACCCGCACCTTCCTGGAAGGGATGAGCAAATATCCGGACAGTTCGAAAGCACCGGCATATCTTCTTAAGGTGGGAATGTCGCTTAATCTGCTGGGCGAAAAACAGGAAGCCTGTGAAGTATACCGCGAACTGAATGCCCGTTTTCCGAACAGTTCTGAAAACACGCGTATGCGGCCCGTTGAGGAAAGAAAAGCAGGATGCAATTAGGCGGCAGAAATAATTTTTCCGCTTTATCTGCTGACGAATTCGAAACAATCATTGACCCGCTAAATATTGGTTCCCCCGACAATATTGCAGTTGCCGTTTCCGGTGGCGCCGATAGTATGGCGCTTACGCTGCTTTTAAATGAATTTTGCCAAAGCCGTCATATTTCTCTTGTTGCATTAACGGTTGATCACGGCTTAAGGCAGAAATCAAATCAGGAAGCGGAACAGGTTGGGAAATGGTTAAGTGAACGGGGAATTGAACATCATATTCTGACCTGGGTTGGTCACAAGCCCGACACCAATATTCAGGACGAAGCCCGTAATGCCCGTTATGCGCTGATGGGGCAATGGTGTGTGGATAATAAAATTGAACATCTCTTTCTTGCTCACCATATGAATGATCAGGCGGAAACTTTTCTGATCCGGCTATTTCGGGGGAGTGGAATTGACGGCCTTTCTGCTATGGACAAAATCGCTTCATTTCCGTTATCCGATGCAAATGGTCTTTATCCCAAAATTTATCGGCCTCTACTTGATATAAGTAAAGACCGGCTTGTTGCATTTTTAAGGGCCAATGGCCAGGAATGGATCGAGGATCCGAGTAACCAGAATGAGAAATATACCCGTATTCAAATTCGGGAACTGTTACGAAGTTCAGAAATAGAGGGCTTCGATATAGAACGGCTGTCATCGACAGCGGATAAAATGAGACGGGTAAGGTCACTACTTGAAGGGCAAACTGAAAAAGCCGAATCGGAATTTGTGAGCTATAATAAATATGGATACGCAACTTTAAATTCTGAATTTCACCAAAAACTTCATGAAGAAATTTCCCTTAGACTTTTAAGCAACATTCTTAAGAAGGTTAGTGGAAATACATATCCACCCCGTTATAATAAACTTGAATTTCTGTTTCAAAGTTTGAAATCGGACGATTTCTCAGGGCAAACACTTTCAGGAGTGATCCTTTTTAAAATTTCTGAAAAGGACATAATTTTCTGTCGGGAATATAAGGATATTGATAAACGGGTTAACATTAAACAGGCGAAACGATGCTTGTGGGATAACAGGTTTGTCGTTGATACAAAAAGTATTTCGGGAGAAATTGTTCCATTAGGGCAGGATATAATAGAGAAAATTGTTCAAAAAGTACCGGATTTCAAACAAAGACTATCTGATTTATTTAAGGATCATAGAATAAGGGACAGAGTAATACCCACTTTGCCCTGTATAATTGATGTGGAAAATAAACTTTGGCTTCCAGACTTTTTGCTTCAGGAAACCGGCGTTACAGATTTTAATGGATTTTCAGTTGTTTTTAAGAAATAAAAGCTATCCTAAATAAAAATTGTATAACAAGCTTGTTTCAAATTAAATTGCACCTATTTAATGTATATGAAACAATGGTTTTCAATATCGCTAATTAACTAAAGGTTCGACGCGTGAACAATATGAAACGTAATTTTGCATTCTGGCTTATTATATTAATCTTACTGCTTGCTTTGTTTAGCGCCTTTAAAGGGCCATCAGGCGGAGATGCGCGAGCCGACATTTCCTATTCCGAATTTCTTTCAGGCGTTGAATCCGGGAAAGTGACCAGTGTCACTATTCAGGAAAATAATATCGCCGGACAGATGGCGGACGGCACAACATTCCAGACTTATGCGCCATATGATGCCACCTTGATTGATAAGCTTAATCAAAAAGGCGTTAATATTAATGCCAAACCGGTTGAAAGCAGCCCGTTTCTGAATTTCCTTTATTCAATGCTTCCTTTCTTATTGCTGATTGGTGTGTGGATATTTTTCATGCGGCAAATGCAGGGCGGTAGCGGTAAGGCAATGGGTTTTGGAAAATCAAAAGCCAAATTGCTTAACGAAATGTCAGGCCGTGTGACCTTTGACGATGTGGCGGGCATTGAAGAAGCAAAAGAAGAGCTGGAAGAAATTGTCGAATTTTTAAAAGACCCAAGTAAATATCAGCGTCTGGGCGCGGTGATTCCGAAAGGTGCGCTGCTTGTTGGTCCTCCGGGAACCGGTAAAACATTGCTTGCCCGTGCCATTGCCGGTGAAGCGAATGTGCCATTCTTTACAATTTCCGGTTCTGATTTCGTAGAAATGTTTGTTGGTGTTGGTGCCAGCCGGGTTCGTGATATGTTTGAACAGGGAAAAAATAATGCGCCCTGTATCATATTCATTGATGAAATTGACGCAGTTGGCCGTCATCGTGGTGCCGGCCTTGGTGGCGGAAATGATGAGCGCGAACAGACTTTGAACCAATTGCTTGTTGAAATGGATGGTTTTGAGGCCAATGAAGGGATTATCCTTCTTGCTGCTACCAACCGTCCTGATGTGCTTGATCCAGCCTTATTGCGTCCAGGTCGATTTGACCGTCAGGTGGTTGTATCAAACCCTGATATTCTGGGCCGTGAAAAAATACTAAAAGTCCATATGAAGAAAGTACCGCTGGCTGCTGATGTAAAACCACGCGTTATCGCGCGCGGAACACCCGGCTTTTCTGGTGCTGATCTGGCCAATTTGGTGAATGAAGCGGCATTGCTCGCTGCACGTAAAGGAAAACGTGTGGTCACTATGGAAGATTTTGAGCAGTCAAAAGATAAAGTGATGATGGGTGCTGAACGCCGTTCAATGGTCATGCAGGAAGAAGAAAGAAAGCTGACCGCATATCATGAAGGCGGACATGCTCTGGTAGCCCTTCACTGCCCAGCATCTGACCCGATCCATAAGGCAACAATTATTCCGCGCGGGCGTGCTTTGGGGATGGTTATGCGTCTTCCAGAACATGACCAGCTTTCAAGAAGCCGTGAAAAAATGCATGCGGATCTGGCAGTTGCTATGGGTGGCCGCGTTGCGGAGGAGCTTATCTTTGGTTATGATAAAGTAACTTCAGGGGCCTCTTCCGATATTTCCTACGCGACTAAAATGGCCCGTGCCATGGTTACGCAGTGGGGTATGAGCGATAAACTGGGACCTCTTGAATATGGTGAAAACCAGCAGGAAGTGTTTCTGGGACATTCTGTGGCACAAAGTCAGAATGTATCTGCGGCAACAGCAAAAATCATTGACGAGGAAATCCGTAAGATTGTGGATACCGCTTATAAAAGGGCAACAAAAATTCTGACTGAAAATATTGATGACCTTCATAAGCTGGGTAAAGGTCTGCTTGAATATGAAACACTTAGCGGTGAAGAGATTAATGATCTTCTGGCGGGTAAGGAAATTCAGAGAAACCTGAGCGATGATGACAAATCGGATAGCAAGCCTACGGGTTCTGTACCCTCGACAAAGAAACCTAAGGATAAAGGCGATAATATTGGCTCAGAACCGGTAACAGAAAGCTGATAAAGCCATTGTCAGGCGACTTGACTAAAAGATCTATATACGCGCAGCCCCTGGGTTTACTCAGGGGCTCTGCTTTTAATGATGGTAACTTTAAAAACCTTGCTGGTGGGGATATTTATTTTTCTGCCCTAAAAATAATCTGTCGTGAACAGAATGAAATAACTGAACAGACCATCCCGGTATCGGCGCTTGATGACTATTTAGCAAGACAATCGGAAAATTTTGGACTGGAATTAGAAAAGCTTTTAAAAAATATTACCAGTGCAAGGGAAGCTATTCATTTAATTTCTGCGCCGCCACTTGATCCATGTAGGCCTCTCATACAGGGAATATTAAATGTTACGCCAGACAGTTTTTCAGATGGGGGGGCTTTTATTGATCCGGAAAATTCAGTTGCCCATGCCATTCATATGATCGGGGCAGGGGCAGATATAATTGACATCGGCGGGGAAAGCACGAAGCCCGGCGCGAAGCCAGTACCAACCGATATGGAAAAAGAAAGAGTAATACCGGTTATTAAGGCTTTATCTGAAAAAAATATCCCCATTTCAATCGACAGCCGTAATGCCGATGTTATGAAAGAAGCGATCAATGCTGGCGCGAACATCATAAACGATGTCAGTGCACTTTCCCATGATCCGGACAGTATCAAAATAGCAAAAGAAACGAATGTGCCTGTGATACTGATGCATGCGCTTGGAACCCCTGAAACAATGCAGGATAATCCGGTATATGAAAATGTGTTGTTGGATATTTATGATTATCTTGAAAGCAGGATTAATTTTTGCATTGAAGCAGGCATCCCCCGAAACAGAATAATCATTGACCCGGGGATCGGTTTTGGGAAAACGGTTGACCATAATCTTCAAATAATTTCGAACCTTGCCCTGTTTCATGGTCTAGGGGTTCCGATCCTAGTTGGTGTATCCCGTAAAAGCTTTATTGGAAAAATCACTGGTGAAAGTAAGGCGGAGAACAGATTGGCTGGCTCTCTTGCCGCTGCTATGCTATGCTTGGAACAGGGGGCGCAGATTATCCGAGTACATGATGTATTGCAAACCCGACAGGCGATAGCAATTTTGCTATCGGCAGGCAGGGGGGAAGTCACATTTTAGCCAAACTTTTTTCGAATATTCAGTTTCTATTAACATACTCGTGCTATTAAATGGTTATAGTTAATTTCCCAAAATGAGATAAGAGCAAAAATGACAAGAAAATATTTTGGAACCGATGGGATTCGCGGTAAAGCGAATGAAGGGAAAATGACAGCAGAGGTTGCCATGCGCGTTGGTATGGCAGCAGGACGCCATTTTACCCGTGGTGAACATCAGCATAGGGTCGTTATCGGAAAAGATACGCGACTGTCAGGTTACCTTCTTGAGCCTGCACTCACATCCGGCTTTATTTCTATGGGTATGGATGTTGTGCTTCTTGGACCGATGCCAACGCCGGCAGTTGCCATGCTCACCCGGTCTCTTCGTGCGGATCTTGGCGTTATGCTCTCGGCTTCTCATAATCCATATTATGATAACGGGATTAAACTTTTCGACCATGATGGCAATAAGCTTTCTGACGAAATTGAGCTTGAAATTGAAAAAAGAATGGATAATGGATATGACAAGCATTTGGTCGAATCCTCTAAACTCGGCCGCGCTCAGAGACTTCATAATGCCGTAGGACGATATATTGAATTCGCAAAAAACACATTTCCAAAACATTTGCGCCTAGACGGTCTCAGGGTAGTTCTCGACTGTGCCAATGGTGCTGCCTACCGAACCGCCCCAAGCGTACTTTGGGAATTGGGTGCAGAAGTCATTGCCTTAGGAACGTCTCCGAACGGAACAAATATTAATGATGCCTGTGGGTCCACAAAACCGCAGGCGATGTGTGATAGAGTTATAGAAACCCGTGCGGATATTGGTATTGCTCTGGACGGTGATGCTGACCGGCTCATTATCTGTGACGAAAACGGTAAAATTATTGATGGTGATCAGGTCATGGCGACAATTGCGACCAATTGGCATCAGAATGGTAGATTAAAAGGCGATGCCCTTGTCGCAACAATCATGTCAAACATCGGCCTTGAAAAATATATTAAATCAATCGGATTGCGTCTGGAACGGACATCAGTCGGCGACAGATATGTTGTTGCCGCAATGCAGCAGCTTGGCTGCAATATTGGCGGTGAACAGTCCGGCCACATTGTATTGAGCGATTTTAATACGACGGGTGACGGTCTGGTGGCGGCTTTGCAGGTGCTGGCCGTTCTGACGGAAAAAGGACGTCCGGTCAGTAATTTATTTAAATCGTTTGAGCCATATCCCCAACTTCTTAAAAATGTCAGATATAAAGAAGGGGATGAGCCTCTTGAGAACAGTCATGTCAAACAGGCAATCTCTGATGGTGAAAGCAGTTTAAATGGTGATGGCCGTGTTGTCATTCGTAAGTCAGGAACAGAACCACTCATCCGCGTTATGGTCGAAGGGTCTGATGATAACCTGATCAACACTGTTGCCAACGATATTGTCGCTTCTGTCCAGGCAAGCGTGCGAAGCGAATAATTGATGAAAGGCAAGGTTTTAACAATCGCCGGCTCTGATTCAAGTGGTGGTGCAGGGATTCAGGCGGACATTAAAACCATTTCTTCACTGGGCGCCTATGCCATGTCGGCCATTACGGCCATAACGGTTCAGGATACCAATATGGTCAGTGACGTTTTTCCTATTCCGGCAAAGATTGTAAAGGCTCAAATATTATCGGTTCTTGGGGATATTGGTGCCGATGCTATCAAAACAGGCATGTTGCTTTCTCCGGATATTATCCTGGCTGTTAGTGATGTTCTAAAAGAACACGGTAAGTCAATTCCACTCGTTGTTGACCCGGTGATGATGTCCACCAGCGGCCATATGCTTTTAAAGCCCCACAGTGTAAATACGCTGGTCAACGAAATTCTTCCAAAAACGACGTTGCTTACCCCTAATCTTGCCGAAGCAGCAAAACTAACCGGGACCGAGCTTCTCAAAAATATGGACGACATGCGCCGTGCTGCAGACGATCTACTCAAAATGGGGCCTGGCGCAGTTCTTATTAAAGGCGGGCATCTAAAAGGTGATATCCTGACCGACCTTCTGGTAACTCAGAATTCGGAAAAAATATTTTCTTCCCTTAGAGTGCCGGGAAAGGATAACCACGGAACCGGCTGCACCTTGGCGTCGGGCATTGCAACGGGTCTGGCACAAAATATGACATTGGTGGATGCTGTGGCGCGTGCCCACAATTTTGTTCATAAAGCGCTGGAGCAGGCACCGGGCTACGGCAGTGGCTGTGGACCCATAAATCACCTGGTTTCGGTTGATTAAAAGCATACTGGACTAAAGTCGTAATACTATATAGTATCCTTTGAATAAATAATGCATTGAAGGTTATTTGAGGGAATTTTTATTATGATTAAGGTGAAATCCACATTTTTGGGATTGTTTGTAAGTGCTGTTTTTATTGTGACGTCTCAGGCACAAACTCAAAATCAGATCAACGACAAATTCAGGCAGCTGAATGAATATCTGCCCACAGCCAACAGTTATCGAACCGCATCAGGCGCACCCGGTTACGCATATTGGCAGCAACGGGCAGATTATAAAATTGATGTAACTCTTGATGATGACAAGCAGACATTAACTGGGAAAGCAACAATCAAATATTATAATAATTCGCCGGATGCCCTTAAATATATCTGGATGCAAATGGATCAGAACCGTTTTGATCCAAAAACATCCATGGACAAAAAAAGCGAAACCATGCCGAAAACGACAAAAGGCATGACCATGGAGCGCTTTAGAAAATATGTAGATGAAAGGTCTTTTGACGGTGGGTTTAAGGTCACATCGTTGACGGACAGTACTGGAAGTGATCTTAAGAATGTTGTGGTTGGCTCAATGATGCGAATTGACCTTCCGGAGCCACTGGCGGCCGGTGCAATAACTGAATTTAATATAAGCTGGTGGTATAATATTCCGGATGCGAAGAAATATAAACTTTCCCGTCAGGGCTATGAATTTTTTCCACGCGACGAAAACAGAATTTATGAAATAGCCCAATGGTACCCGCGTGTAACAGCCTATTCTGATTATGAAGGCTGGCATAATAAGGAATATCAGGGGAGCGGCGAATTCACACTGGAATTTGGTGATTATGATGTTGCGATCACTGCGCCATCAGATCATATCGTTGCTGCATCCGGCGAGCTTCAAAATAGTGCAGACGTGCTTACACAGGATCAACGCGACCGGCTGATTGAAGCGCGAACAGCGTCAGTGCCTGTGTTTATTGTGACGCCAAAAGAAGCTGTTGAGAATGAAAAAAGCCATTCTACACAAATGAAAACTTGGCGGTTCAAAGCCGAAAATGTTCGGGATTTTGCTTTTGCTTCAAGCCGCAAATTTATCTGGGATGCTATGGGATATTATATGTCAGAAAATGGTGAAACCGTTATGGCGATGTCATTTTATCCAATGGCGGGTGAACCATTATGGTCTGATATTTCAACCCATGCGGTGCGGCATACATTGAATGTTTATAATAAATACGCTCTTACCTACCCATATCCAGTGGCAATTTCGGTTAACGGCCCGATTGGTGGCATGGAATATCCGATGATCAGCTTTAATGGCGCCCGTCCGACTACCCATGAAGATGGGACCCGAACCTACAGCCGTCGGACAAAACATGGACTGATTGGCGTAATTATCCATGAAGTGGGTCATAATTATTACCCGATGGTCATCAATTCAGATGAAAGACAATGGACCTGGATGGATGAGGGGATGAATACTTTTGTGCAGAACCTGGCCCACCAGGAATGGAAAGAAGATTATCCGCTTGGCCGGATTGATCCAAGAAATATTACCGGCTATATGACCAGCACCAATCAGGTGCCGATTATGAGCAATGCTGAATCTGTAATACAAAAAGGTAACAATGCATATGCCAAACCGGCCACAGCATTTAATATTCTCCGTGAAAGTATTATGGGACATGAGCTTTTCGATTTTGCGTTTCGTGAATATGCACAGCGCTGGAAATTTAAACGCCCAACACCGGCAGACTTTTTCCGCACTATGGAAGATGCCAGCGGTGTCGATCTCGACTGGTTCTGGCGTGGATGGTTCTATACCACGGATCATGTGGATATTTCCCTTGATAATGTCCGTCGCTTTACTATCGACACGAAAAATCCGGAAATTGAGGAAGCCTTCAAGCGTAAGCAGGAAATGGAAAAAAGAACTCATCCAAGCTATTTCAGCAACGATGATCTGCCAAAACGTGTTGATGAATTTCCGGGCATCAAGGATTTTTATAATGATCATGATGAATTTACGGTAACAAACAAGCAACGCAACGAATATAACAAGCTGATTGCGGACCTTGAGCCGTGGCAGGTCGATATGCTTAAAGATGACAGTAACATTTATTTGCTTGATTTTACCAATATTGGCGGTCTTTTGATGCCCCTTTATCTTGAAATTGAATATACAGACGGAACAAAAGAAGAAAAACGTTTCCCGGCTGAAATTTGGAAGCTGGACTATAATCAGGTGACAAAAATGATTGTTACCGATAAGGAAATTGCTTCCGTGGTTCTTGATCCGAAATATGAAACTGCGGACACGGATATGTTTAATAACTTCTTCCCGCGCCGCATTCTGGAAAGCCGCTTTGATCTGGTTAAGGAAAAAGCAAATCAGGGCCGCGATATGCTGAAAGAAAATCTGGAAGAACCTAAATCTCTTGATGATTATAAAAAAGAGAAACAAAAAGAAGATGATAAGAACAAGAAATCATCAGAAGAAAATTTCAAAAAGCTATTGGATGAATATAAATAGTGACTTTTGGAAATTTTTCTAAATTACTGATCATTATATTAACATTGTGCGTGGCCGGTATCGGGCACGCACATCGTTTTTATGCATCATTTACACAGATTGAATTACAGCCGACAAAAGGCACAATTGAAATTACCCATCGGATATTTACGCACGATATTGAAGATCTGCTAATGCGCTATCAGGGATCAACCGGTGAGCTTTCGGACGAGGTCATCGAATCATTTCTGAAAGATTATATTGTTCAGGCATTCGCCATCTATTCTCCGGACGGGGATATGATCCCGCTGAACTGGATTGCTGTTGAAGTGACCCTTGATAATATTTTTGTCTATCAGGAGGCGCCGCTTCAGGAAGGACAGCAGACTCTGATCATTGCCGATCGGATTCTCCAGGATCTTTTTGACGATCAAAGCAACACAGTGAACCTGAAACTGGACGGAAAAGTGAAAAGCCATACGTTCCAGAAAGACAGCAAAATGTACCAGATTTCCTTTAATGGAAGGACGGGTGATTACCCTTTTGAAAATTAATTTTTCCATTTTTAAATCTCCTGATTGACAATTAAAATTACTTCTCTATAGTCCGCTGTGGGCTATCCTTCCCCAACGAGGGACAGCTATTCTGGAAGGAATAGGAGACATAAAATGTTACCAGAAAAGAAACCAGCGTCAGCGCTGTTTTCGTCAGGACCGTGTGCTAAACGCCCGGGCTGGACGATAAAAAATTTAGAAAATGCCCCACTTGGCCGTTCTCATCGTGCCGCAATAGGCAAGTCCCGTTTAAAAGAAGCAATTGATAAAACCCATGAATTACTGGGTCTGCCGGCTGATTATCTTGTCGGTATTGTTCCCGGTTCTGATACCGGTGCCGTCGAAATGGCCCTTTGGTCACTGCTCGGGGCCCGTGGTGTTGATATGCTTGCCTGGGAAAGCTTCGGCAGTGGTTGGATTACAGATGTTGTAAAACAGCTTAAACTTGACGACGTCCGTAAAATAGAAGCACCATATGGCCAGCTTTCCGATTTATCTATCATTGATCCGTCTCGTGATGTGGTCTTCACCTGGAATGGGACGACATCCGGTGTCAAAGTTCCAAATGGGGACTGGATTTCTGATAATCGCGCAGGATTGACCATTTGTGATGCAACTTCAGCTGCCTTTGCAATGGACCTTCCATGGCATAAGCTGGATGTAGCCACATTCTCCTGGCAAAAAGTTTTGGGCGGTGAAGGTGCGCATGGTATTCTTATATTATCGCCGCGTGCTGTAGAGCGTCTTGAAAATTACGCACCGGCCTGGCCACTTCCAAAAATATTCCGCCTTACCAAAAACGGTAAACTGATAAGCGATATCTTTAGTGGTGCAACCATCAATACACCTTCAATGCTTTGTGTTGAAGATTATCTGGATGCCCTTAACTGGGGCTTTGAGGTTGGTGGGCTAAAAGGCCTAATCAAACGATCCGAGGATAATTTAGCCGTACTACGTAACTGGGTTGAAAAAACCGATTGGGTTGATTTTCTGGCGGAAGATCCACAGACAATTTCAAATACTTCTGTGTGCCTCAAAATAACTGCAGACTGGTTCTCGGCACTTAGTGACGAGGATAAAGCTGCGGCAGCCAAGAAGCTTGCAAAACTTCTGGATGAGCAGGATGTTGCTTATGACATCGGCGCTTATCGTGATGCACCAGCGGGTCTTCGTATCTGGGCAGGATCCACGATTGAAGCACAGGACCTTCGTGATCTCACCCCTTGGCTTGACTGGGCTTACGGCGAAGTTCGCAAAAGCTATAATTAATATTTTTTATTTAGATCAAAATTGAAAGGTACACCTTATGGTTAAGGTACTTATTTCTGATAAATTAAGCCCGCTTGCCAAAGAAATTTTTGAGCGTCGCGGCATTGAAACGGACCAGATTGTTGGTTTGACCAAAGAAGAACTTGAGGAAAAAATTCATGAATATGATGGTCTGGCGATCAGATCAGCAACAAAAGTAACACCAAAAATTCTGGCTGCGGCTAAAAATCTGAAAGTGGTTGGCCGTGCCGGTATTGGTGTTGATAATGTGGATATTCCGGCCGCAACAGCAAATGGTGTTGTAGTAATGAACACCCCATTTGGGAACAGCATAACAACAGCTGAACATGCAATTGCCCTGATGTTTGCAGTTGCAAGACAAATTCCGGAGGCCAGTGCGTCAACCCACGCAGGGAAATGGGAAAAATCCCGCTTTATGGGGGTTGAGCTGACTTCTAAAACACTGGGTATCATCGGATGCGGGAATATCGGTGCTATAGTTGCAAACCGTGCTCTTGGCCTTAAAATGAAAGTGGTTGCCTTTGATCCGTTTTTATTAGAAGAACGGGCAGAGGAAATCGGTGTCGAGAAAGTAGATCTTGATACACTTTTGGCCCGCGCTGATTTCATTTCGCTTCATACGCCACTTACTGATTCAACCCGTGGCATTTTAGGCAAAGAGGCTTTTGCAAAAATGAAAGATGGTGTGCGCATTATCAATTGTGCCCGTGGTGGTCTTATTGATGAAGCAGCCTTAAAGGACGCTCTGGACAGTGGCAAGGTGGCTGGTGCAGGACTTGATGTATTTGAAGTTGAGCCGGCCAAGGAAAATGCCCTGTTTGGTCATGAAAATGTTGTGGCCACACCGCATCTTGGTGCCTCTACTGCTGAAGCACAGGTCAATGTTGCCGTTCAGGTGGCAGAGCAGATGGCTGATTATCTTCTGGATGGTGCTGTAACGAACGCATTGAATATGCCAAGTCTGACAGCGGAAGAATCAAAGCGCTTAAGTCCTTATATGTCATTGGTCAGACAGCTCGGTAGTTTTGTAGGCCAGCTGACTGAAGACGCGATTAAGGAAATTCAAATTGAATATCAGGGCGATGTTACAGAACTGAATGTCCGTCCATTGACATCAATAGTTGTTGAAGGTCTGTTAAGTCCTTTAATGGGCAACGTTAATATGGTCAATGCCTTAAGTATTGCAAAAGAGCGCGATATCAATGTGATTGAAAGTAAACATGAAGGTGAAGGTGATTATCATACACTTGTGAGTGTGACTGTGGTTACGGATAAAGGTGAATTCTCTGTTGAGGGTACTTTGTTTGCTGATCGTCGTCCGCGGATTGTTCAGGTTGATGATATTCGTCTTGAAGGTGAACTGACCGAAAATATGATATTTGCAACAAATGATGACCAGCCAGGATTTATCGGTGCCCTTGGTACAATTCTTGGTGAAGGTAACCTGAATATTGCGACATTTAATCTTGGTCGTCACAATGAAGGTGGCCGCGCAATTGCACTGGTGGCGGTTGATCAGCCAGCGCCGGCGGAAATAATTGCCAAGATCAGCAAGATTAATCAGGTGCGCCGGGTAAAAGCCTTAAATTTTTAAAAAAGTAGAAACTGTATCCAAAACATTCTACTGATTGGGAGAGCTTAAAGGCTCTCCCTTTTTTTGTTTAAATTCAGCTTTTATTTTTGGGAATTAATGCTAAAGGTGATATAAGCACTTCGAATCTTTTTATGAAATTGAGACGGCACCACTAAAGAATGATTGAACCTAATGAAACAGCTCTCCTGCCAGAAGGATTGCATGATAGTCTTGTGGGTGATGCTGCACATGAGCGGAAAACAGTTGAAAAACTTCTGAATATTTTTTCAGTTTATGGATATGATCTGATTTTGCCGCCACTTGTCGAATTTGAAGAAAGCCTTTTACTTGGTCCTGGTAAAGCGCAGTCCAGGAATATGTTCAGGCTACTTGATCCTGCATCACAACGTATGATGGGGGTCCGCACTGACATGACGGGGCAGGTTGCCCGCATTTCACATACACGGCTTGGAAATGCGCCAAGACCGCTTCGCTTAAGTTATGCGGGGGATGTGCTTAGAATTAATGGCACGCAGCTACGCCCGGAAAGGCAGTTTACGCAGGCAGGCGTCGAACTGATCGGCTCAAACACAACAGAAGCTTATATTGAAATTATTCTTCTTGCATTTGAAGCCCTTAAAAATGCCGGGGCCAAAAAAATTAGCATTGATCTGGCCATGCCGTTATTGGTTCCAACGATTACCGAAGGGCTTGGACTGGATAAAAAAATGAGCGATCAGGTGCGTCATGCACTTGATTCAAAGGATATAGGCGAGCTTTCAAATATTGAAGGTGAAATTGGGTTGATCAGCCGTGCATTGCTCAAGGCGGCCGGGCCCGCTGATAAAAGTCTGAAAATTCTTTCCGAATTAAACCTGCCAAGAGAGGCCGGTGATATGTGTAATGAACTGGAAAAGCTTGTTACGCGCCTTAATGCTTTGGCCTCCGATCTGGTGATCACGGTTGACCCTGGTGAATTTACCGGGTTTGAATATCAGACAGGGATCAGTTTTTGTCTTTTCGCTGGCGGGGTTCATGGTGAAATTGGCCGTGGGGGACGATATATTGTTAATGCGGAACTGGGAGAGGGTGAACCGGCAACCGGATTTTCCCTTTATCTTGACAGTCTTATGCGAGCACTTGAAATCACTGATAATGACAAAAAAATATATGTTCCTGTGGGCGCAGACCGTGAATTGCTGACAAAGCTCCATTCCCAAGGATACAGAACAATAAAGGGATTGGAAGAAGTCTCAGACATTAAGGCAGAGGCTTTAAGAATGAATTGTGAATTTGTTTGGCTTGAAGACAAAATTAAAAAACTAACCGAATGAAAGGTTTAAAACGTGTCTAATGTTGTTGTGGTCGGCTCCCAGTGGGGCGACGAGGGAAAAGGGAAAATCGTTGACTGGCTTAGCGAGCGCGCCGATGTTGTTGTGCGTTTTCAGGGTGGCCATAATGCTGGACATACACTTGTCATAGATGGTCAGGTTTATAAATTAAGTCTGCTCCCTTCTGGCATCGTTCGTGGTGGTAAACTGTCCATTATAGGAAATGGCGTAGTGGTTGATCCTTGGGCGCTGGTTGAGGAAATGAAAAAACTCAGCAGTCAGGGTGTCACAATTGATGCAGAAAGTCTGCTTATTTCTGAAAACTGCGCGCTGATCCTGCCCCTTCATGGTGAACTCGACGGTATTCGTGAGGATGCATCAAAAAACCGTACCGAGTCAGGGCCGATGATCGGCACGACACGGCGTGGTATCGGTCCCGCATACGAGGACAAGGTTGCCCGTCGTGCCATCCGTATTTGCGACCTAAAATCGCGCGAAACGATCGAAAAACGTGTTGATGTCCTGCTGGCGCATCATAATCCTCTTCGTAAAGGATTAGGATTTGATGAAGTGGACCGTGAAGAGCTTATTGAGAAGATTGTCAATGTTTCAAAGCACGTTCTTCCCCTTGTCGGCGCCAGCTGGCGTGTGCTTGATCAGGCAAAGCGGGATGGTAAGAAAATCCTTTTTGAAGGCGCACAAGGCGTTATGCTCGATATTGACCATGGTACGTATCCGTTTGTGACCTCGTCCAATGTTGTTGCTTCACAGGCGGCGGGCGGTTCCGGTTTTGGCGTTAATAATCTGGGCTATATTCTTGGCATTACAAAAGCATACACAACCCGTGTCGGCAGCGGGCCATTCCCAACGGAACTTATTGATGAAGTGGGCCGTGGTCTGGGTGAACGTGGTCATGAATTTGGTACCGTAACCGGGCGTAGTCGTCGTTGTGGCTGGTTTGATGCTGTGATGGTCCGTCAGGTCATGAAAATATCGGGCATTACCGGTATTGCCCTCACCAAGCTTGATGTGCTTGACGGGATGAGCGAGCTTAAAATCTGCGTCGGTTATGAGCTTGATGGCCAGAAACTGGATTATTTCCCGGCTTCAACCGATGATCAGGCAAAGGTTACACCAATTTATGAAACAATGGACGGATGGAGCGAAAGTACATTTGGGGCAAGAAGCTGGGTTGATCTGCCAGCACGTGCCATTAAATATGTTCGCCGCATTGAAGAGCTTATTGAAACGCCGGTGGCAATCCTTTCAACCAGTCCGGAACGTGAAGATACAATATTGGTCAAAAACCCGTTTGAGTAAAATTTCTTGTTAATCCTGTTCTAGCATGCCGTCATCATTGGCGGCCTGCTGCATGGCGGATTGCAGCTTTTCAAAGGCGCGGGCTTCGATCTGACGCACACGTTCGCGGCTTATATTATATTCCAGGCTAAGTGATTCCAGTGTTTTGGGGTTATCACTTAATCTGCGCTCGGTGATAATATGCTGCTCACGCTCATTTAATGTACTCATGGCATCAGCCATAAGGCCGCGTCTATAATCCATTTCCTCGTTGTCAGCATAGGCGGTTTCCTGATCAGGGGTATCCTCGTCAACCAGCCAGTCCTGCCATTCGCCTTCTATATCAGCGCGCATTGGTGCATTAAGGGAATGATCACCGCCGGACATACGGCGGTTCATCTGCACCACTTCATCTTCCTTTACATCAAGTTTATCAGCAATTTCCTTAACCTGTTCCGGGTTCAGATCCCCGTCATCGATGGCTTCAAGCTGGCCTTTGATGCGGCGCAGGTTAAAAAATAATTTTTTCTGTGCGGCTGTGGTGCCGATCTTTACGAGTGACCATGAGCGCAGAATATATTCATGGATTGATGCCTTAATCCACCACATGGCATAGGTTGCCAGTCTGAAGCCTTTATCCGGATCAAACCGTTTCACTGCCTGCATCATGCCGACATTGCCTTCCGAAATAAGGTCCCCGATGGGTAATCCATATCCGCGATATCCCATAGCGATTTTGGCAACCAGTCTAAGATGGGACGTCACCAGCTTATGGGCAGCTTCTGTGTCGCCATGCTCAGTCCAGGCTTTTGCCAGCATAAATTCCTCGTCCGCTTTAAGCATCGGAAATTTACGAATTTCATGCAGGTAGCTTGTCAGACTGCCTTCCGGCGATAACGTCGGTAAATTATTTTCTGCCATTTTGCTTTTTACCCCTGGTCCTTTTATTCATTCTAAGCCTATCTGAAGATTAGGGCGGTAATTAGGCGGCCTCTAATGCATTTATAAGGCATTTCATATCATTTGGTAATTCTGTTTCAAATGTCAAGGTTTCCTTGGTAACAGGATGGATAAAACCTATCAGATATGCGTGAAGGGCCTGTCTTTTAAATGTTGAAAGGGCGTCCTTTGCCCGGTCGGAAAAGTTTTTTTGTGGGTTATTTCTTCTACTATATAGCGGGTCACCAACCAGAGGATAGCCCATATGTGCCATATGTGCTCTTACCTGATGCGTCCGTCCGGTTTCAAGTCTGCATTCAACCAGCGACAGGCTTGGAGCAATACCCTGCATCACATTTGTTCTGGAAGTGACTTTTCTTGGCGGTTCAAGTCTTTTGACCACCTGATAATGGGTAATTGCCTCCTTTCCATTTTCCCGAACGGCAATTTTTAATCTGTTTTTGCTGTCACGTCCCAATGGCAGATCAATGGTACCGCTGGTCGGATTGGGCACACCCCAGCAAATGGCAAGATATGCGCGTTCAATTGTATGTTTTGCAAATTGCTTTGAAAGCCCTTTATGTGCGGCATCTGATTTTGCGACGACCATCAATCCACTGGTGTCTTTGTCTATTCTATGAACAATGCCCGGGCGTCTGACACCATTGATACCTGAAAGGCTGTCGCCGCAATGATGGATTAGGGCATTTACCAAGGTTCCGGTGTTATTTCCTGGTGCCGGATGCACTACCAGTCCTGCCGGTTTATAAAGAACCAGCAAGTCATCATCTTCATAACGGATATCAAGCGGGATATCCTCACCTTCTGGTTCCGGCTCAACAATTTCCGGTATTTCTATGGAAAAAGTTTCGCCTGCCTTCACTTTATGTGAAGGGTCGTTCATAATCTTTCCGTCCTTTGTCATTAAAACTTGACCTTCTGTGATCAGACTTTTAAGACGGGAACGACTGATAGTGTCCAGTTTAAGGCTAAGAAATTTATCAAGGCGCTGACCCTGATCGCTTTCTTCAACGACTGTTTCATATTTATAAGGTGCTTGCTTTATCATGACAGAAGAACCAATGCCAAAAAATTACAGATTACTCAAGGGAATAGTGATAACTTTGGGTATATTAATTGTCGCCATGGTCATTTTAATAATCACGGCCTCCATCATGAAATATAATGACCAGAAGAGCGCAGAAGCCGCTTTGGTTGAAAAATATCAGTCTTCCCAGAATATAGTTTCCGAAAATATGAAACCCTTTAAGCTTGATTTACCTCTGGAAGCTGGAGAAAAAGTCATGTCTGTAAGCAGCAATGATAGGGGCATTCTTGTCAGCATAGGAGAAGAGGGAAGAATTCAAAAAATTCTTCTGATCGGTTATAGTGGGAAAGTATTGGGCACGATCAATGTAAACTGATTAATCTTCCTTAATGGGAAGAGAAAATTTTACAAGTCCCTTCATTTTATTTGGATCAATCGGCTTGCCACGGCGGAGTATGGAAATTCTTCCTGCGCGGGCCAGTGATTTTGCCTGCTGTTTTACGGCAAGCATATATTTTCGCCATTGGTCATCGGGATCACTTTCCCTGGCGCGGTCTTTGGCAATTTTAATAGCGATATCATTAGGGCTCACATGGCTTCCGCCAGCGATTGCCTCCAATATATAAAGCCGAATTGGATCTTCCTTATTTTCAGCTTCTGCATTTTGTTCATTTACATCAGTCATGTTCGCCGTTTAACATGTTTTAAACAGAGATGCACTATAATTAAATTAATCAAAGTAAAAAGTATTAATGGAAGATCGTTTATAGATGTCGCTTACATATCTGCTCTGGGGAATTTTTATTGGCCTGATTATGGCGGCACCAATTGGCCCGGTTAATATTATCTGTATCAGACGGGCTCTTACAATGGGGTCAATGAACGGGTTTGTTGTGGGTCTTGGCGCCGCGCTGGCGGATGGTTTTTTTGGTGCGCTTGCAGCCTTCGGATTAGCCGGCCTGACACGGGTCCTTAATGATTTCAACGGATGGATTGAAATTGTCGGCGGAACAGTGCTCTTAATTATTGGGGCCAAATTATGGTTTAGCCATCCCCATGTTGCAGATGTTAATGACAGTTATAAGGATCGGTTAAAAGCCGCCATGGGCACATTTCTGCTCACTATGACTAACCCTCTTACAGTGCTTGGTTTTGTCGCCGTCTTTGTCAGTCTTGGCCTTGGGAATATGGGCAATAATTATCTGAATGCGACGGTTATTTCTGTTGGCATAATATTGGGATCAACCTTATGGTGGGCGATATTATCATTCGGTGCGGGCAAAATATCAAAAAAACTGACCGATGAGCATCTGGAGAAGGTCAATAAAGTATCTGCGGTTATTATTGTTATTTTTGGGCTCATAGCCATATTAAAAAACCTGGCTTTATAATTTCATGTTTCCCATTGCAATGAATGGCCCGTTCCGAAATTCCGGCTTATTATATTTAAAGGGCGTACCATCCGGGTTGGTAACTGATCCTCCGGCCGCATTTAAAATGGCATGACCTGCGGCAATGTCCCACTCCATGGTTGGTCCAAATCTCGGGTAGATATCAGCTTTCCCCGTTGCGACAACACAAAATTTTAAGGAACTCCCGGCAGAAGTTTTGTTCTTTATATTAAGAGTATCAAGGAAAGCTCTGGTTTTTTCATCCAGATGGGATTTGCTGGCAAGCACTGTTAAATTATCTTTATCAGCTTTGCGAACTTTTATCCGCTTTTCTTCACCAATTAATTTACCACCCTTCACTTTCTGAACAGTGGCCGTGGTCGGGTTTTTTGTAATATATAGATCACCTGATGCCGGGGTATAAATTATTCCAAATGTAGGATTTCCGTTTTCAATCAGTCCTATATTGACTGTAAAGTCAGTTCCACCGGCAATAAACTCTTTAGTGCCATCAAGCGGATCGATAAGCCAGAATTTATCACTGACTTTGGGAATATATCCACGGCTTGCGCTTTCCTCGGCAATGACAGGAATTTCAGGGGCGATTTTCATTAAATCACGCAGTATGATTTTTTCAGCGGCCTGATCGGCTATTGTTACCGGTGTCTGGTCATCTTTATAGCTGACACCGACTTTACCCCCTCTTATTTCCATTATTTTTTCACCGGCTTCTATGGCTGAGTTGGGCAATATGCCTAGATATTGGTCATAAGGGCTTTGTGTCATATTTCTCTGCTTAAGGAAGATTAAGTTTAGTTTATATGTTGTCGTTTGGATAATGATCGCTATTATATGAAGCTAATATGAATTACCGCAAGATAGAAAGTTGATTTATGAAAGAATTGGATTTTGCAGCACTCTTATGTTCACGCCTCTGTCACGATTTAATCAGTCCGGTCGGGGCAATTTCAAACGGCATTGAAATACTGGCTGACGAAGATGATGAAGCGATGAGAACAGAAGTTGTGAAATTGCTTGAACTCAGCGCAGGGCAGACTTCAAATCGACTGAAATTTTATCGGCTTGCCTTTGGTGCTGCCGGGGGCATTGGCTCACAAGTACCAATCAGAGACGCCAAAAATGCCACTATGGCTTTATTTGATGGCACGCCAATGACACTGAATTGGAATTCTGAATTAGGGGAGCTTGATAAAAGTGCGGTTAAACTGCTAATGAATATGACCCTGGTTGCCAGTGAAACATTAATTCGTGGCGGCGAGCTGATGGTCGGTATTAATGTCGCCGGTCAAAAGATAAAAATAGAAGTATCCGTGAGGGCTGACCGCGTTATTTTCCAGGATAAAGTCCGTGATATGATATGTGGCGCCTTGGACAAGATGGAAGCTGATCCGAAGTTGGCACCGGCCTATCTGGCTGCAAGTGTAGCCCATCAGCTTGGCAGTAAAGTGGATTATATAAATCATAATGAGAATAGTTTTACTTTAAAAGCACTCATCTGATCTGTGTATGACGCTATAGTATAATTTTATTAAAATTCAAAAATCGTTAAAAGCTTTACCTCATTTTAACCTATTTCCTAGAAATTAGTGGATGGTATACCCGTAACTAGTAAAAAAGGTAATAGGCATGGATGATTTGCTGAATGAGTTTTTAACGGAAACATTCGAAAGTATTGAAGTTGTAGACTTGGAGTTGGTCGAGCTTGAAAAAGATCCCAACAATAAGTCTGTTCTGGATAATATCTTTAGATTGGTACATACGATCAAAGGAACCTGTGGCTTTCTGGGTCTTCCCCGTCTTGAGGCAGTGGCCCATTCAGGAGAGAATGTACTAGGAAAATTTCGTGATGGCGAAATGAAGGTTACCCCGGAAGCGGTTACCCTGATTTTGAGCGCGCTTGACCGCATTAAAGAAATTCTCGTGGGTCTTGAGCAAAATCAGGAAGAACCCGCAGGTGATGATAGCGAAATCATTAATCAACTGAATGCCATGGCTGAAGGCAAACTTCATCTTGTTGAAAAGACAGAAGTTACTGAAGAAGCATCTATTGAAGTTTCAGACGTAAGGCCGACAGTGCCGGGTGAAGTGACCCTTGATGAACTGGAAGCGGCATTTCTGGCGGCACCAGGACCAGATGATGAAGACCCTGTTGAAGAGGCCGTCAATGACAGCATCCAGAAAACAGTGGCAGCAGAAAAAGTCAAAAATGAAGACGTTGCCAAAGCAAACGGTTCTTCGAAAGAAGGCAGCATTGCAAATCAGTCAATCCGTGTAACAGTTGATGTCCTTGATAACCTGATGAACATGGTTAGTGAACTGGTTCTGACCAGAAACCAGTTGATGCAGATTTCCCGTCGTACAGGGGAAAGCGAATTTGAAATTCCGCTACAGCGCCTGAGCCAATGCACAACAGAGCTGCAGGAAGGTGTTATGAAAACACGTATGCAACCAATCGGAAATGCCTGGTCAAAGCTGCCTAGAATTATTCGTGATCTGCAGATGGAGCTTGGCAAAAAAATTGACCTCCAAATGCTCGGTGCAGAAACTGAACTTGATCGTCAGGTTTTGGAACTGATTAAAGATCCACTAACACACATGATCAGAAATTCTGCGGATCATGGAATTGAAAAAATTGAAGACCGTATTGCCGCCGGTAAAAAGGAGACAGGGACTATTCGTCTTAATGCTTTTCATGAAGGCGGCCAGATTATTATTGAAATATCGGACGATGGTGCCGGATTATCAGTTGAGAAATTGAAGGCAAAGGCCCTTTCAAACGGTCTTGCGAGCGAAGAGGAGCTCGCTGAAATGTCTGATCAGCAGATTCAGCGCTTCATCTTCCATGCAGGGTTCTCGACGGCTGCAAAAGTAACAAGCGTCTCTGGCCGTGGTGTCGGTATGGATGTTGTCCGCAGCAATATTGAGAAAATCGGAGGTGCGATTGAGCTTAAATCCACCGAAGGAAAAGGAACAACTTTCCTAATTAAGATACCATTGACCCTTGCAATCGTTTCTGCCCTTATTGTTGAGTCCGGTACCGAAAGATTTGCCATCCCGCAAATTAGTGTTCTGGAACTGGTCAGGGCATCGGGGGATTCAAACCATAAAATTGAGTATATTAATGCTACGCCAGTATTAAGGCTGCGTGATCGATTATTACCACTTCTCCATTTAAATAAAATCCTTGGATTTGAAGAGGGGGACAAGGTGGATGCGAACAGTCTGCGTGAAGATTTCATCATTATTACACAGGTTGGGGATTTCACATTCGGGATCGTTGTTGACCGTGTATTTGATACAGAAGAAATCGTCGTGAAACCCGTGGCACCAATTCTACGTGATTTAAATGTTTTCTCCGGCAACACAATATTGGGAGACGGGACCGTTATTATGATTCTTGATCCAAATGGCATTGCCAGTGAAGCAAATGAAGCGATGTCGGAACTTTCTGACCAGCGGGCTGAGCAGGAGGAAGACGTGTCTAGGTCTACATTTGATGACAAAGAAGCAATTCTTCTGTTCCGGGCCGGTGGTGACACCAAACGGGCTGTTCCGCTTTCACTTGTGTCACGACTTGAGGAAATTGACGTCAGCAAGATTGAAATTTCGGAAGGCACTAAAATGGTTCAGTATCGTGGAAAACTTATGCCTCTGGTTCTGATCAATGACAAATATGATATCAAATCTGAAGGTCGCCAGCCTATGCTGGTATTTACAGATGATGATAAGGCAATGGGCATCATTGTCGATGAAATATCAGATATTAAGGAAGATTCCATAAAAGTTGAGTTAAGTTCAAAAGCCATTGGACAGCTTGGCACGGCTATTATTGATGGAGTTGCTACCGAAGTAATAGATATCGCCTATTATTTTGAAAGAACGTTTAATAATTGGCAAATGGGGATGGACTCCATTCAGGTTGAAGTCAAATCGAAACGTAAGAATATCCTTATCGTTGATGACAGCACATTCTTCTTAAATCTTTTAAAACCCCTTTTAACAGCGGCTGGCTATAACGTCACTATTGCAAGCACAGCCACAGAAGCTCTTAAGTTAAGAGAAAAAGGTTTAGATTTTGATCTTATTATTAGTGACATTGATATGCCGGAAATGAACGGTTTTGAATTTGCTGAAGAGGTAAGAGAAAGCGGAATCTGGCGGGAAACGCCTCTGGTTGCTCTTTCTGCAAACAGTTCACAATCAAGGTTTGAAAAAGGCCGTGAGGTTGGTTTTGATAACTATGTTGAAAAACTTGACCGTGACACGCTCTTAAAGGCAATTGAAGAGCAAATCAGCAACCATGAAACTGCAGCATAAATTTATAAAGCGGATTATTTGAAGGATTACTAATGGAAAATCTGAATAAAAATGATTTTGTGACAATTTGGCTTGATGGTCAGATGTGTGGCATTCCTGTGCTGGAAGTTCATGACGTTTTATCGAAACAGACAATTACAAAAGTACCAAAATCACCAGTTGCCGTCGCCGGCGTGTTAAACCTTCGTGGGCAGATCGTCACCGCTATCGATTTAAGGAAGCGCCTTAAACTTAAAGACCGTGATGAAGGTATGGAAGAAATGAATGTGGTCGTCGAGTATCAGAAAGAACCATACAGTCTGATAATAGACAGCGTTGGGGATGTTCTCTCCCTTTCAGAGGAAGCATTTGAAAGAAATCCGGTAACACTTGAACCACACTGGCAAAGTGTTTCCAACGGCATCTTCAGGCTGGAAAATGAACTTCTGGTTATTCTGGATATCGAGAAACTCCTGACCCTGGATGAAAATAAGGTTGCGGCATAAAGGTTCAGTAAAAAGGGTGTGAACCACGGAAAACAAGTTGGAATTAAAAAATGAAATCATGTCTTGTAGTCGATGATTCTAAAATCATTAGAAAAGTTGCCAGAAGAATTCTTGAAGAACTGGATTTTGATATCCAGGAAGCGGTTGATGGTCAGGATGCTTTGGAATTATGTAAAAATTCCATGCCGGATGTCGTTTTGCTGGATTGGAATATGCCGGTAATGAATGGTCTGGATTTTCTAAAAGCACTCCGTAAAACCGAAGGGGGGACCTCACCTGTAGTTGTTTTCTGTACAACTGAAAATGACATGTCCCATATCAGCGCTGCAATTTCTGCCGGAGCAGACGAATATATCATGAAGCCATTTGATCGGGAGATTATTGAATCGAAATTCGTTCAGGTTGGATTATTATAAAGTGAGCAGTATTCCATTGGAAAATAACAGAGGGTATAAAAAACCGGTAGGGGCCAGCCCTTATCGTGTAATGCTTGTTGATGATTCATCTGTGATCAGAGGACTGATGTCCCGTTGGTTAGGGGCTGATCCTGCCATTGAAATTGTGGCCAGTGCTTCGAACGGCCAGGTTGCCCTGAATACATTAGAGCGGGCGGATCCGGAGATAATCGTTCTTGATATTGAAATGCCAGTTATGGATGGTCTGACAGCTTTGCCAAAATTACTATCCATCAAGCCGGATGTTCAGGTCGTTATGTCGTCTACATTGACCGTTCAAAATGCGAAAGTAAGTCTTCAGGCAATGTCATTGGGGGCTGCTGACTATGTTCCAAAGCCAACCACAAATAGGGACGTGATTACATCGCAGTCTTTTCAGGTGGAAATCATTGAGAAGATTAAAAGCCTGGCAGAAGCAAAAAGAAAACAATTAGGGTTACCACTTTTTAAAGCAGAACGGGAAACCCTGCTAACGGCCGAAAAGAAGATTAATAACCCACAGATTGTCAAAATTTCAAAAACGGTTAAATCTTCTTCGGTTAAGCCAAAAATTATAGGTGTAGGCAGTTCCACAGGTGGACCGCAGGCACTTATGGAATTTGTAAATGGTATCAAAGACAAACTGACATTGCCAGTGGTCGTAACGCAACATATGCCACCGTCTTTTACAAAAATTCTGGCGGGCCATTTAGCCCGTTCGACTGGGCTGACGTGTGAAGAAGCTGAAGATGGAATGGAACTTGTGGGGGGACGCGTTTATATCGCCCCTGGGAACTACCATTTGACGGTTACTGAAAAGGCAGGAAAATATTATATAAAGTTAAATCAGGATTCGCCTGAAAATTTCTGTCGACCTGCCGTTGACCCTATGTTTAGAAGCCTGTCGCAGGTATTTGGTCCGGCTGTTTTAGGGGTTATCCTTACCGGAATGGGGCATGATGGCCTTGCCGGAAGCATGAAGATTGTGGAAGGTGGCGGTACAATACTTGCACAGGATGAAGCGACAAGCGTGGTCTGGGGTATGCCGGGTGCTGTCAGCGAAGCTGGTTTATGTAATGCCGTATTACCGCTAAGGGAATTGGCAGGAAAAGTTAATAATCTTGTAATGGGGGGCAGATGATGAAATCAGAAGATTTTGAACTAATCAGTGGTCTGCTCAAACAACGGTCCGGTCTTATTCTGCCTAAAGATAAAGTTTATCTTCTGGAAAGCAGGCTGACACCAATAGCACACAGGCGTGGCCTGGACTCTCTTGATGAACTGGTCAGTGAAGTACGTCTTAAACGAAAAGAAGATTTGCTTACTGAAATTACAGAAGCAATGACAACGAATGAATCATTTTTCTTTCGAGACAATAAACCCTTTGATTTATTTAAAGAGTCTGTATTGCCGCAGCTTTTGGAAAGTCGTGCATCAAAGAAAAAAATACGCATCTGGTGTGCCGCTGCCTCAACCGGTCAGGAGCCATATTCCCTGGCAATTATTTTAAAAGAATTATCTGCAAAACTGGTTGGCTGGAATATAGAAATTATTGGTACCGATATTTCGCAGAAAGTTCTTGATAAGGCAAAAATGGGATTATTTTCACAGTTTGAAGTTCAACGCGGCCTGCCTATTCAACTGCTCATAAAATACTTCAATCAGGTTGGGGAACTTTGGCAGATTTCTGAAGATATCAGAAATATGGTCAGCTATCGTAAATTTAATCTTCTTGATCCATATACCCTTCTTGGGTCGTTTGATGTAATTTTTTGCAGAAATGTTCTTATTTATTTTGATCAGCAGACCAAAACGGAGGTTTTGGAAAAAATGAGAAAGCTGCTCCCCAATGATGGAACATTGTTCCTGGGTGCGGCTGAAACCGTACTCGGCATAACGGACAAATTTAAACCTGTGCAGGGTCAACGCGGGCTTTATTCAACCGCAGATGCCAGCACAGAAGTTATTGGAAAATTACGCGCTGTCTAGAAAATCCAAAAAAATAAAAAGAGCTAACCTTTACAATGAGTTAGCTCTTTTCTATTTATGATTTTAATAAATAACTATTAGCCTGCAGCGGCGATTGAAGAGCCGTTGTCTTCATCAGGATCGCGAAGAACATATCCACGTCCCCAAACAGTTTCAATATAATTCTCACCACTGATGGACGCCAGTTTTTTGCGGAGTTTACAAATAAACACATCGATAATTTTAAGCTCAGGCTCGTCCATTCCGCCATAAAGGTGGTTTAAGAACATTTCTTTTGTAAGAGTTGTTGTTTTGCGTAAGGAAAGAAGCTCAAGCATAGCATATTCTTTTCCTGTAAGATGAACGCGCTGACCATCAATTTCCACAGTTTTCTTATCAAGATTAACAGACAGTTTTCCTGTTCTTATAATGGATTCTGCATGGCCTTTTGAGCGGCGGATAATGGCTTGAATTCTGGCGACAAGCTCTTCTTTATAAAATGGCTTTGTCAGATAATCGTCAGCACCAAAACCAAGACCCTTAACTTTATTTTCAAGTTCCACCATGCCGGAAAGAATAAGAATTGGTGTATTTACTTTTGAAAGACGTAATTTTTTAAGAACGTCATATCCGTGCATGTCAGGCAGATTCAGATCAAGTAGTATGATGTCATAATCATAAAGTTTTCCAAGATCTATTCCCTCTTCTCCCAAGTCAGTACTATAAATATTAAACCCCTCGGCTGAAAGCATCAGCTCAATGCTTTTTGATGTTGAAGGATCATCTTCTATGAGTAAAACCCGCATTTTTTAGGTTCCTTTCTTATTGTTATTAACCATTTCTTGGTTTTGTTAACCATTTAACGTTAACCATTCTTAACACAACTGGTTAATAAATTGTTACTAATATCGAAATATCGGTTATTTCTGCACCTGATCTTAATGATTATTTAAATATAAGGGAGTAATGTTAATAAAATAAGTTATTGATAATAAATAATTATTTTGCATTTTAATTGAAAATAAATTATAATAAATTACAATTAAATAAAGTTAATTTTTATTATAATAATTTGGATATTTTTGTAATTAATACTTATAATTTTCTTCTATTTGATAGAATCTAGGGACAATTTGATAAATTGCAGACACTCAAAACAGAAATAGAGCGAATCCAGTCAAACAAAATTTATGGCCGCGTTATGGGCATACAGGGGTTGCTTGTTGAAGTGGCTGGTGCACAGCGCAATATGAGTATTGGATCCCGTGTTAATATATTGTCCCGAACAGAACAGATTATTCCCTGCGAAGTTGTCGGCTTTAAAAGTGACCGGGCACTTCTAATGCCCTATTCAACACTTGAAGGGGTTGGTGTCGGCTGTAAAGCATTTATTGATAGCGATATTGCTCACGTACATCCAAGTGATGCCTGGCTTGGCCGGGTGGTAAATGCTATGGGCGAGCCAATTGACGGCAAAGGGCCTATAAAATTTGGTCCTGTGGCCTATCCGGTAAAAAACACACCCCCACCCGCGCACTTGCGCGGCCGTGTCAGGGGGAAAATGGATCTGGGTGTGCGGTCAATTAATACCTTTGCTACCTGTTGCAAGGGGCAGCGAATGGGTATCTTTGCCGGGTCCGGTGTTGGTAAATCCATTTTACTGTCCATGTTTGCCAGATACACAGCGTCCGATATAACGGTGATTGGACTGATCGGTGAACGGGGTCGGGAAGTGCAGGAATTTATTGAAGATGATCTCGGGGAAGAGGGACTAAAGAGAAGCGTGGTTGTCGTGGCGACATCCGATGAGACGGCACTGATGAGAAGGCAGGCGGCTTACCTTACATTGACGATCTGTGAATATTTCCGTGACCGTGGTAAAGATATTTTATGTCTGATGGACAGTGTGACCAGATTTGCGATGGCCCAGCGGGAAATTGGACTTGCCGGAGGTGAGCCACCAGCGAGCAAAGGCTATACGCCGACCGTATTTTCAGAACTTCCAAAGCTTCTGGAGAGGGCAGGCCCTGGTATTAATGGCGGATCAATTACGGGTCTTTTTACAGTTCTGGTGGAAGGGGATGATCATAATGAGCCCGTTTCTGATGCTGTAAGGGGAATACTGGATGGTCATATTGTTCTTGACCGGGCTATCGCGGAAAGAGGACGATTTCCTGCTGTCAATATCTTAAGATCGGTAAGTCGGACTATGCCAGGCTGTAATTCGGATGAGGAAAATCAGCTTTTATCTATGGCAAGAAAATATATTGCTGATTATAACGATATGGAAGAAATGATTCGTCTTGGGGCTTATCGGCCCGGAGCAAACCGGGAAATTGATGAAGCGATATATTTTCACCCGGAATTGGAGAATTTTCTATCTCAATCAAAAAATGAACAAAGTAATTTAGCTTCTGGATACGAGTTGTTAAGTAATATATTGCATAATCGTCCCCAGTTAGAGGATACTGGGCCGAAGAAAAAATGATACCCGGTAAAAGTTGGGTATACATAAAGAGTTAAGGTTATGGCAAAAGGATTAAAAGGCATTATAAGGCTTCATAAGTGGCAGGTAGATGAAAAGCGCCGCCAGATTACCGAGCTTGAGGTAATGCGTGGTGAACTTTTGGAGAAACTCAATAAACTGATCAATGAACTTGAAAATGAAAAAGAGGCTTTTTCAAGATCAACGGTCGTCAGCATTAATTTTGCCAATTATGCCTCTTCCGTCATGAAACGTCGTGAAAATCTGGAGGCATCAGTTACGGAAATTGACGTCTCTATTGAAAATATGAAAGACGAGCTCTCGGAAGCGTTCAAAGAACTTAAAAAATATGAAATTGTTGAGCAGCGAGCACTTGAGCGTAAAAGACAGGAAGAGAAAAGACGGGAACAGGAGCGTCTTGATGAAATTTCCCTAAATATGTATCGAAGCAGCGCCAAGTAATATCGTTTAGGCAGGTGGAGAAAAATTCTCAAGTCCCGGCTGTTGGTCCTCCAGTTTTATACTAACCCCATTTTTTGAATAAAAGACTTCCACCCATTTTGGAACCAATTCATTATTGATATCTTCAATAATTGTTAAAATCATTTCTTCCGGTGACGGCCAGGCTTGCGTTAAAACCCTAGCCAAATAGTTTTTTATAGAAACATGATCAGCAATTAGCTTATCAGGTACAAAACACACTTTTAAATATATCGGTTCATTGATTTCAACAGATATAACCCAGTTTTTTCGTCCGTCTGGTATTGAAGTAACATCGATGATCTTGGTCATTTAAATTCTTTTCTCAAAATTTTTATTAATCGAAAGTGACTCAAATATTTTTTTTACTGAAATATTGGGCAGAGCGTTATCATTGATGATTAGTTCACCACTAAAGTCATTTTGCTTGAGAGCATCATTATAGCGTTGTGATAATTTTGTTTTAACGGCAAATGGTATCGTGTTTGCTGCTTTCAGAATTATATCAAGCGTTTTTCCTTTCAAAAGTCCGTCCAAATGGACCATACCAAATCTGCTGAACTTGATTTCAAGCATAAAACGTGTCGCTTTTACTTTCTGACTTTCCTCGTTTTCCTGATCTTTCTTACTTTTATTACGGTCGTCATTTGAAATCTGTTTAATCAGAATAGGTACCGCGGAAATATCAGATCCATTATGTATTGGTACCAGATATGGGCGCCACTCAGCCGTTGGCCTGTCCGTTGCCATTTGGGCTATTCTTGTAAAATCATGACCAATTCTGTCGATTATTTTTTCTGCACCAACCTGCTTTAATCTGTCACTCACTTCAGGTCCCAACCATACCCGTGCCGGATGGACCGCGTTAATGGCACTAAGAAAAAAAATTATTCCACTGGTAAGCTGTCCCGGATTTTGCATAGCGGGTATCCTGCTTAGAAAAGCGGATGCTTCGGCTGTTGAAGCAGAACCCTGAAGTGTGCTGAGGGCTAACCCTAAACTGCCCCAGTCTTCCTGAAGTTGGTCAATTGTCTGAGGCAGAAAATTTTCTATCCTGTTGCTTAGCTGGGTTGTGAGAGGGTTTAGGGGAAGTTCACCGCTGGTCGGTTTTCCACTTGTTACATTGATAGCCGAAGGCTGCTCTGAAATGGATGTTGTCGTTTCGGGATTTAATGGTAGCCTGTTATCCGTTAGATGATCAGCTGACAGGTGAGCAGGACTATTTTTTTCTACTGTAAAGCTGACAATTGTTCCTGGAATTAAGGGTAAATGGCTTTGAAATTTAAGTACGGATGTGGGGGTCGCCAAATAATACGTCTTTTCGTTATTTCCATCCGTTAGGTCAGGCTTTTTGGATAAAGTTGAAGCTAAACTCTGACCATAAAGGATTGCGGAAGATCTATTTGCCTGGGCTGCCGATGCAGGATTTTGATCTTTATTTATATTTCGGGCTGTATCAATGATAATACCTGAAATTACAGTATCATTTATACCTTGTTTTACATCGCCTTCATGTGGGCCTTCCAAAACAGATGATCTGGAAACTATGTTGTCGGGCGTTGCTTCTAAGGCCGTTTTTAATACTGCTTCTGTCTGGCCAGAGGTGTTTTGAGTTAGAAGTCCAGCTGGCTTCTCAGCTTGAGGACCATTAAAATTATTTTCTTCCGGTATCGCAATTGCAGCAATATTTAATTTTAAATTTTGACCGACACTGACATAATCCAACGGTGTTAGCGCATTCAGCTCTTTGATCACGGCTTCCGGCAAGCCTGCGGGAAGCACATGGTCTGTTCTGGGGACTGCCTTTATGACCTGTACGGGTATATTTTTTCCCAGAAGCTGCTCAAGTACAGATGCGGAAATACCAGAGGGGTTAGCTGTTCCATTCCCTGCTGCAATATCAGGTGAAATCTCCTGTATAAAAACATTTGATGAAACCTGACGTGGTGCAAGATTGGATGCTGCATCACGATTGGGGCTTAGCGCACCATAAACTGTGTAATTTGGTGAAGTTGTTGGTAGTGGGAGATTATCGAGTTTGTCGCCGATTTCTCTAGCAATACGCTCAGCTTTATAGAGTGTTGTTGCCTGATACTGGGACCGAATGTCAGCAATTCTGGTCTCAGCAGGCGGAGTAACAGGCGATTTTACTGGATTATTCTGCCCGGCAATTTCCGTGAGCGTTAACGATACGGGTATCGGTACCGGTTTTTTTGATGTGGTATTATTTTGTGACGATTCAATTATTTCTGCTTTAATTTCCTTATCTACGGTTATCACGCGTATTTCAATGGGCGTATCAGGTTTTAATTGTTTAATCTCGGCCGCAAATTTCTGATCAACATTGACAAGATATGTGCCGAGTTCTGATGTGATAACAGTTCTGCCATCTGCGTCCTGACCATTTACTGTTGCACTAAACCGGCTGCCTGAGTCCAGTTTTGCCAGCGTAGAAGCAAGTGTAACTGCCGGGTCATGATGTGAAATAACCTTTTCTTTTTCAGTTTCTGTACTTGTCTTTCCGGTTTGTTTGTCTGCGGACTGTTCTTTTGAAGTGCTTTGGTCAGAGGCCGCACTTAACCTGTTCACGCGGGCATTGGGGTCCTGCGCGTGTACGTCCGGTGGCGGCTGCGTTATTTCACTCATCTATCTTTTAGTCCAGTCTAAGTGAATGATTATGACCTAAGTCTACACCAGATCAGAGCTTTTTGGCAATTTCAATGACATTTTCCCCGGCAACGCTTTGCGGATATCGTCCCAGAAGAGGAGCCTGAGCCCTGATAGCATCAGCAACATGCTTGTCTCGGTTAATAACCCCGAGTAATTTTGGCGAGATATTAAGGAAGTTCTGACATACCTTAAGTATTTTTTCAAATGCTCGTCGACCTTCATTCTGATCTTCTGCCATATTGACGACAATTTGGATTTCCGCATCATTATTGCGCATATTATGCAGCTTAATAAAAGCATAGGCATCAGTAAGGGACGTGGGATCAGAGGTTATAACCACAATTACCTTGTCAGAAGCTCTGGCAAGAGTCATTACGGAATTCTCAACCCCGGCACCAAGATCCATAATTGTGTAATCATATTCTTCAGCCAGATTACAAATTCTTGCGCCCAGATCAATGAGCCTTTCAATTTTGAGAGAGGCGAGGGCGCCACTGCCGGATTGCCCTGATATCACATCAAAATTCAAGCCTGATGAAGCTTTGTCATAAATAGCGTCTTTTAGGGTAATTTCATTTGAAATGACCTGTCCCAGATCATGTGGTGGCATCAATCCCAATTGAATATCCACATTGGCAAGGCCAAAATCACAATCAAAGAGAAGTGTTTTCTTGCCTTTTTGTGCAAGAGCCTGACATAAAGTCGCGGCAAACCATGTTTTGCCTACACCACCCTTGCCTGAAGCAACCGTGATGAGATTATGTTGTAAATTATCTTGCGACTTATTCATCTCTTCATTCACTTTCAAAGTTAATAATTTTCTTTTCAGGAATTCTGGTAAGTAATTTTGCCAATTTCAAGGCGTCCAGGGGTTCAATTCCATCTCCGAGATAGGGCGTAATGCCAACCCCGGCAAATGCCATTTTGCCATTTTCTGCAACGGTTATTAGGCTGGCATAACGTCGGGCCACATCAATTTTGGTAGTGATAAATCTTTTAACACCAAGAGCAGCGTATGTTTCGCTTATTTCCCTTGCTTCAAATGGATCAATCCCAGCCTGTGTGACAAGGATAGGTTCAACATCCACTTTTGCTAGAAAACTGTGCAGCTCTGTCATTTCCTTTTTGCTGTACGGGTTATACCCCATGGTATCAATAAGTATTACTTCATTGTTTTTCCGGGCGTTCTTAATCGCCAGCACCAGATCATCGGGCTTTTCCGCTTCTGTGACATTGACTTTTAGTACGCTTGCATATCCTTCAAGTTGGGCAAGCCCGCCCGTCCGGTAAACATCGGTATTGATAAGATGGACATTTTTCCCACTTAATACGAACTGGCTGGCAATTTTGGCTGTGGTAATTGTTTTGCCAGCTCCTGGTGGACCGATCAGCATTAAAGGGCGCGGTGGGGCCACACTGGTTATCGGTTCAAAATGATACATGCTGGAAAGTGCGGATGCCAGTGTTAGCTCCGGCGTTTCACACTCTAGCGATTGACCAATGTCCAGCAGTTTAAGTTTAATACTGTCCGCCAGCCCATGATGGCTCAGGCTGCTTACCAGATCGACAGTTTCCCGTGCAATATATTCTTCTTCAAGCTCACGCAGTGACTTTTTTATTGGCGCTGAAACAGGGGCAGGTGCGGGGTTTTTGTGGGGATTAATTCTTGGGGCAGGTGCTTCAATAGCGGCAGTGACCTTTACCGTTACCTTGCCGCCGATTTTATGCTCGGTCGTATCAATGATGACCGCATCATCACCCAGCGCATCGCGAACATTCTTTAGAGCCTCTTTTATCGTTGGCGCACTAAAGATTTTAAGCTTCATTAACCCCACCCTCAATAGTTTTTAATTGAGCTTTCCTTATAACAACATTAATCAAAAAAAGCACTAAATCTGACCCAATGTTTTAATTTTGACTTTTGGATGAATTTCATTCTGGGAAAGAACAACGGTTGCCGGTCTGAACCGCTCAATGATTGATCTTACATAAGGGCGGATCATTGGGCTCGTCAGTAGAACAGGAAGTTCACCGGAATGCGCCTGATCTTCAAAAGTCATTCGGACCAGACCGATAAACTCCTGTAATTTGCTGGGTGCCATAGCCAGCTGTTTTTCTTCACCATTACCGACAAGACTTTCAATGAAATTCTGTTCCCATTCTGGTGAAAGGGTGATCAGGGAAACTATGCCATCTGAATCTGCATTATCATAACTGATTTGACGGGCTAGACGGGTTCTGACATGTTCCGTTACCATGACGATATTTTGTGTATAACCACTTGCTTCAGAAATGCCTTCCATGATGGTTGGAAGGTCTCTGATCGAAATTCTTTCACTTAGCAGGTTCTGTAATATGCGTTGAACACCGCTTTGTGAAATCTGTGACGGGATCAGATCAGAAACCAGCTTCTGATGTTCAGACGGTAAATCATCCAGCAGTTTTTGCACTTCAGCATAGGATAGAAGCTCTGACATATTATCCTTGATGACTTCTGTAATATGGGTCGTAATGACAGTTGAGGCATCGACGACTGTATAGCCACGAAATGATGCTTCCTCTTTCATACTCTGATCAACCCACACGGCCGGTAGACCAAATGCCGGTTCCTTTGTTGTCTCACCCTGAAGAGCAACGGGCTCGCCACGAGGATCCATCACCAGAAGCATATTGGGGCGTATATCACCCCGTCCGCATTCAGTTTCCTTAAGGCGAATGACATAGGTGTTGGCAGGAAGCTGCATATTATCAAGGATGCGAACCGAAGGCATGACAAAGCCCATTTCTGAGGCCATTTGTCGTCTTAACGCTTTAATCTGGTCGGTAAGCCTGACACCGGACTCGTCATTAATTAATGAAAGAAGGCTATAGCCAAGCTCAAGACGGATCGGATCAATGGCCAATGCCGTTGTAATAGGTTCTTCTACTGGTTGAGCTTCTCTCGCACGATCCTCAATTGCAAGTGTTTCAGCACGTTTTTCTTCTTCGACCTGTAATCTTGATATGGTAACACCAATTGTGGTGAGCAGTGCTGAGAAAAGAGCAAATGGGAAAAATGGAATTCCAGGCAGCCATGCAAGACAGAATAAAAGTCCGGCTGTAACGAAAATTGCCTTAGGGTTTTTAGATAGCTGCCCAAATAAGGCTTCGTTTGTTTTACCGGTAATGCCGGCTTTGGTAATGAGAAGACCGGCAGCGGTTGAGACTATAAGGGCAGGAATCTGACTGACAAGACCATCACCGATTGTCAATAATGTATAGGCGTTGGCAGCAGCAGAAAATGACATTCCATTCTGGGCCACCCCAATGATAATGCCACCAATAATATTGACGAATGTAATCAATAGCCCGGCAACGGCATCTCCACGGACGAATTTTGACGCTCCGTCCATTGCCCCAAAAAAGGTGCTTTCACTTTCAAGATCTTTACGGCGTTGCCGTGCCTGGTCCTCATCAATAAGGCCTGATGACATATCTGCATCAATGGCCATCTGTTTGCCCGGCATGGCATCAAGGCTAAATCTGGCTGCAACCTCCGCAATACGGCCGGAACCTTTGGTAATGACCATGAAATTTACAATGAGCAGAATAATAAAAACGATAATACCAATGACATAATTACCGCCCATTACGAAGGAGCCAAAGGCCGCAATAACGTTTCCGGCAGCTTCTGGTCCAGTATGCCCTTCTGTCAGAATAAGCCTGGTGGACGCCATATTAAGCGCTAGCCTGATCATGGTTGATATCAACAGAACTGTCGGAAAAGCGTTAAATTCCAGTGGCTTTTCAACAAAAAGACAAGTCATCAATATCATGATCGAAAAAGTAATTGATATTGTAAGACACATGTCGAGCAGCCAGGGCGGCATCGGCAAGATCAGGACAACCAGAATGCAGACGACCCCAAGGGCCATCATGACATCGGATCGGCCGGTAAAAATTCCGGTAATTCCGCCGGAGGCGTTATTTGCGGAAGTATCACTCATCTAAGTTATTGTTCCACATCATAAGCTGTCCATCTGCCCGTCACCCGGACTTGGAACATTTACGCCTTCTGACATGTAAATATTCAGTTTATTTCTCAACGTTCTGATTGAAATGCCTAAAATATTGGCCGCATGGGTTCTGTTGCCAAGACAATGTTTTAATGTATCAATAATTAAATCACGCTCTACATCGGAAACGGTTTTGCCGACCATACTGTTTTTGGAAAGTGGTCCTGTCCCTTCAGGTGCACTGCTGCTGTCTTCACCAGACTGTATATCAACATGTGGTTTGCCGTCTGGTAACAGTATATCATTCTTACCAATTTTTGCACCGGTGGTCAGCAGAACAGCGCGGTGTAATGTATTTTCGAGTTCTCTGACATTTCCCGGCCATGAATGGTTTATAAGCACCTGCATTGCCTCGTCTGAAATTTCTTTTTCAGGAATAGCATTAAATTCAGCATATTTTTTTGCAAAATGTTTGCAAAGTACTCTGATATCCTCGGGGCGTTCCTTTAATGGGGGAATGTTTAAATTGACCACATTCAGGCGGAAATGAAGGTCTTCCCGAAAGCGTCCCTGTTTGATTTCTTCCTTCAAATCCCGATTTGAAGTTGCCAGCACACGAATATTGACTTTTACAGGCCCGGAACCACCAACACGATCAATTTCACGTTCCTGAATTGCTCTGAGTAGTTTTGCCTGCAGGCGAATGTCCATTTCGCTAATTTCATCAAGGAAGAGGGTACCGCCGTCGGCTTCCTCAAATTTACCGATACGTCGGGCAACAGCGCCGGTGAATGACCCTTTTTCATGTCCAAATAATTCAGATTCAAGCAGATTTTCCGGGATGGCAGCGCAGTTCACGCTCACAAAGGGTTTGTTGGCACGTCTACTTTTGTTATGGACATAACGTGCCATAACTTCCTTACCAGTGCCTGATTCACCAGTAATCATAATGCTGGCCTCACTGGGGGCAATCTGATCAGCCAGGCTGACCACTTTCATCATGACGCGGTCCCGGTAGATAAATTCATGCTCATCTTTTGAAATTGCTGTCAGAACGGCAGCAATCAGTTCAGGGTCAGGAGGAAGCGGAATAAATTCTTTTGCCCCTGCTTTAATTGCGGCGACGGCTTCATCAGAATCATCACCAACACCACAGGCAACAACAGGTGTCGAAATGCGTTCCGATTCCAGCTGCGAAATCAGGCCGGCAATATCAAGCTTCACATCAACCATTAACAGATCAGCACCTTTTGAGCGAATGAGCTTAAGGGCTGTTTCAGTGTCAGGGGCGTGAATGACCTGTGCCCCGTTGTTAATAGCGATTTTTGATGCGGTACTTAACTGGTCTTGAAGTGATCCGACAATAATGAGACGCATTAAAACTTTCCTAAATCATTAATCAAAATAAGCTATCCTCTGATATTGAGGTAGCATGGCATTCAGCTGTATTTCGAGACGCCTTGGATTTTCTTCACGGCCGATTGAAAGAACTCCAACCATATAGAGTGAATTCATTACAGACTCGTTCTGATAATTCCGTTCGGCTTTACTGGCCAGAGGCAGTAAAATCATATGGGCAAGCACAGCACCATAAAATGTCGTGAGCAGGGCCACCTGCATTGCCGGGCCAATTGTGCTTGGATCACTTAGATTACCAAGCATCTGTACCAGACCTATTAAAGTCCCAATAAGGCCCATCGCTGGTGCAACCTCAGCACCGCGGCGCAGAAGATCCACACTTTTAGACTGGATGCTCTGTGTATAATTAATTTCCTGTTGTAATATTTTTTCTATTTCGTCAGGTTTTGTACCATCAACAGTAAGGTTAAGGCCCTTTTGCAGGAATGGTTCATGGTTCAAATTTTTGGCCACATTTGCCATTGCCAACAATCCTTCTGTTCTTGCCTTTTCCGCAATTTGTATCATTGAAACGCCGACATCACGAGGATCATGAGGCTTATAGACAAGCATATTAAGAAGGGCTTTTGGAATATTGATAAGATCTTTGATCGAAAAACTTACCATTGTGATGGCAACGGTACCGAATACCACAATAAGGATAGAAGGCGGGTTTAAAAATGCCATGGGTGAACCGCCAATAAATATGGCGGATAATACCAGGATAAAACCGAGAACGATGCCAAGAAGTGTAATCAAAATATCACCTAATCTTCTACTTTAATAATTTCCGTCATGGTTATCCCGAGTTTTTCTTCAACCAATACAACTTCACCACGGGCGACTAACCGGTTATTAACGAAAATATCAACAGCTTCTCCCACCTTTCGATCCAGCTCAAGTACAGCACCAGGGCCCAGCTGCAGTAATTTGGAGACTTGTAAATTTGTCTTTCCAAGTACGGCAGACACGCGAACCGGAACATCATAAATCGCTTCAAGGCTTTTTTCGTCAGTCTGTCCTTTCCCGGAACCGTTTGACGAAGCACCTTGGTTTTCTAGTTCCTGCCAGTCGACATTTTCTGTATCAGACATTAGCATTTTGTCCTTAATTTTTAGTTAGCTGCAGCAAAATTGCTCTTTTATAGTTTTGTTGTTTAGTATTAACTTCAAGTTTCCGGAAAATCATCCAATACGCTTTTATAAGAACCCTTGTGGTCAATATTACTTTCGGTCATTGACGGGGCATCAATAAATATCTGCACCGCTTCCTCAATTGATTTCATAAGTCCATCAAAATCTCTTTCCGCTCCCCCGTCTATCCATTCCACTTTACAGTCACTGATATTTGACATCGTGTCACTGATAAGAACAATCTGACCGTTATAATCACTTGATGTTTTTATTGTATCGATTTTCTTTCTGAGCATAGGGAGCATTTTTTCATCAACGCGAATAACCATTCGTGGTTCCGTTGGATTGTTTCTCATGCATTCCTCTACCAGATTTTCAATTTCTCTGATCGGTTTATCAGACACAATAGCAGGGGCTAGTTTCTGAATAATAGCCAGAACAAGGGCTGTTGCATTCTTTTCCATAATCGCAACCTGTTCTTCATGGCGGGCTAATAATGTTGAAAAAGAACTCCTGATATCCTCCAGAATTATTTCACAACTTTTTTCTATGGAACCGAGCGATTCAGAATATCCCTGCTCTTTTCCTTGCGCAAAAGCTTCATCACGGGCAAATTGCATTTTGCTCGAATAACCACCGCTGGAAGCGTCAGCTGAAAAGTCATCATCGAATGTAAATTTAACGGATTCCATATTATTTCTCTAATATACCAATTCTTCTTCGCCTTTTTCGGAAAGTATAATCTCCCCGGCATCGGCCAGGTCTTTGGCGACAGCAACAATTTCCATTTGGGCTTCATCAACATCTTTAAGTTTTACAGGGCCCATGGCCTCCATGTCTTCTTTAAGAATTTTAGCAGCGCGTTCAGACATATTGCTGAAAAATAAATCCCTGATTTTATCGGATGCCCCCTTCATTGCGAGACCAAGTCTGTCTTTGTCTATATTTCTCAGCAGTGTCTGTGCGCCAGTGGCATCAAGTTTCTGAAGATCTTCAAAAGTAAACATGAGCGCCCGAATTCTTTCAGCACTTTCCCTGTTCCGGTCCTCAAGGGCCGTAAGGAAACGAGCCTCCGATGCGCGGTCCAGATAATTGAAAATATCAGCAATGGTTTCATGGCTGTCTTTTCGACTGGTTCGGGCCAGATTGTTCATAAACTCAACACGAAGGGTACTTTCAACCTTATCAAGAATATCTTTTTGAACAGGTTCCATTTTCAGCATACGGTTGATCACTTCCATTGCAAATTCGTCTGGAAGAACGCTTAATACAGCAGAAGCATGTTCGGGCTTAATTTTGGAAAGGATGACCGAAACCGTTTGCGGATATTCATTTTTAAGATAAGTGGCAAGGACGACTTCATTTACATTGCCAAGCTTATCCCACATGGTACGTCCGGCCGGACCGCGTATCTCATCCATAATTTGCGATACACGATCATCAGGCAGCATTTTATGAAGCAGCCTTTCTGTGTTATCAAAGCTTCCTGTCAATGATCCTACTGAAGAGACACCATTGGCAAATTCCAGAAAAAGCTCTTCAACCACCTGCGCTTCAACGGTACCAAGCGATGACATTGCCAAAGAGAGCTCTTTGATTTCCTCATCATCCAGCAGACTCCAGATAATCCGACCATGTTCCTCGCCAAGCGCGATCATCAACGCTGCGGCTTTGTCATAGGAATTTAAGTCCTGTATTCGTGTAATGTTTCCCACTATTTATTATCCATATAGCCAGCTTCTAACAACAGCAACGGACTCGTCCGGATGCCGTTCAACAAGCTCACCCACTTTTTTCAAGGTGGTTGCCTGAATTCTTCCTTCTACAGCGGCGACGTCAATCGCCGCTTCCATACCCTGTTGCTGGGCAACTTCACGGGCGGAAATTCTGTCTTCACGTCTTACGGGCAATGGTGGTGGCGCAGGCGGCGCAAGTGCTGCCTGTTGCTGATCATAGCCGGTAATCTGCTGTTGCGGTGCATACCCGGCACCAGGGGCAACGGCACCTGCCAATTGCGCCTGTCTTGGCATTCCATCACCACTTTGCGATGTCATCATATAAGAAATAAGTGGTCGCAAGCCAAACAGGATAAGCAAAACAGATACGATAAAGAGCGTAGCTATTTCAGCAACACGCATAATATCTATATTAGCCAAATCAAACATTGACTTTTCAACTTCTGCTTCACCATAATCAATTGGTGCGAATTCCATATTAATGACGCTTACCGTATCACCGCGTGTTTCATCAAATCCGATTGTTGATTTAACCAGCTCTTCAATCTGTGTAATTTCAGCATCTGAACGGGGTTGATATGTGATTGGCGTTACGGTTCCATCGTCAGCAGTTTCGCCGCCCTGATAACGACCATCAACCAATACGGCGACGGATAGTTTTCTGACTGAACCAGCCTCATTAACCTGTGTACTGATTGTCTTGGAAATGCTGTAATTCGTAACTTCTTCACTCTCGGAAGAATTATTCTGACTTTGGATGTCCGGTCCTGTGTCTTCTGCAATGCCGGCATTGGGCAGGTTGTTTGCGACTGAAATTGCCTGGTCTTCTTCTGCATTTTGAACATCCGTAGAAGATTTTTCCCGCGTTGTTGTTGAAAGGACAACGGCTCCATCCGGATCATAAGTCTCCGAATTGCTGGTGGTTCTGTTCATATCCAGTTCTGCTGTTACTTCGGCTCTTACTTTGCCTTGGCCAACAGTTTTGGCAATCAGTTCTTCAATCTGTGTACGCAGCCTGTTTTCCAAAGAAATTTTCTTTTCTTCAATTGATGTTGCCAGCGAACCAACTTCACCTTCGGGAGAACTGCGGGCAAGCAGAGAGCCTTGCTGGTCAACAATTGAAATACGCTCCTGATTTAGCTCCGGTACAGCCGCCGCAACCAGATTTTGAATTGCGATAATTTGTCCGCGGCCAAGTCTGCCTCCTCTTGTCTTGATAAAAATAGAGGCGGACCCTTCGCGGCTTTCATTACTAAAAAGCCGTCTTTGGGGAAGAACCAGATGAATTCTTGAACTGGATACCTGGTCAATAGAATTAATGGTTCTTGCCAGTTCACCTTCCAGGGCACGCAGGCTGTTAATATTCTGCACAAAACTTGTCGTGCCAAGATTATCCTGATTATCGAAAATTTCATATCCGACGGAACCACCTGTATTGAGGCCCTGTGCGGCAATATCCATCCGAAGTCTGGATACCCTGTCTTTTGGCACCAGAATGGTACTTCCATCTCCAACGAGTTCGTATGGTATGTTCTGCCCTTCAAGATTCTGGACAATCTGAGAGCTGTCCGCCAGGTCAAGACCACTAAAAAGCAGTGACATTTGTGGCGTAGATAAACGCATCGTTAAAAATGCAAAGAAACCTATGGTAATTAAGGCGACAGTCGCCATAGCGGCTAGTCTCGGGGCGCCCAACGTCCTAAAGAATTCTGCTAAACCATTCACAATATTAATCCCTTGTATGTGATTTAACAAATAGACCCCGTTCTGTGTATCTATCTGATTCTTACTATTTTTTCGTTGGAGCACATTCTTGCTCAACTTAAGCTAAAGAGAGTGTATCAGCTCTTTAGTAAACAGAAAGTTAATACTAGGCAGATATTGCCTAGTTTAATTTTTTTTTCAAGAGACATTCGTAAAAATAATGCTTTTTATGCGAAAAAAAACCATTTTTATAAATCTAAGGTTGTGGCATGTTAATGTATGAATCGTTTAAGTGTTAAAAAAAATACCGCGTGGAAAAATTCCCGCGGTATTTTATCCAATTTTCTTGGCAAACAATTTTAATGATTTTGAATTTTACTCTTATCCTGACGATAGTCCTGTACACGTGTCGTGCGCAGACCAAGAAGTCCGTCTTCATCTATGGCTCTTTGCCATGAGAGGAACTCCTCAACAGAAAGGGTATATTTTCTGCAAGCATCTTCTAATGAAAGGAGACCACCCCTCACTGCTGCAACAACTTCTGCCTTTCTTCGGACAACCCACCGTTTTGTATCTTTCGGCGGTAAATCCTTCAAGGTTAATTGTTCACCAGTTGGCCCAACAACTGAATCTGTTTCTACCATATTTTTATTACTCATATTAGGTTATTTTTCCGGTAACTTGGATTAACGGTTACAAGAATATGACAAGTGTCTAAAAATATGATTAATGAACAGCGTAAATTTGTGGTGAATGTTTGATAAAATTTTATCATATCCCGATATGGCACAAAAAAACCCCCTGGAGAAACAGGGGGTTTTAGTGTTAAGATATTGATTATTAACGTTTAATCGAGTTAAGCTCGTTTAACATTTCATCAGCAGTTGTGATGATTTTTGTGCTCGCAGAAAATGCTCTTTGTACCGTAATAAGATTGGTAAATTCAGCAGCAAGATCAACTGTAGATGCTTCCAGAGTCGATGGTGCCACCAAACCTGCACCACCTTTACCGGCCAATTTTAAGTCACCTTCACCGGATGCATCGGAAATTGTGTAACTGTTTCCTTGTCTTCGTGTAAGACCATCGGGATTTTGGAAAGTTGAGATTGGCAGGATAAAGACATCTCTGGCAAGACCGTTGTTAAAGAGGGCCGTCACAATACCTTCTTCATTCACGGAGACGCCAATAACACTACCGAATTTTGCACCGTTCGCGGTCGTTGAGATCACAGTTGATTCTCCGGCGAATTCAGAAATACCGTCGCTTTGTCCATCTGATCCAAGATTAAATGAAATTAAACCTGGATCCGCTCCACCTCCCCAGTTAATTGTCAACGGTGCAAGAAGGCTAGCTGATGTGCCGGCAATATCAATTGTACCATCGCCGTTAAAGGCAATTTGCCCAGCCGCTATTTGACCGGTACCTGGTAGAGATTGAACTCCAAGGTCAGAGGCAGGGCTTACAAAAATTTCTGCGTTCCACAAATTATCTGTCTGTTTAAGGGCAGCAAAAGTGACTGTATGAACGCCACCTTTTGCGTCATAAACCTGAATATTTGTCTGGAAATCAGGTTTGGTCCCCTGAGTAGCAGGAACTATACCGGCTGATATATCGGCATCATAACCTGCCATAGAACCAGCAGCAGTACCGGAGTTATAGGTTGCCCCGGTCACGGCAGCGCTAATGGGCTGGGATGATTGTAAGTTAGCCCGGATTGCCACGTCTGTTGTCGCTTCAGCGGTAATTGTGAAGTTTGAAACGTTGATAGGTGTTAGATTGGCAATATTCACTGTCGGCGGGTTACCGTTTGAATCAAGCTGATAGCCTTGCAGATAAAGTCCTGCAGTATTTTGCAAAAAGCCGTTATCATCCGGCGTAAAAGATCCAGCACGAGTGAAGGATATTGTTGCATCAGGATTTTGGCTGTTTACCTGATTCGAGACCACGAAAAAGCCACTTCCGTCGATACTTAGATCTGTTGCCGAGGTTGAACCCTGCAACAGACCCTGATGACTGATCAAGGCTTGAGGTTTGGCAATTACACCACCAGGTGAATAGGAAGCGGTGGAATTGGACTCAGTTACGAGTGAAGAGAATTTAGCTTCTGTACCTTTATAGCCCACGGTATTAATGTTCACGATATTATCGGAAATCATACCCATGGCGCTACTGTTCGCGGCCAGACCGGACACTCCGGAAAAAAGTGATGCGTAAAGACTCATTTTGGTACTCCTTTTCTAATTGAATGACCTAATTGTCAGACAGTTGTTTCTTTAAATTGTTTTGCGTTTCACGCATTATTCAGTACCGCTTTCTACCGGTGTGGTTTCTTGTTTAATGTCTTTTACTGTAAGAACATTTGTTGGTGATGTTAAAAGACCGTTTGCGGCAAGTAATACGTTACCGTTCACGGTTTCAAGGCTCTCAACTATTCCTTTTGAATAAATACTAAAATCCACTTTCTCGTCATTTGGAGAAATGGCCTCTACTTCAAGTGTGTAGATTTCTTTTTCCGTTCCTTCAGGAGCGTTCCAGACGAACTGATGCAGACCGGATTTCAATTCACCGGTTTCAGAGTGAACCTCTAATCCGTTTTGATCTTTAACAATCAGCTTTGTTGTTTTGGTTGGCGCGCTTAGGGCATATTCCCATTTCACGGTACCATCGTCGCCCAAACCAGCTTTATCAGAAGCGATGGTAACTTCCTTACCAAGGTAACCGACTGCATTTGTTGTTGTTAAAGCCTGATTTTGCGCAATCAGGCTTTCCAGATTTTTATTGGTTGCGATAGACTGTTCAACACCAGTGAATGAAACAAGTTGTTGTGTGAATTGGTTGGAATCCATCGGCGCCAGCGGATCCTGATATTGCAGCTGCGTGGTAAGCAGATGCAGAAAATTATTAAAATCTTTTGCAAGTGTGGCCGTGGATGCACCAGCAGTTGACTGTCCCTGACTTCCTGTTACTGAATTAATATCCATTTTACTTCCTTTTCTTACACACTTATATCAATAGCCTGATTTGAATATCCCAGGCTTACATATTGGGGTAGGTCAACTTGCATAAATTCTTCACTCTTCATCGGCTCACTGAAATGTCTGCCTGAGGAAGTGAATTGTTGCGAATTTTGTTCCTGACTTTGTTTCATGAGTGAAAAACTCATCTCTTTCTGTGATAGATTTATTCCTGCATCCTGAAGCGCTCTTCCAAGAGAGTGCTGGTCACGCTGAAGCATTGATAAAGTTTTTTCACTTTCGACCATCATTGATGCATGCATTTTACCATCGGCCATAAATTCAACTTTTACATCGACCAGTCCCAGTTCTACCGGATGAAGTCTGATACTGAAATTATGATGGCCACCACCAATATTTCTGTTTATGGCTACTGTAATTTGCTCATTGATCATTCTGGTCATGGCTGGATTATCAGCTTTTAAAATGCCGATCTGGTGTGTTGCTGCATTTTGTGTATGGACCTGCTGCGCTATCAGTAAACCACCATTGGCAATAAGCGGTTGGCCATTTAGAGGGTTATTTTGGGGTAGCAGAGTCTCGAATTTCTGCCCATTCGTTCCCAAATCAAGCTGAATATCACTTTTAGCGGCATTTTGGGTTGTTGATGCTGTGGTGATATTCTGATTTTCTTTACTTATGGAAGCTGCTGTGTTCGCAGGAATCTGAGCCGACTTTTTCCCTCTTACAGATGATAATGAATCTTCTTCAATTTTGCGAGAAGGCGATAGAGTCTGATCATTCTTGGCATTCTGGACCGCAGCTTGAGGGAGTAATTCAGCATGCGAGCTTTCATCCTTATTATTCAGGACGGGCTGCTCGGAATTCACATTGGCTTCAGTTGAATTTTCGTGATTTGATTTTGCCGCATCAGAAATTATTGTGCCGGCCTCTTGTGGCAAAATGCTGTCCGGCGCGGAAGTATTATTTTCATCAGATTTTTTTCCGGCTTCAGTATTTTGTGTCCTTATTTCTTTTTGTTCATTTTGTGTATTATGGACAAAATCCGAAAACTCATTTTGGGAAGACTTCAAATCTGAGTTTTGTGCATAGTCTTCACCCGCCGTCTTATCTACCTGCGTTTTGGCATGATTACTGACCACATTAGAGTCAGGACCATTGGGGTTTTTCTTCTGGTTATTTTCAGAAATTTCAGGCAGTTTTTCTTCAGGCTTACTTTCGTTTCTTTCTGATCTTTCAGGGTTAACAGTTCCAGTGCTGGCAGGGATAGTGCTATTGGCACTGCTTTTGGTTTCCTGACCTGTTTCAACATTTTCTTGCACATTTTCATTGATCGCTTCATTGCTGTCATTTGCTAATTCTTCAGGCGATAATGAAGTTTCACCTAAATTATGAGTGACCTGAACTGTTTCACCAGCAGTATTCCCGGCATTGAGTATATTTTCATTAGTTTCATTAACGGTTTTCTGATCAGCTTTTATGACATCAACCTGAGGGGCTGCGACCTGCTCAATTTTTTCTTCGTCGATAAATTGTTTCTGTTCATCTTTGTTTTTGACATCAGTTTTCTCAGAAGCAACGAAAGTTTTTTCTGTGCTCTGTTCTGCTTCGTTAGAAGGTTCCTTATCTTTAATAATCTTTTTATCGACACTTTGATTTTCAGAACGACTTTCAGTTTTGCTTACAGAAGTCTTTTCCTTTTTTACCGCATGGTCATCAAGGTGATCAGAAAATGATTTTTCATATTTCCCATCGGAATTGTTACTGATTTCGGATGTGCGCTCCTTTGCATTAGACGTGCCAACAGATGATGCATCAGGTCTTCTGATGCGATCACCCGCCTGGCTCGCTGGAGGAAGCTCTTTCAATAATATTTCAACACTCGTTGTCATATAGAATTTAATCCGAATAATTTCATTCGGTCAGTTAAATGCAAAAAGAGGGCCAGATTCAATTATCAATATAACTCATTGATTATAAATGATTTTATTAGATGATATAATTTAATAAATTCGGTTTAGGCAAAAGATTCCGAGAGTGAATGTACGTTTTTTACCTAAAAGAAACAAAAATTGCCCAGGCTTAAATTTAAGGAGGAGAAGCGCCAAGAATAGATGATTTAATCAATTGGCATTAACTTTGCATATAATCAGACGAATGAAGAAATTCAAAAACCAGAAATTTTGAAATATAAAGTAGTGTTTAAGTCTAAAAAATGAGTTTTTGCAAGTAGTTAGGAAGAAAAAACAGTGTTTGATAATAGAGCTTACAGTTGCAGGAAAATACCAGGGCATTTATTGGTCATAATACAATTTTGCTTTTTAAGGCAACTGTTGCCTAGTCTTCTGAACCAAATTGCACTGATCGGAGAAGAATGAAATGACCATTAGTTCTATCATAAATAATTCTTTGACTGGTCTATTTACCAGCCAGGCGGCCCTTCGGACAATTTCTGATAATGTTGCCAACGTCAATACGGAAGGTTATGCCCGGAAGGTTGTGCGTCTTGACCCGAAAATTACGGGTGCACAAGGCGCGGGTGTTGAAATTTCCGGTATAGAAAGAGTGGTCGATAAATTTCTTGTAAAGGCGACATATGAGACGCAAGCTGATGCGGCAAGATACGAGCTGGAAAATACTTTCCACTCCCGGATGCAGGCATTGCTTGGCCGTCCTGATGCCAATAATTCCTTAAGTGGCAAAATTAATGATGTATTCGATTCAATTTCCGAGCTTTCGTTAAACCCGCTTTCTACCATTTTAAAAGAAAGTGCAGTCTCCAAAATCAATTCTTTTGGTGAAGAGATTGGCATGCTTGCTGAAAATATTCAGACCATGCGCCTTGACGCCAGCAACCAGATTGCGGAAACGACGGCCAAAATTAACAGCCTTTTGAAGCGGATTGATTTTCTGAACCCCCTTATCGTTAAGGAAACAGTTTCAAGCGGTGATGCCGGTGCGCTGATTGAACAACGGGCACAGGCGTTAAGCAGCCTGTCAGAACTTATCGACATTAATATTATCGATGCCGGCAATAATAAAATAGATATCAGTACCAAATCAGGGGTCTATCTGATAGGAACCACCCGTAGGGAGCTTCAATATAACCCGCCAGGTACGGTTTCACCGTCAACCCCGTTTCCTCCAATTAATATATATGATGTGGATCCTACAACAGGTAATCTGTCAACAACCGGTCTGACACTGGATCAGAATGTTTCTTCTGGGGAACTCTATGGACTTTTGAATTTAAGAGATAATGACCTGGTGGCAATGTCAGAAGAACTGGGTGCCCTGGCGACCGGCGTGATGACTGAATTTAACCGGGTTCATAATGAAAATACGGCTGCACCACCACCAAATAGTCTGGTTGGAATCAATACAGGTTTAGGCGCGGCAGATCCCCATAATTTTACCGGGCAAAGTACCTTTGCAGTAACAGACAGCAGCGGCAATCTCGTCAATAGTGTAACCATTGATTTTGGATCTGTCGGGCCAAATATTTCAGATGTTATTACGGCAGTGAATGCCGGACTTGGCGGTAGCGGAACGCTGTCCATGACAGATGGCGTTTTAAGTTTTACGGCGGCTGCGGCAACGAACGGCGTATCCATATCACAGGTGGCAGGAAGTGAAAGCGACAGGGCAGGGAAAGGGTTTTCCCACTTTTTCGGAATGAACAACCTGATCGAGGCAAGGTCAACCGGGCTGTATGAGACCGGTGTGGTTGGCACTGACGCACATGGATTTAATGGCGGCGGGACAATCAATCTCGAAATTAACGGGCAGGGTGGTACCAAACTTGCCAGTTATACTATGACCATTACCGCCGGGCAGACATTCAATGATATTATCAATGATTTGAATTCGAGCTCTCTTGGCTATTACACAACATTTTCCTTAAGTCCGAGTGGTGAGCTGATTTCAACCCCGAACACCGGATATGAATATACAAGAGTTCATGTTAAATCAGATTCAACCTCACGCGGCACAACAAGTGTGCCACTTTCTGAATTCTTTGGTATTGGTAACCGCTATCAGATTGATGCCGCCTTTGATTTTGGTGTGGTAGATAGAATAGCAAATGACGTTAATCTGCTCTCCCTGGCAAAATTTGACGATACCGCCCTCGTTGGCGATACCGCCATTAGTTTTGGTGATCAGCGTGGCGGTATAGCTTTACAGGAACTGGAAAATCAGAACGTAACCATTAAAAAAGCCGGTGGTCTGAATGCTTTTTACAGCACCCTTGGTCAGTATTCAGCGGCGGTACTTGCCGATTTCGGGTTCAGGGCCCAGCTAGCCGAAGATTACAGTGCGGATAGCAGCACTCTGCTTGGCGAGCTTAATCAAAGAAGCCAGTCCATTTCCGGGGTAAACGTTGACGAGGAACTAAGCAATATGATCGTGTTTCAGAATGCCTATAGTTCAAGCGCAAGAATGCTGTCCGTAGCTCAGGATTTATTCGATGAAATTCTTGGTATTGTATAATTATAAAGACAGGATAAGAACATGACACGTGTATCAAGTTTTGGCCAGCAACAGGTAATGCTTAACAGCATTCTGAATAATCAGGCACAAATGTTTAAAGACCAGAAGCAGGTTGCCTCCGGAAAAATACATGAAACCTATAAGGAATTTACCGGTGAAGTCAGCACTTTGCTTGGCTCAAAAAATCTTCTTGACCGGACACAAAGTTATATCGGCGCGGCAACCCATGTGAAGAGAAACCTTGATGTTAATAATCTGCAGATGGAAAATATAATCGGCAAAGCGGAAGATATCCGTCAGTCAATCCTTGAATCTCTGGCCCAGGATAAAACATTTGTTTTAATGGACACAATCAAGGAAGCGTTTGGATCTATGATTGCGTCCTTTAATACGGATATAGGCGGTGTCCACATTTTTAGCGGTGGACGCACCGACATAAAACCGGTGACTGCCACAGACTTAAGCGATCTGGTTTCAGCCGCGTCAGCAAGTGATCTTTTTCAGAATGATCAGCGCAAAGCGATCGCAAAAATCGGCAAAAATACCAATATGGAATATGGGCTTTTGGCCGATGAAGTGGGAACAGGCATTTTTGCCGCCATTAAAAATATTGCCGACTTTGATAATCTGACACCGATATCAGGTGATCTGACCCCGGCCCAGAATACGTTTCTTGAAAGCCAGCTTGCCGTCTTTGATGCGGCGATTGATGATCTTCGGATCGTCAGTTCTAGCAATGGCATGCGTTACGGCCGGGCAGATGAGCTGCTGACAGAGCATCAGGAAAAGGAAACATTCATGCTTAATTTCATTTCCGATATTGAAGACGTCAACATGGCCGAGGCGATAACCCGGGTCAATAACGATCAGATAGCCCTTGATGTTTCCTATAAGTTGACATCGGACCTTTCAAAAATGTCACTGCTGAACTTTATTTAATTAATGGCTTAAAGTCTTGCAGTTTCCCCTAAAGAGTATTATGTGACGGGGATGCGAAATGAAAATTTAAACAGTCTTGGTATAAACAAAGCCCCCGAAGACACACGTGTTGTCGTTGCTATGTCAGGCGGGGTTGACAGTTCTGTTGTTGCCGCCATGCTCAAAGAACAGGGCTATGATGTGGTCGGTATCACCCTGCAGCTTTATGATCATGGCGTCGCTATTCAGAAAAAAGGGGCCTGTTGCGCCGGTCAGGATATTCATGATGCTAGACGGGTTAGCGAAGCCATTGGTATACCCCATTATGTGCTCGATTATGAAAGCCGGTTTAAAGACAGCGTTATGGAGGATTTTGCCGACAGTTATATTCGCGGTGAAACCCCGATCCCCTGTGTTCGCTGCAATCAGGAAGTTAAATTTAAAGACCTGCTGCTCACGGCCCGTGATCTTGACGCCGATGTTTTGGCGACGGGACATTATGTTCAGCGTATGGGGGATAACCAAAAAGCGGAAATGCACAAGGCGGTCGATGATTTTAAAGACCAAAGCTATTTTTTATTCGCAACAACCCAGGAACAGCTTGACTATCTGCGCTTTCCGCTTGGCGGAATGGTGAAGGAAGATGTGCGGGAACTTGCCGAAAAATACGGTCTTAAAGTGGCCAATAAACCGGATAGTCAGGATATATGTTTTGTCCCTGAAGGGGGATACGCCAGCGTGATTGAACGCTTAAGACCGGGTGCCGGAGAGCCGGGTGAAATTGTTCATCTTGATGGCAGGGTGCTTGGAGAGCATAAAGGTATCATTTATTATACGATCGGGCAGCGCCGGGGTATTGGTGTCGGCGGCGGCGAGCCGCTTTATGTCGTACGACTGGACCCTGATAAAAAACAGGTCATTGTCGGCCCCAAGGAAGCCCTCGAAATTTCAAAAGTTTATATAAAGGAATTGAACTGGCTGGGGGATGAGGATATTCCCGAAACGGGTAAGAAAATATACGTAAAAGTACGCTCAACAAGGCCGGCGGAGCCGGCAACTCTCTTTCCGGGAAGCGGGAAGGATGATTCTTACTTTATTCTGGATAATCCCGAATATGGTGTTTCCGCCGGACAGGCGGCCGTCTTTTATAATGGGCAAAGACTTCTGGGCGGCGGCTGGATTGTTCGTGCCGTTTCCGCATATGCGGCATAAGTTAAAATATGTGTTTACAGCTATTGGACAATTCTCTATAAGATGCCGGGTTCGGCAAATAAAGAGTCGACCATAAATATTTTGGTAGGGCGGGGTAGCTCAGCTGGTTAGAGCAGCGGAATCATAATCCGCGTGTCGGGGGTTCAAGTCCCTCTCCCGCTACCAAAATTGAAAAACGCCTCTAATATTATTCTTCCCTAATAAAACCAATTCAATTAATCTGCTTCCATAGGGTAAATCTGGGAAAGAAAAGTATGGTATTTCATTATCTGCAGCGACTTGGCGCGTACACGGGGTATAGGGGCGCGAGATTTTTAGGAAGAAACCATTCACCACTCAGTTCATTTTCTAGCGAAACAATAATCCATGCACCTGAAGAAAAGGGCTATTATCTGCCGCCTGTTACGCTGGATGGACAGCTGGAACGTGCCACAGGTAATTTCTGGCGCCCATTAGATGAGGTGGTCATCAACGCTGTGGAAACCGAAAGTACCCATACAGCGACAATTTTATACAAGATAGATAATGTGACCGTTGATAATGGCTTCCTCTATAAGGGGGGGAATGCTGATTATTTAAGTTCCCTCGGCCCGCCGAAATTTGAAAAACCCAAGCATAAGACTGAAGGTATATTATGCAGTTCACCTGCCGGGTCACTTTATTTTGGCTGCTGGATGTATGGGGATAATCTTCTGGACGGAATTGCAAAAGAACGTGATCAGTATGCGATAAAAGTCATGCCGCATAAGAATTACGTTCACCTGCCGGAGGCAAATCAGATACTAAATCTTTCTGATCAATATATAAACCAGCCAACGACATTCGATCATATATATATCATTGATGATGGCGGATATAACAAAAATAAAGTTGAGCGGATTAAAAATCTCAGAAAACTTTATCAACAATCAGCAAGTTCAGTAAAAGAAAAAAACAGATATGTTTATCTGCTACGGGGCAAGAGTGCCAACCCCAGAATATTAAGTAATGAAAAGGAAATCACAGACTATCTGGCATCCTGCGGCTTTAAAATAATTAATCCCGAACATATGACATTTGGCGAATTAGCAGACGAGATATCAGGATGTGAAATTGTTTTGGGCGTGGAAGGCAGTCAGCTTACACATGGAATACTAGGATTAAAAGAAGGTGGATTTGTTATACAGCTGCAACCCCCTTATCATTTTCAGCCAACTGATCGTCCAAGATGTGAATCAGTTGGCGTGAGATGGGGATATCTGGTGGGTTTTGAAAATGACAAAGGGTTTGAAATCCCTCTCGATGATGTCAAAAAACTGCTTGGGAAAATTTTATGAAGTTATAATATGATGAACTTTATAAAGTATTTGGGATTGGTAAAGCTTTATGGGGCACCATCAAATGATAAATCCAATGGTGCCCTCATTAATATTTTAGAATTTTAACACAACCCCGGCAGAGCCGCCAAGAGCTGAAGAATCTCCGTCAAAATCCTGCCAGTCACCTTGCACACGGATCGCAAGAGTATCAGAAATAGGCACTTCGGCACCAATTCCCGCTCTAATACCGTCACCACTTGAGCTTGCTGCAGCGCTTGCCCCGCCGGATACGGCTTTTGCTGAAATATCATTCCAGCCATATCCAGCCATAATAAAGAAAAGCGCCTGTTCTGTGGCAAAGCCTAAAGTGGCGTTAAGACCATATGACACATCAGCGTCCAATCGGGCTGATACACCACTGATGGTATAAGTTTTATTGGCTGTATTTGAATTTACAAAACCTTCAATACCGGCAAGTACGCCTTCAGAAATTGCGCTACGAAACCCAAAAATACCGCCAAAAGTAGCACCACTCATTTTATCATCTGTTTTTCCACCGAAAGCAGAGGTGTCACCAAGGGAATAGGAATTAAATCCTACCATCGCACCAACATATGGCCCTTCAAAACGACTGGCGCTATCCTGTGCGGAAGCAAAACTGGCCATGGATATAAAACACAGCGCAGTACAAATTATTCTAGACAAAGCAAATCTCCTGTTATTTATATTTAGTTTTAAAAAGGAGAATTTCTAAACTAAGTTAGATAATCCCCCATTTCAGTTGAAGGATTATTTAAACAACATCCTTCAAAGTTGTAGTGTATGCTATTTATACACGATAGACAAAATATATTTAAACTATTAAATTTCTCTAAATTATTGATACAATATATTATATCATTACATAATAGTAAAATAGAGCGTTATGGGTGCTTTTCTGAAGTTATTTATTACTTGAGTTACTTAGACACTCTCAAGTTTGGCGATTTCCCGGCAGACGGCATTAAAATGGTCAACATCGCTTTGATTATTAAAGAGTGATGCGCCGATGCGGATTTTTTTGCCTTCGTGCTTATAGCTGACCTTAATATTTTCATTCTGATAAAGTTCGCGAACCTTGGCATTATCCTTGCCATGAAAAAAGGAAACAATGGCAGAGCGGTTTTCTTCCGGTGTGTCGGTCTTAAGGCCGATATTGACAAGATTATCACGGATCTGATGGGCAAGCGCGACAGTATGGGTTTCAATATTTTTGACACCGACCCTGTTAATATAATCAAGGGCGGTACCAACCACTGAAATAGCACCGAAGGCCGGGGTGGCCTGGCCGTATTTGGCGGCATCGGGATAGGACCTGAAATCAGTGAATTTTTCCATATCATAAACGGAGAAAGTACCAAGCCTGTCCGCTTTGATAAGCTCAAGAAGATCACGCCGCACATAGAAAAACGCCGTACCATAGCTCGCCAGCAGCCACTTATATGTGCCGCATCCCATAAAATCTATATCGGCTTTTTTAACGTCAAGTTCAAGCATGCCGACGCCCTGAATGGCATCTACATAAATATAGGCATTATGGGCATGGGCCAGATCGGCAAGCGGTCGCAGATCATGGCAAAGACCATTTTCATGGGAGACGAAAGACACGGATACAATACGCGTTTTATTATCAATAGCCGCTTCAAATTCCTTGAATGGGATACGGCCTGTCTGATCGCTTCTGACCATTCTGACTTCAACACCGCGGGTTTTGGCAAGATGATCATATAAAATATAAGACGCATTATATTGAAGATCATCAGTAACCACATTGTCACCGGCTTTTAGATCAAGATTATTAACGACAATATTTTCCGCTTCTGTCGTGGCCTGGATCAGTCCAATCTCGCCCTGTTCGGCTCCAACCAGCTTTGCAAATTTGGCTCTTACTTCTCTTCCCTCAGCAAGAAATGGTCCAATACTTTCAGCCGGGTTGCCACGGTCTTTATAAAACTGGACACCGGCATCAACAACCTGATTTGGAGAAACAGAATGATAAGGCGTATTTAAATAATTGGTCGTCTTTAAAATCGGAAAGTCATTGCGGACACCAAGTGGGTCAATATCCCGCAAAGTGGCGGCCCGTGCCTTGCCAAGAAGAGGGGAGGCAACAACAGCTGCCGTCCCCAGATTGACAAAATTTCTTCTTGAAATCTTCATGATGTTGATCTTTTTATAATTATTCTTCTTTTAAATCTTCCGCAGTGAATTTGGATGCCGGATCAATAATAAAATTTTTCCGGTTGGGCATTTTTATCGCTGCCAGAGATTTTGCATCCAGCGTCAGGTCAGGGTTCTTGATCACACCTGTTTCATTAAGCAGATAGGCGACAAGCCCGTATACTTCGTCATTGCTGAGTGTGCCCGGGTCGGTCAGCGGCATGGCGCGGTGGATGAAATCAAACATGGACGTCGAATGGGGAAGTTTGGCGATGGCTCTGCGGCCCTCCCGCATGGACTGGGTACCCATTTCACGCATTCCTTCCAGATTTTCACCGTGACAGATTGCGCACTGCACATCAAAAACCTCCTTGCCCAAAGCAACATTGCCGCTGCCACTTGGCAGGCCCTGGCCATCAATATGGATATCTGTTTCATAGCTGGCAATTTCGTCGGCACTGGCGTGATGACCAAATCCGTATTTTTCCTGTGCACTGGCATAGAGCGTTCCAAATGACAATCCGATGGCAACAGTGCTTAAAGCTATTATTTTTTTTCTATTATGAACGGACATTGGTAATCTCCCCGTCTTGTGCGATGTGCCAGTTTTGTATGGCGTTATTATGCATCATGCCGATCGGGCCCTGAAGCTTGTACATTTCCTGATAGGTGGGTTGAACATATCCTGTATCATCGGTTGAGCGGGACATGATCGTTGTTTCTTTCCCGTCCCAAGTCCAGGGAAGTGTGAAGCGGGTATGACATTTTGGCAGGACCGGACTATTCAGATTGGCAACCTGCCATGTGTTGCCGTTATCGGTTGAAACTTCAACCTTTTTGACAGTTCCTTTTCCGCTCCAGGCCAGACCGCTTATTTCATAAAAGCCAGGACCATCCAGCTTCATTCCCCCTGATGGGGACGTGATGACAGATCGGCCTTCCATGAAGAATGAAAAGGCACGGATTTTATCATCCGGTCTCGGGTCGGCATATTCCGTAACCTCATGATGTGTCCACCATGGCTTGTCGCTAAGCTCAAGACGGCGGATCCATTTAATATTCATATTGCCCTCAAATCCGGGCACAATAAGACGAAGCGGGAAGCCCTGTTCTGGCCTAAAAAACTCGCCATTCTGGGCATAGGCCAGGAAAGCATCATCCATGGCTTTCCAGTAAGGAATGCTGCGGGTCAGTCTTGCCCCGTCGTCCCCTTCAGCCAGGATCCATTTAGGATCGCCTCTAACGCCGAGCTCGCTCAGCAGCAATTTAAGAGAAACCCCTGTCCATTCCGAGCAACTGGTCAGACCGTGTGTTTGCTGAACTGTTTTACCGCGTGGGGCCATCCATTCCCCCATACCATTTCCGGCACATTCCAGAAAATGAAAATGACTAACGGACGGGAAGCGTAGCAGGTCTTCCATGGTGAAGATTCTGGCATCATTGACCATTCCGTGAATAAGCAGTTTATGCTCACTCGGGTCGATCTCGGGAACACCGCTGTGGTGAACTTCAAAATGCAGACCTGATGGTGTGACCATGCCGCGGCTGTTTTGCAGCGGTGTAAAACCGCCACCGCTTAAACCGTTGGCGGAACCTCTCATTTTAGCATCTTTAACAAATGGGGAGCGGCTTGCGTAAGTGACACTGGAATCAATAGTATCCCCTGGACCGCGGCTTGGTATGAGTGTCGTTTCCTGCGCCAGTGAGCTGCTGGCAAGCAGGGCAGCGCTGGATGCCATACCAGCCTGAATAACCCGTCTGCGGGTTGGATGGATATTTGAAATGTTTTTCATCGTTGAAAGATTTTTCATAGGGGTGCCTCTATCCTTTTTACCTGATAAGTTATGTAGAGTTCGCTCACCCTACAAATTCACGTATCCTGAGACAAGTTATACTTTAGTTGAGTATGACTGTTTCCGACTGATTAAGCAGGGCTGTTATTTTTTATTAAAGGAAGCTTAGTCCCATTTATGGCTAATTGCAAGGGAGCTAAAATTTGTTTTTAGAATGAAAAAAGCCCCGCCAGGTTACCCTGGCGGGGCTTTGGAAGACAGTTATCGTTCCTTAATTTCTGTTGCCCATAAAGCGTAGCAGATAAAGGAACATATTGATGAAATCAAGATAGAGGCTAAGTGCGCCCATAATGGCTTTTTTGGAGGCAATTTCACTATGGTCGCTTTCAAGATACATCAATTTAATCCGTTGTGTGTCATAAGCGGTCAGTCCGGCAAAGATCAGCAGACCAATGACAGAAATGACAAAGTCCATCATTGTTGACTGCATGAACAAATTCACCAGGCTGGCGATAATCAGGCCAAACAGACCCATGATCAGGAATGAACCAAAACCGCTTAAATTTTTCCTGGTTGTATACCCATAAAGGCTAAGGGAACCAAAAGCTGCGGCCGTAATGAAAAATGTCTTGGCAACACTTGCACCTGTATACATAAGCAGGATGTTGGATAGGGACAGCCCCATCACAACAGAGAAGCCCCAGAATACCATCTGCATGGTCGAAGCCTGCATTCTGTAAACCCCGAAGCTCAGCGCGAGCACAAAGGCAAGCGGTGAAAACATTACGATATAGCCCAGCAATGTTGGTGCAACCATCCCACCCTGAACGGAATAGAACAGATTAAGCAAAGCCGGTGTGTTTGCGGTCACATAAGCCGCGAGGCCGGTCAACGCCAGTGCGGAAGCCATGTAATTATACACAGTCAGCATATATGCGCGCAGGCCCTCATCAATCTCGGCTTTTTGCGCAGGCGATACTGAATAATAATTGTTACGGTCAACCATTCATTAAAATCCTTTCAATAGGTTAATACCCTGTAAAATGCTACTGTATCATATATTGTACTTGACGTATATATTTTCAAGTCTTTTAGAGATGATGTTCTCTTTTTATATGTTTTAGAAATCCCTGTGAGGCGCGTTCAATAAAATCATAGGCTTTATCGAAATCCTCAATGTCGCCGTAATAAGGGTCAGGGATTTCAGTGATTCCTGGGCTGTTTTCGGCAAAAGACATAAACAGATGCAGCTTATCCTGATGTTCGGGCGGGCAGTGTTTTTTCATCATGGCAAGATTGTCGCTATCCATGGCGAGGATATAGGTGAAATCAGCAAAATCCTGCGGGCTTAGTTTTCTTGCTCTTAAATCGCCAATATCAATGCCATATTTAAGCGCTGTCAATTGTGCCCTTTTGTCAGGAGGGGCAGCCATATGAAAACCAGCGGTTCCTGCTGAATCAATATAAATTTCTTTTGTGAAGCCGTCTTCAATACCTGCCTTGTTGGCCAAATGTCTGAATACACCTTCGGCTGTGGGGGATCTGCATATATTGCCCATACATACAAAAAGGATCTTAACCATCTGATTATATTTCCAAATTATTTTTACTCAAGTCTTACTTACCTGGAGCCGACTATAAAATTAAATTGTCTATATACGCAATAATTATTTCAGATATTCCTGGTTTTGCTGCGGTTCTTTGTTGCTTCGCGATAGGCAATGAATAGGGTCGACGAACAAATGATAATACCGCCACTTATGGTCCATATATCAGGAAATTCGGAAAATATTATGTACCCTGCCAATGCGGCAAAAATAATTCGCAGATATTCAAAAGGGGTTACCAAAGTCACATCGGCATATTTATATGCGCTGATCATTGAATATTGGGCGCAGAAAGTTGTTATACCAAGCCCAGCGATTAAAAGCAGCTGTTGCGGGGTTGGAGTTATCCAATAATAAGCCGCCGGCAGTGCGCAAAGAAGGACAGTGGCACAATTGGCATAGAGTACCATGGTCGTCGGATTGTGATTTTTTGTAAGCATTTTAGACATTATCGCCAAAACAGCCATTGAAAAAGAAGACGCAAGAATAGACAGATGGGCCCATTTTAAGCCACCCGATGATGCATTGTCCCAGGGATGGAGTATGATCAAGATACCGATGAAACCGAATATTGTTGCGGTCGTTCTGCGGAATCTGATTTTTTCTCCCAGAAAAAGAGCGGCAAGAATGATCAAAAATAGCGGTTTGGAAAATTGAAGCGAAGTCACTTCAACAAGCGGTAGCCGGGATACTGCGTAAAAATTACTCACCACGACGAACCATGTCAGCGCCGAACGATAGGCCATCAGTTTTGGACTGGTAGTTATAAAAAGTGCACTGCCCTGCCTTAAATTAAGGAGCAGCGTAATGATCACTGTAAATGTGCAGCGGATCATAACCACTTCAAAGGTATTAAGGTCCTGCCCCAGTTTTTTTATCAATGATGCGCTGGCTGTTACGATTAGACAAAATGCGAGCACAAATAAAATGCCCTTAAAACTGTTTTCCCTGGGTGATTTAATGGTTGGCATCATTGGCCTTCATGTATTTTAAACTTTTGGCTACCCAGAAGTATTTAACGTATGTCGACGTCAAGCCAGTCTTCTATCTCATCAAGGATTTCAGGATTGGGGAGGTCTTCTTTCTCCATCATCAAAAAAGCAAAATTGTCGGCAATAATTTCTTCCGGGTGAATATCGAAGTCTGTATTGTGACCGACTTTTTCGTAAAAATCAGGGACTTCATCATGTTTGTAAATGCTTGGGGAGCCGTCAGCTTTCAGGACTGGTTTGCAAATATCATTATTCACCGTTACTTCCAGCAGATCACCGCTGATATGCCCGTCAAATCCACGTTTTACTGTCGGGTCAAATCCGTCATATGTTGTATGAAGATAAGACATGACATAAGTATCTTTGCCGTTAATCTCCACAGGAAGATAATATTCAGTAAATGGCGCTTCAGGATTTCTAATTGTATATTTATCAACTTCTTCATTTGGCTGGAAATCACAATGCTGGAAGCCGATGACTTTATAAAGCTCGGCACTCCTGCTTCTGTTATTTCTGGAGATTATATGAAAAATCTGATGGAAAAACAGCTTGGTTGAGAGGGATCTTTCTCTGACAGGGGATACAAAAGCATTTCCACGTGTATGTGGAATTCCGCTTTCAACAGCTGACGTTACTTTTATGAAATAAACAGTTTTGGGAAGCAAATGGGCAATCTTGGCCAGCTTCTTTTTTTGTGTAACGAGCAGAGCTTTCATAAGCTCTTTTTCCGCTTCCGGCCATTCAATTACATTTGCAGCATAAAATGCTTTCAAATCATCAATGGTTTTGTCGGCAGTTGGAGAGCCGATCTGAAGCGCAATTTCAATCGGTTTCATATTTCTTAAATATTCATCATCCGCCGTCAGAATTCTGATTGCTGTTTCCTTAGTCGCAAACTTATAGTCTGTTGCATAGGCAGGCATCGAAATGAGCAGAAACATTCCCATTAACATAAGAATGGTAGATTTTACCTGTACCATCAATAACTTATCTCTTTTTACTTATTATTTTTTTATGATCCCAAAATCATAATAAGGTATTTTATAACATAATAGAATTATATTGGTAACAATTGTTTATCAATTTTAAAATTTGCTTCTGTACGTTTTTTTACATCATCTATTGTAATTTCAGGGGCCAGTTCAATAAGTATTGGCCCATTTTCGTCAATTTCAAACACACCAACATCGGATATAATCATATCGACAACTTTAACGCCAGTCAGGGGCAAAGAGCATTTTTTAAGAAATTTGGCGCTGCCGTCTCTGGCGTTGTGATCCATAATAACGACAACTTTTTTAACCCCGGCAACCAAATCCATGGCACCACCCATTCCTTTTACCATTTTGCCCGGAATCATCCAGTTTGCCAGATCACCTTCTTCAGAAACCTGCATCGCTCCTAAAATACTAAGATCAATATGTCCACCACGGATCATGGCAAAACTGTCTGCAGAAGAAAAATAACTGGTCCGTCTCAGTTCCGTAATTGTCTGTTTCCCGGCATTAATAAGATCGGGGTCTGCTTCCCCTTCATATGGGAAGGGGCCCATTCCGAGCATACCATTTTCGCTTTGTAATGTGACATCCACGCCTTCTGGAATAAAATTTGCTACGAGTGTCGGGATTCCAATACCCAGATTCACATAATAACCATCAACCAGTTCCTGGGCCGCACGTTTTGCCATATCTTCTCTTGTCCAGCTCATGGTTATATTCCTTCTTTTTTAGTTCTGGTCGTTAGTTGTTCAATACGTTTTTCCAGATCTTTTGAAACGATAACACGTTGCACATAAATTCCCGGCGTATGAATCTGATCCGGGTCCAGTTCGCCAACCTCAACAAGCTCCTCAACTTCAGCAACGGTAATTTTTCCGGCGGTTGCCATCATCGGGTTAAAGTTTCGGGCCGTTTTTCGATATATCAGATTACCTTCGGCATCGCCTTTCCAGGCTTTAACCAGTGAAACGTCAGCTTTTAGTCCTGTTTCCAGGATAAATGTCTCACCTTCAAACTCTTTATGTTCCTTTCCATCAGCAACTAGGGTTCCAACGCCGGTTTTGGTATAAAATCCGGGAATTCCGGCTCCGCCGGCCCTGATACGCTCTGCCAGGGTGCCCTGCGGATTAAATTCCAGTTCAAGTTCCTGTGCCAAGAACTGCCTTTCAAATTCCTTATTCTCACCAACATATGAAGAAATCATTTTTTTTATCTGCCGTGTTTGCAGGAGAAGTCCGAGCCCAAAATCGTCGACACCGGCATTGTTGCTGATCGCAGTAATCTTCTGTATGCCACTATTACGAAGCGCATCTATTAAATTTTCAGGGATACCGCAAAGGCCGAAACCACCTGCCATTATTGTCATTCCGTCAAATAATATGCCTTCAAGTGATGAAGCGGCATTTTTGTATATTTTGCTCATAATTATATGACCTTTAATAATTAGTTTCATATGTAACAAAATGACAGTTACAATATTTATTATCATTTGGCTATGATAAACGCTATTTGCTTCTATAAATAGCTTTAATTATAAGATTAGGAGGGTGTCAGAGTTGACAAAATATATTAATTATTCAAAATTCTGACAAAATTAGTTTATAACGTTACACGAATATTTGTTAAGGTGACAAAAGTAGTAAATAAAAGGAAGACCAATGATTAAAATTATGACGTGGTTATCAATAGCCATTTCATTAGTAGCCCTGTCAACAGTAAACGCCAGTGCGGATAGCCGCCAGCTTCTCAGCAGTTTTAAGGATTGGGATGCTTTCGTCCTTAAAACCGATTCTGGTGAAACCGTATGTTATATGATCTCGGTACCCAAAGTTAAATCACCGAGTTCACTAAGACATGGAAATCCTTTTATTACAGTTACTCATAAACCAGCCAAAGAAATCCGGAATGAATTTAATTTCATTGCTGGATATAAATTTCAAAAAGGCTCAACAGTAAGGATGATTATTGATAAATCCGCAAAGGATAATCTTTTTACCTCTGAGGATGGTGCCTGGGCTTATGATTCAAAACAGGATGATGCCATCGTAGCGGCAATGAAACGTGGAACCAGTCTGACTTTGGAAGCGAGAAGCGGTCGCGGCAATAAAACAAGTTACCAATTTTCACTTTCGGGCTTTACAGCGGCGCATAACGCCATTACAAACGCCTGCCGTTAATTACATTAAAGTAAATTGCAACACTTTATATATTAAGTGAGATAAGCTATGAAGACTTTACCTTTGGGTGTAGAGCCCGTTGTTGCCCCGCGTCATCAATTTGATGACAGCAGAAGTCTAATCGGTTTATCCCATGCAGAGGTGGCGGAAAAATTAAAAGAGATTGGTATCCCTGAAAAGCATTGCCGGATGCGTGCACAGCAAATCTGGCACTGGATATATTATAGAGGCGCTAAATCCTTTGATGAAATGAGCAATATTTCAAAGGATATGAGAGAAAAGCTGGCTCAGAATTTTGACGTGGGTCGTCCTGAAATCACAGAAGCGCTTGTATCTAAAGATGGTACACGTAAGTGGCTGATGAAATTTCCAGACGGACAGGAAGTGGAAACCGTTTTTATCCCTGAAGAAGACAGGGGCACCTTATGTGTTTCATCGCAAGTCGGATGTACTTTAACCTGTAAATTCTGCCATACCGGCACCCAGCGACTTGTTCGTAATCTGACACCAACAGAAATCGTCATGCAACTTCTTGTGGCCAGGGATTATCTGGGGGAGTGGCCGAGCCCGTCTGAAGGAAGACTGGTTTCGACCATCGTGCTTATGGGCATGGGTGAACCCCTTTATAATTTTGAAAATGTCAAAAAAGCGATGCATATTGTTATGGATGATAACGGTATTAATCTGTCGCGGCGCCGGATTACATTATCGACATCCGGTGTCGTGCCGGAAATTTATCGCTGCGGAGAAGAGATGGGGGTTAATCTGGCCATTTCTTTGCATGCGGTTGATGATGAAACAAGAAGCAAGATTATGCCTATAAACAACAAATATCCGATTGATGAATTATTGACCGCCTGTAAGAATTATGCTGGTATAAAAAACAGCCGCAAAATTACATTCGAGTATATTTTACTTAAAGATATCAATGACAGTGACGAAGCTGCCCTGAAGCTGGTCAAACTGATTAAAGATTATAAAATTCCGGCAAAAGTAAATCTGATTCCCTTCAATCCATGGCCCGGATCAGATTTTGAAAGACCCAGCAAAGAGAGGGTGGCAAGATTTTCTGACCTGATATTCAGTCGGGGTATTTCAGCACCAATCAGAACCACGAGAGGCGAGGACATTCTTGCTGCCTGTGGACAGTTAAAGTCAGAATCTGAAAAAGCACGAAAATCTGCACGTCTGTAACAATAAATTAATTTGTAGTTATGTTATAAAATTGCTTGAAATGCTTTTAGACATAGTCTATGACATTTTTTTCTTGCATATTATTTAATGTATTTAATATGCTTGATTATATACAATTAATATATTATTTTGAACATTTAATAAATCTATAGTTAGTCGTATTAATACCTATCGTAGATAATTTAAAGGAAGGATGTCCATGAGACTAACTTCATTTACTGATTATTCTGTGCGTGTGCTTATGCATGTTGCTAAAAAAAATGGGGCGCTTTCGTCTATTCGAGAAGTCTCGGAAGAATATGACATTTCAAAAAATCATCTTATGAAGATTGTGCATGCTCTGGGTAAAGGGGGATATCTGGAAACAGTTCGCGGTAAGAATGGTGGTTTTAAACTTGGTCAGGATGCCAGGAATATTAATATCGGTGAATTAATCAGATATACAGAAGAAGATATGAAAATTGTCGATTGTTTAGGTGTCAAAGATGGATTCTGTACAATACATAATAAATGTCACTTTGCATGTATAATTAACGAAGCGAGGAATGCTTTTCTGTCAACCATTGATAAATATACACTTGAAGATATTGTCAATGAACGGCGACAGATGCAACTATCCTGAAAATTCTGACATTTCCGAAAATTGAATTCATAATGAATTTTATTCTTTAACTCGGCATTATTGTCGAGTAAAAAAGAAACAATAATTTTGTTTCAAAGGTATAAACTTATGATAGCCCGTATTTTCAAGCCTACCAAGAATGCCATGCAGTCGGGAATGAAGCGCTCTAAAAAATGGCATTTTGAATATGCTCCAGAGAAAGCAAGAGATCTGGATCCCCTGATGGGATGGACCGGTTCTTCAGATATGAAGAGCCAGATAAGATTAACCTTTGACACAAAGCAGGAAGCTGTGGCATATGCTGAGCGCAATGGAATTGATTATGTTGTGCAGGAGCCGCATACACGGAAAAAACGTCTTAAAAGTTATGCTGACGTTTTTGCTTTTCGCCCTCAATAATCACCAATTATTTGCGCGCTCGTAGCTCAGCTGGATAGAGCACCGGATTTCTAATCCGTAGGTCGCAGGTTCGAATCCTGCCGAGCGCGCCAATTTACTTATTTAATATTTTTCTTTAAATTCTTTCGACCTTTCCCTGTCCTATACCATGCATTAAAGCCGGTGAAGCAAAGCAGAGCTAATGCAAACCCGGATAAGGCCACAAGAAATTTATATATAAACCCGCCGGTTTTTCCTGCATGAAGGGCATAATATGTGCGGGATACATGATAATATTCCGGCGCATGACGGTAATCTTCAAATCTTACAATTTTCTGTTTCTCCAAATCGGCGGAGAGGAAACTGGCACCAAATGGGGATAAGCCTTCCGGGTATCTGAATCTTATTCTGGCAATGGTCGGTGTTTCAGGTTTTGGCATATAAAATCGTGCCAGATCACCCTCCGGTATATTTTTAAAATAAAATCGGGTGAAATCCTCAAGATTTGCAATGGTAATGTTGGTTGGCAGCGTGCCTAGTGCCTTTTCATATCTTTGATCAAGATCTTCCTGGCTGACCACTTCCCCCAGAAATGTTGAAACTATTTTCTGACTGGGGGCATAAAATACAAGCGCGACACCGGTTAAGGTGACAATAAACATTACAAGTGCATTGAAAAAACCAAATGACCGATGTGATTTAAGGGATGATTTGCGTTTAAGATTAAATGGGATCATTTCTTTAAAATTAAACCCGCGGCGAAATGGCCACCAAATCCAGATACCGCTGATGATCATAAAAATAAGGACTATCCCGGTATAGCCCAGAATTTGCTCCCCCATATGGCCGCCCAGAAAATGAATATGCAGATCAGATAAAAATATCATGATTTCAGTCATGTTATATTTAACCGGCATTTTTTCGAGAGTGACGGGATCATAATAGGAAATGGAGCCGTTCCAGTCCCAGACACGGTACCAGGGGGCATCCGCCATCGGGAAGTCAATAAAATTAATATCTGGGCCGGTTAATTCTCTAATTGCTTTTACGGCGTCTTCTTCTTCGATTTTTTTATAGTCGGGTGTTTTTGCATCAAGTGAAAGTGAAATAATTTCAGGTCGATAAACCAGGATCGTGCCTGAAATGGCCGTTAACATAAACGCAATGCCAAGAATTAAGCCCAAGTATAAATGAATTTTTCTAAGCAGTTTCATGTTTCACTCATTCATGCGGAAAATAAAAAAGCAGAGGACCGTTTAGGTGAGGAGCGGAAGGACGGTCCTCTGCTTCATGGCATTGACCTTTAGAAGTCCACCATATATCCCAATGTAAATGTTCTGCCTATGCCACTGAAATAACGGTTATCAGTTGCAAATGAATAGGTCTGTGAATTGTAGGTTATATAATATTCATCCAACAGATTTTCGATGCCAAGGCTGATTTTACCGATCTCACTTTGATAGGTCAGGCTAAAGTCCACCAATGTATATCCGTCAAAATTACCGGCAGTGCTGGAATCAGTAATATCAAATTCACGGTCCAGATAATGGCTTGACTGAAGTCTTGCTGTTAAGCCGTTCTGGAGATCGGCCTGAACATATAAATTTACTGTATCAGGGCTGATATTTATTGAAGGTAGCCTTGTATCAATCACATTGTCGCCGTCACTGTCATAATGACCTTCAATGTTGGAATAATTTCCACCAATTTTGAAGTAATCATTGACCTGTGCACTAAGTGCGATTTCAAAACCCTTGATGCGCGTTTTTTCACGGTTGACCGAGAAAATGCCGTCACTGTTTGGGCTCAAGCGTGAGCCCAGATCAGATTTTGAAATAAAATAGCTGAATTTTGTGTCAAAAATGTCGTCGGTATAACTTACACCAAATTCAAGATTATCTGAAATGACCGGCTCAAGATCGAGAAGATTTGCCACCATGACGCCTGGGGTGCTTACTGCGCGTAGAACGCGGCCGACATCAGGCATGGTGAAGCCTTGAGAATAGGAACTGAAGAAGGTGATTTCATCCGTTGCATCAAAAACCAGACCGACATTGAACAATGGCTCAGTAAAAGATTGCGACCCTCCTTCAACAGTGAGTATTTGATAAGGGTTAACAGGATCATTACGGGTATTACCAGCTAATGTTTCATAATCATCGGCGGAAAGCTTTGCATATTCAAGACGGACGCCGCCACTGAGCGTTAGGTCAGGAACGATTTCACGGTCAAGCTGGATAAAGGGGGCTATATTGTTGAATTTTGTTTCCGGTACCCAGTTGCGCTTAGTAATATATAGTTCCTGGAATGTTTTATCATTAAGCCAGTCAACACCGGTAATTAAATTGACGCCACTACCTGCAACATTCTGAAGGTTATATGTGGTTCGTGCACCGATTTTTTGTGACGTATTTCGGGACTGCTCATAAAGGGTGCCGAATGGTGGAATAGCAGGATCCTGGAATGTTGCTGAAATACTGCCACCATAGAGTGCCGAGAAATCCTGGAAATAAATGCTGGCAGAAAACGTGCCGCCAGCAAAGTCTGTATCATCGTAAGTCAGCGAGGAAGTAAGTGCTTTGTTTATCGGCGGTGTTCCTGGTTCAACCCCTTTCAGTCCCGAAGTTGGAATACCCAGGGCTTTATTACCGTTTACGGTCACATAATTTCCGGATGCTTTCAGATTAAAGCGGTTCACCATTAGCGATAATTTACCGGTATCAGTTATTTCATAACCGACTTTACCGTATAAGTCATATTGCTTTGAGTCCTGTAAATCACCCTGAACCGAATAAATACCGACTATGTTATCATTTCCATCATAGCTGATCCCTCTTTTGTGATAGGATCCGGCAAAATAAAAATCAAACTTATCAACTTTTTGTCCGACCGAATAAAAACCCTTATAACCGAAACCGTTTGAATGAAAATCATCATCTGAGGTTAATTGAAAACCGGCTCTTTGTTCCAGTGATCCGTCATCATTTGCTTCGCGAGTGACATAATTGATGATGCCGCCCGTGGCCCCAAGTCCCTGAATGGCGTTTGAACCATGGATGACTTCCACACGGCTGATCATAAACGGGTCAATCGTATAGCTTGAGCGGGAGCCATCACGTAACGGGTTGCTTTGTGGTACACCATCAATCAAATAAAGTGGTTTACGGCCACGAAAACTTTCACCGGAACTGGTCAGTTTCTGAATACTCGGAGACAGGCTGGGAACCAGATTGCCAATTGCTGAAAACAAATCATTGGAAATGCTTAATTGGTTTTCCAGCTCGTCTTCACCAACGAGTGTAATGGTACTGGGAATGGCTTTTGCGCTTTTTTGACTGCGTGAAGCTGTAACAGTAATCACTTCATCTGAATTATCGTCGATACTGTCTTGTGCATTTGCCTGATTTACTATCACCATGGATAATGCTGACGATAAAAGGCATGTCGTTGTTGTTAAATGTCTTAAAAATACATTTTTGCGGGTAATCATAAACTCATCTTTCTTATTAATAATAATAATGAGAATGATTCTTAATAATAATGAGAATAAATATCAACAGAAAAATTTATATTTATCAAAAAAATCCGTTACTCTGATTTTTGTTTTAACGATTGGTTTCTTAATTTTAGGAAAATAAACAGGGTCACAGCCCCACATAAGAAGAAGCCGGCAATCATTGGCTGGACTGTGCCATCATAAAGTCTGGCAATTGAGCCGCCCACTAGAACGGCCAGTAATGTTTGAATAGAGGTAATGACTGAAGTGGCCAATCCTGCCATATGACCAAAAGGTTGTAGGGCCATGCTGCTGAAATTGCCGAACAGACATCCAAGACAGAAAAAATTAGCCATCTGGTAAAAATAAAACAGCTCAAATGTAAGGTTTCCACCTGAAAAAATGCTCACAATGAGAAAAGTCAGTGAAAGGGATGATTGAAGAACAAGAAAGAAAAAACACACTTGCTCTATCGTAAATCTGGCAACCAGTTTTGAGTTAATATAAGACGAAATTCCATATGCAATAGCAAGAATTCCAAAATATATCGGGAACAGTTCACCAAGATTATATTGCACCTGCATAATCTGCTGTGCCGAACTTAAATATGAAACGAAAGCACCAAACATGGTTCCTGACGCAAATGTATAGCCTAATGAAATGGGATGTTTCACCGTTTCAATCATACCATAGAGTATAGGCTTAAATGAGAATGACCTGACATTCTCAATAGCCAAAGTTTCTCGTTGTCTAAAATGCATCCATGTGACACCTGCAACGGCAAAGAAAAAGATAAACCAGAATATAGCCTGCCATCCGGCGAACAGTAATATGGTCTGACCGATGAGAGGGGCAAGGGCAGGGACCATAATGAAGACCATAATGATGAGTGACATAATTTTTGCCATTTCCCGGCCTTCATATTTATCACGGATAATGGCAAGGCTGACCACCCGGCATGACGCAGAACCAAAGCCCTGGATCACGCGCCCGAGTAGCATCATATTCAAACTTGTGGAAAAAATAGCAATCAAAGTACCAAGCAGAAAAATGGAAACACCAACATAAATAGCCTTCTTCCGACCATAACTGTCGGCAAACGGACCATAAATTACGACGCCAAAAGCTATTCCGAAAAATATCGCGGATATGACAAGCTGAATATCATTTGCATTTATAACATTAAGGTCTTTTGTCATCTGCCCTAGTGCAGGAATCATAGAATCAACAGACAGGGCCGTAATCGACATTAGCATAGCCATTATGCAGATAAATTCATTTCGATTAAGGAGATTTACTCTCTTTGCCATAAGATTTCCAAGCACTAACAGCTGAAGCGGTTATAATTCAATTTATTAAAATTACGGGAACATGGATAAAAAATGATAAGTTTGTAATTCACCGTAAGGTCGTTGTTCTATATCAGATCGCTTTAAACTTGTCGAAAAAATAATTTGTTCTATAAATGTTCTTGATTTATTCTAAAAAATAGGCTATATGTTCTCAAAAATTAGGAGGAAAACAATGGCTTTTACTTTTAAACAGAAAAAAATATGCTTTAAAAAGGGGCTGTATAAATGCCCTGTTCCACCTGCTGATATTAGCCGTTATTGGTCAGAGCAGGATTGGTTCCGCCATGTGGATACTCATGGCGTCTGGTGTCATTAACCGCCTATTCTGTCCATTTTTCAGATTTTAGCGATAGCCGAACTTGCAAACAATTCTGCTGTGGGTATTTCATGCATTAACATAAGCAGGAGAATTAACCGGTTCCCCTGTTTAAACCAAGCCTGTGTCGGGTTGAGAAATATCCGCTAAAGAATAAATTTCGACAAATCGGACGTATCTGCCAGATTACCGATATGTTTGGTGACATAGTCGGCGTCGATTTTAACTTCTGTTGACGGCATATCCGTCGCATCAAAACTGATTTCATCCAGAACTCGCTCGAGAACAGTATGTAGTCTTCGTGCACCAATATTTTCAACACTTTCGTTAATATTTGCTGACATTTTGGCAATGGCTGCAATACCATCGTCGGTGAAATTCAGTGTAATGTCCTCAGTACCTAGAAGGGCGACATACTGCTTAATCAGGCTGAAATCAGGTTCCACTAAAATATGTTTGAAATCATCCTCAGTAAGGGCATCCAACTCAACCCGGATTGGCAGGCGGCCTTGTAATTCCGGCAGCAGGTCTGATGGTTTGGCAATGGAGAATGCTCCGGATGCAATAAATAATATATGATCGGTTTTAATGTTGCCATACTTGGTTGATACCGTACATCCCTCAATAAGTGGCAGCAGGTCACGCTGAACACCTTCACGGCTGACTTCACCGCTGTTTCGGTTTGCCCGCCCAGCAATTTTATCTATCTCATCAATGAACACGATACCGGTCTGTTCAGTATTTTCGATGGCTTCGCGAATGATACTGTCTTCATCGAGCAGCTTTTCCGCTTCATCGCTGGAAAGCACTTCTAGTGCTTCTGATACCGGCATTTTTTTCTTTTCGGTTTTTTGACCGAACTGACCACCCAGAATATCACCTAGATTTAACATACCCATACTGGCACCCGGCATGCCGGGAATTTCAAAGGACGGCATGCTTGAGCTCTGATTTTCCAGAACGTCAACTTCGATTTCCTTGTCATCCAGCTGGCCTTCACGCAGCATTTTTCTGAATTTCTGGCGTGTATCGTCAGACGCAGTTGCCCCGACCAGCGCATCAAGAACGCGCTCTTCCGCTGATAATTCAGCTTTGCTGACAACACTGTTTCTTTTTTTCTCACGGATCAGGCTGATGGATATTTCCATCAGATCACGGATAATCTGCTCTACATCTCGGCCCACATAGCCGACTTCTGTGAATTTGGTGGCTTCAACTTTCACAAACGGTGCACCGGCCAGTTTTGCCAGTCGCCTTGAAATTTCCGTTTTGCCAACACCGGTCGGGCCGATCATAAGAATATTTTTTGGAAGAACTTCTTCCTTCATTTCCCCGCTGAGTTCCTGTCTGCGCCAACGGTTTCTAAGGGCAATAGCAACGGCGCGTTTTGCGGCTTTCTGACCGATAATATAACGGTCCAGTTCCGATACAATTTCACGTGGTGAAAAAGTTGTCATTTATTATTTCCAGTATTATTTAATTTCTAGTGTTTCAACGGTCAGGTTATCATTGGTATAGACGCAAATTTCGGCGGCGATCTTTAAAGCACGCTTGCCGATTTCTTCTGCATCAAGATCCTGATCCATAAGCGCTTTCGCAGCTGCAAGGGCATAATTTCCCCCTGATCCAATGGCGATCAGTCCGTCTGACGGTTCCAAAACATCACCATTTCCAGTAAGAATAAGGGATACATCCTTGTCAACAACAGCCATCATGGCTTCAAGTCTGCGAAGATATCTGTCGGTACGCCAGTCTTTTGCCATTTCAACACAAGCACGGGTCAGTTGACCGTTAAAGCGTTCCAGTTTTTCTTCCAGTCTTTCAAAAAGCGCGAAGGCATCAGCTGTTGAGCCCGCAAATCCGGCAATCACATTACCATCACCAATTCGTCTTACTTTTCTGGCATTTGCCTTAATGACCGTGTTTCCGAGCGATACCTGACCGTCGCCAACAACGACAACTTTGTCATTTTTGCGGACGCTTAAAATAGTTGTACCACGCCAGCCTTTTGGTTGATCTGTCATTTGATTTTAACCTGTTTTGCAATAATCATGACCTAACATGTGGGAAATTTTTCAAGTTTGGTCAAGGGGCATGTGATTTTTTCTTTAAAAATATTGGAAAGTTTATCGCGTGACACTGGCACTTTTAATAAACTACTGCTATATGTCATGCAAAACTGATATGGCTCATAAAAGGAGAAGATCATGCGCACAGCAACAGTAAAGCGCACGACCAAGGAAACATCTGTTTCTGCAACTGTAAATCTTGATGGTACCGGCATTTATAATGTTAATACCGGGATCGGATTTCTTGACCATATGATGGAACAGCTTTCCCGTCATAGTCTTATTGATCTGAACCTGAAAGCAGAAGGGGATACCCATATCGATTTCCATCATACAACAGAGGATGTCGGTATTGTCGTCGGTCAGGCTGTGGCTAAAGCGCTTGGCGATCTTCGCGGGATTACGCGCTATGGTAATGCGATCATTCCCATGGATGAAACATGTACCCGTTGTTCGGTTGATATTTCAGGGCGTCCTTTTATCGTATTCAAGGTTAATTTTACCCGCGATAAACTTGGGGAAATGGATACCGAATTATTCCTGGAATGGTTCCGCGCCTTTGCCCACGGGGCTGGCATGACACTACATGTGGAAAATATGTATGGTGAAAATAATCACCATATTATTGAAAGCTCTTATAAGGCATTGGCCCGTGCCATGCGTCAGGCGATTGAAATTGATCCGCGTAAATCGGATGCCATTCCCTCAACCAAGGGCATGCTTGGGGACAAGACAGACTAGATTATGAAAACGGTCATTATCGATTACGGGTCCGGCAATCTTCGTTCAGCGGAAAAGGGAACAGTCCGGGCTGCCGAAGGGCTTGATATGGATGTGTTGGTCACATCGTCACCGGAAGAGGTTAGAAAAGCAGACAGAATTATTCTGCCGGGGGTAGGTGCCTTTGCCGATTGCATGAAAGGTCTCTTATCGCTGGACGGAATGAGAGATGCCCTTGAAGAAGCGGTGATAAAAGAGACGAAACCATTTCTTGGAATATGTGTCGGAATGCAGCTGCTTGCGGACGCGGGGCTTGAGCATGGTCGCACAGAAGGACTGGGTTGGATTGGCGGTACCGTCGAAGAAATAAAATCTGATACCCTTAAAGTACCCCATATGGGCTGGAATGATCTGATCATTGATCAGGGCAGCCATCCGGTGCTTAAAGACATTGAAACTGGTGAGCACGCTTATTTTGTTCATAGTTATTTTTTCAAGGCGAATGATCAAAAAAATGTCTTGGCCCATGTTGAATATGGCGGATATATTAGTGCGGTGATCGGGCGGGAAAATATAATAGGGACCCAGTTCCATCCGGAAAAAAGTCAGGACCTGGGACTTAGGCTGATCAGGAATTTTTTGAAATGGGCACCGTAGAATGAATGATCTGAAAAAAGAAAGCAAAGGTCCCCGCCTTAGTGTTGAGGAAGTGAAATCCCTTGATAATGTGGATATTCTTGAGCTGTGTGAGACAACCCGCGTAGCCATTCTTACTCATGAGGGCTTTAACTGGTTGACCCCACCGCCTGAAAAAACACTGGAAAGTTTCTGGAAAGGGGTATTCCTGATTCCAGAACGAACATTGATTATTGCCCGTATGGATGGACAAATCGCCGGATGTTGTCAGCTGGTCAGGCCACCAAAAAATAACGAGGCAGGCGCTTTCCGTGGCACAATTGAGACATTTTTCCTAGCCCCCTGGGCAAGAGGCCATAATCTGGCAAAAACAATGCTGCAAAAAGCGGAGGATGTCGCCCGCGAAAAAGGGTGTCGAACATTAGAATGCCATATGGCCTCAGATCAGCAGGCCGCGATTGCCATCTGTGAATGGATCGGTATGGATCGTTGGGGCATTAAAGAACGTTACGCCCGGATCAATGATGTGTTTGTTTCCGGTTATTATTATTCAAAAAATTTGGACGAAGTATGATTTTATTTCCCGCCATCGATTTAAAGGATGGAAACTGTGTACGGCTTTACAAAGGTGAAATGGACCAGGCAACAATTTTTAATAATGATCCCGGTGATCAGGCAAAAAAATTTGCTGATGCAGGATGTGAATGGCTTCACATTGTTGACTTAAACGGCGCCTTTGCGGGGCGGCCGGTTAATGGTGATGCGGTGGCATCTATACTTGAAAATGTGAATATCCCGGTGCAGCTGGGCGGGGGGATACGTGATCTGGGAACCATTCAGTCCTGGATTGAAAAAGGAATTAGTCGGGTTATCCTGGGTACGATTGCGCTTCGTGATCCGGATCTGGTGATTGCGGCGGCAAAGAAGTTCCCGGGCAAAGTTGCCGTTGGGATTGATGCAAGAAATGGCATGGTTGCCGTGGAAGGCTGGGCAGAAACGTCTGATATGTCGGCGGTGGATCTGGGTAAGAAATTCGAAGATGCTGGTGTCACCTGTATCATCTATACGGATATTGACCGGGATGGCACTATGCAGGGACTTAATGTTGAAAGCACGATTGCTCTAGCAGATGCACTTTCCATTCCTGTTATTGCTTCAGGTGGCGTGGCCTCGCTCGACGATCTTCGCCAACTGAAAAATGCCGCTGCTAATTCAATCGGGACAATTGAAGGGGCAATTTCAGGGCGTGCCCTTTATGACGGCAGCCTTGATGTAAAGGCGGCACTTTCCTTGCTTAAGGAAGAGATCTGATGCTTAAAGCGCGTGTCATTCCCTGCCTTGATGTCAAAGATGGCCGTGTGGTCAAGGGCGTTAATTTTGTCGGCCTGCGGGATGCGGGTGACCCGGTAGAGCAGGCAAAAATTTATGATGCTGCGGGGGCAGACGAGCTCTGCTTTCTTGATATTACGGCATCCAGCGATAATCGTTCCATCATTCTTGATGTGGTTCGTCAAACCGCAGAGCAGTGTTTTATGCCGCTTACAGTGGGTGGTGGTGTCAGAAACGAGGATGACGTCAGAAACCTTCTCCTTGCCGGGGCAGATAAAGTCTCAGTGATGACGGCAGCTGTTAACAGGCCGGAACTGGTTCGCGAACTTGCTGAAAAATTCGGGTCACAATGTATTGTCGTCGCCATAGATGCCAAGTCGGTCGGCCCCGATAAATACGAGGTCTTTACCCATGGTGGCAGAAATCCGACAGGAATTGATGCGGTTGAATATGCCAAGCTGGTGGCATCATATGGGGCAGGAGAAATATTGCTGACTTCAATGGACCGGGACGGGACAAAAAGCGGTTTTAATATTGAACTGACCCGCGCTATAGCGGATAGTGTCAGTATCCCGGTAATTGCGTCCGGGGGTGTCGGCACGCTTGAACATATGGTTGAAGGCATTAGGGACGGTCATGCGACAGCGGTTCTTGCGGCTTCGATTTTCCACTTCGGCGAATATAGTATTGAGGAATGCAAAAAATATATGGCGGCGGCAGGTATAGAGGTAAGGATTTAAGATGACTGAAAAGAGAGATATTCTGGAAAAATTGGCAACCGTGATTGATAGCCGAAAAGGGGCCGATATCAGTAAAAGCTATGTTGCGGGCCTTTTTGCAAAGGGAAGAAAAAAAATCACTCAGAAAGTTGGTGAGGAAGCGGTTGAGCTTTGTATTGCCGCAGCTCATAATGACCGTGCGGAAGCCATTTCTGAATCAGCCGATTTGCTTTTTCACATGATGGTGCTTTGGTCCGAACTGGGCATTAAATCTGATGATGTTTATGATGAACTGCTGCGTCGTGAGGGGCTTTCCGGAATTGAGGAGAAGAAAGCAAGAAGAGGGTTTACCGATGGCTTATGATCAGAATAACGTCTTTGCAAAGATCTTAAGGGGCGAAATTCCCTGCGCTAAAATCTATGAAGATGAATTTGCGCTTGCTTTTAATGATATTAATGCCCAGGCGCCGGTTCATGTGCTGGTCATTCCAAAAGGCGACTATATCAGCATGGCTGATTTCAGTGCCAATGCTTCCGCCGAGCTTATGACCGGTTTTTTCCGTGCTGTAGGAGAAACAGCACGGTTATTAGGGCTGGAAAGTGACGGATACAGGCTCATTGCCAATACCGGCAGTAATGCCCATCAGGAAGTGCCCCATCTGCATTTTCATATTTTAAGCGGCAAAAAACTCGGCCCCATGCTTTCCCGGTAAATTTTCAAGCATTCTGTTCAACAAATGTCTTAAGATCAATATCCGGTCTTGCGCCAAGATGGGTAATCACTTCTCCCGCGATAAGATTACCAAGCGCACCACATTCACCAATGCTTCTCCCATTGGTCAGTCCGTATAAAAAGCCCGAGGCGAAAAGGTCTCCGGCACCAGTGGTATCTACAAGTTTTTCAACCCGGTGTCCCTGGACATGGCCGATTTCATCCTGATTGATAACAATGCAACCTGCTGCACCGCATGTAATAGCCGCTATATCACAGTCCCTTTGAACCAACTGTGCCGCTTCATTGATATTATCCGTTTTATAAAGCATTTTAATTTCATCTTCATTGGCAAACAGTATATCGACACCATCCTTTACAAGATGCAGAAATTCCTCATAGTGACGATCGACGCAGAACGGGTCAGAAAGGCTCAAAGACACTTTGTTGCCTGCGTCATGGGCAATTTTAATGGCTTTTCTAAAGGCTGCTTTTGCGGGTTCCGGGTCCCAGAGATATCCTTCGAGGTAGGATATTTTTGAAGAACGAACTGTGTCCTCATCAATGTCAGCTTCCGTTAAATTGACGCATGCACCAAGATAGGTACACATTGTTCTTTCAGCGTCCGGTGTGACAAGCACGAGGCAATGGGCTGTGGCCGGCCCGTCCGGTGCCGAGCTAGTCTTAAAGCTTGTCCCAAGAGCGGCAATATCATGGCGAAAAACAAGACCCAGCTGGTCATCACGAATTTTGCCGATATAGGATGTGTTAACACCTAATGAGGCAAGTCCTGCTATAGTATTCGCGGCAGAACCACCGGAACACTCAATACACTGACCCAGTTTTGCATATATTGCCGCTGCTTCCTGCTCATTAACGAGCTGCATACTTCCTTTTACAAGATTTTCCGATTTTAAGAAATCATCTTCCACATGGATTAAGATATCAACAATCGCATTGCCAATACCCAAAACATCATATTTATGCGCCATATTTATTCCAGATTTTGAAATTAAAAATACATTGATAGAGAAAAAGAACGCTTAAGTAAACGTAAGAATATTTCTTGCCTTTTGAAACTGGATGACCCTATATTTCCTCTTAGGGCGTAGAGAAATTAGTTAGGATAGACAAAGACGTGAATAAAATACTCACGGCGATTGAAAGAACTGGCCAACAAATTTTTGACCGCGCTTTTCTTAAGGTTTTTTTCCTTGGTATGCTGACGATGATTGTATCAGTCGTTGTTGCCTATCTTGCCGCAAATGAACTTATGAAGGATGTTCCCGGTTATCAGTCGGAATGGCAATGGTGGGCGGATTTTGTCAACTGGCTAACGGGCTATGTTGTTGATATTGGCTTCTTCATATTACTTGCCTTCTTTTTTGCACCAATTTCTACAATTTTTATATCCATTTATCTGGATGATGTGATTGATTGTGTAGAAAATAAATATTATCCCAACCACAAAGCCGGAAAAAGACTGGGAATTGCCCATTTGTCATTTTTGGCGCTCAGAATCACCTTTTTTGTCGTCATCCTGAATATCCTTGTCCTGCCACTTTACGTTCTGCTTTTCTGGATGCCGTTTGTTGTTTTGACTATTTTTTACGTGTTAAATGGTTATTTACTTGGTTGGGGTTATTATGAAATGGTGGCCGTCAGGCATCTGGGTATAAAAGAAGCTGGCGTTCATAGAAAATCAATACGGGGTGTGATATTGATTGCGGGAATGATCATGACGCTGTTATTTACAGTGCCGGTAGTTCAATTGGTTGTGCCGATTCTGGGCGCGGCATTGATTTGCCATTTGTTTCATTTGAGCAGGTATGAGGAAATATGAGATTTTATCCGGTTTTGATATTTAGTTTACTACTGGTGGCTTGTGGGCCTGAGGATAAGCTTGCGCAGTCACCGCCACCTGCACCGGAAGTAGCGCCTGAGCCGGTGATTATGGAAAAACCAAAGCCAGCCCCGCCCGCTTTTCAGATGAGCAATATTATGGGGCTTCAGAAAAGCACAGTTGAAAGTATCCTTGGTACGCCGTCCTTAAAACGGGTGGAAAAAGGGGCCGAAGTCTGGCTTTATGATAACCAGTTTTGTAATGCCCACATTTATTTTTACGAAAATGATAACAGCGATATGCATGTGGAATTTGTTGAAACTTCGGAAGAAAAGAATCTGATGGGACTAGAAGGCCAGCGCGCAGATTTCTGTATTTCTACTTTTTTAAAGAATTAATCAGCCCTAATTTAGTCAGGAAGTTGGGTTTTATCTTTAAAGGCGCATAAATCCTCAACCGGACAAACAGGGCAATTAGGTTTGCGGGCTTTACAGATATACCGCCCATGGAGAATAAGCCAGTGATGGGCGTGCCGCGCAAACTCTGGCGGAATTTTTTTCTCTAACTTTAGTTCCACTTCAAGCGGCGTTTTGCCCGGCGCCAGTCCGGTCCGGTTTGAAACCCGAAATAAATGCGTATCTACAGCAATGGTCGGATGGCCAAAGGCGATATTAAGGACCACATTTGCCGTTTTTCTGCCAACTCCAGGTAGCGTTTCAAGATCAGCCCTGTTTTCCGGGACAACGCCGCCGAAATCATCAACCAGTATCTGGGCGGCTTTAATAATATTTTTGGCTTTTGTATTATAAAGGCCGATGGTCTTAACATAGTCTTTTAATTTTTCTTCCCCTAATTCAAGCATCTCCTGTGGCGTTGAAATGATTTTGAACAGGGTTTTGGTCGCTTTATTGACACCAATATCAGTTGCCTGAGCAGACAAGGCCACAGCGACAAGCAAAGTATACGGGTTTGTATAATCAAGCTCACCTTTGGGTTCGGGGTCGCGTTCTTCCAGTCTCCTGAAAAATTCATAAATATCGGCTTTTTTCATCTTAATTCCTTTTTTTTAACAATAATTAAGCCATTTCAAAAATGGAAGCTTCAAAAATGAATATCTTGGGTGTATTGTCGCTGAATGAATGAAATGCAGGAAAGAGTCTGGTTTGAAGAATATATTTCCCCGAGACGGTCACTGGGCCGGACCGGGTTTAAAATATTGATGGGGGTAATTGTCAGTCTCAGCCTTTCGATAGGGCTCTTTTTTTATTCATTGGGGGCCTGGCCGATAACCGGATTCTTCGGGCTTGACGTATTGCTGATCTACTGGGCTTTTAAAATACAATATCAACAGGGTAAGGCAGTTGAAATTATTCGTCTTAGCAATGATACCCTGACCATCACCCGCATTGATGCCAAAGGCAACAGAAATGAGAAAAGTTTTAATTCCTATTGGGTCAATTTATCCATGTCCTGTCCACCCAATGTCCCTAAAAATGTTGGTGAAACATACCCGCAGGCCAGATCACATGGAAAGGGAATTTTTTTTGGTACATATTTAAATCAGGAAATGCGGAACGAACTGATGAAGTCACTGTCCCAGGCGCTGATTGACTGTAAAAATTATAGACCGGACCATAATTAATTGGTGGTGGCTTTCTGAATTTATCCAGAAAATACCACCACACAATTTGAGCCTCTTCAAGATTAACCAATTAAAGTCAAACAGCAACTTTGTTATTTTGTGCCTGCATCGCTTTAACATCTTCGGCCGATAGGGCTTGTCCACCGATACCCCATTCGCCGCTGGCTGTTTCCCTGACACGCACCCAGGTTACACCACGTAGGGCTTCGCCTTCAATTTCAACCATTGTGTCTGTTACTTTTTTAATCATATTTTGTTTTTCAGCTTTGCTGAATACACCTTCAATAACGTGAATATCTACGAGTGGCATAAGTAATTCCTTTCATGTTTAAGTTAATATCATCTCGTGAGAGGGTGTATCTCATAAAAGGATTTTCCCTAGCCAGTTCACGAACTGAACTACCCCGGTATAGAAAATGTACTGGTCTGGAAAACCGTTAATTATTATAGTATTAAAAGAATCATATAGGGAGGATTTGTGATGGCTAAAGGAAGTTATAAACAATTTTGTCCGATCGCGATGGCGTCGGAAATCGTATGCACGCGTTGGACGGCTGTCCTGCTTCGTGAATTATTGATGGGTTCAACAAGATTCAATGATCTTAGGCGCGGTGTACCAAGAATGTCACCTGCGCTACTTTCAAAGCGGTTAAAGGATTTGGAAGAAGCCGGTATAGTCTATAGAGCACCGGTCGAAAATGAACCTGATGTTGAAGAATATATTCTAACCCAGTCTGGAAAAGATCTGTTTCCTGTCGTTGAATCGCTTGGTATTTGGGACACAAGATGGGTGGAAACGGAACCATCTCTGGAGCATCTTGATCCTACACTGCTAATGTGGGACATACGTCGCCATCTAAATACGACCCCAAAACCAAAGAAAAGAGCAACAATTCAGTTTATTTATAGTGACCTTCCAAAACAAAATCGAAATTGGTGGCTGATTGTTGAGCCGGAAACAGAAAAAATCGATCTATGCTCAATTGAACCGGGCTTTGATGTTAATTTATATATCTCAACTGACCTTCGGACTATGACAAAAGTGTGGATGGGTTTTGAAACTTTTGCCAAGGCCTATAATGAGGATAGAATACTGCTTACCGGTGACACTGATCTTGAAGAAAAAACGAAAATATGGTTCAGTCTGGAAAATGGGTTAGGGCATTTCTCGAAAGTTAAAAAACTGGTTGCCTGATTTATAATTTTTCCAGTCCAAGAACATCCTCCATATTATAGAAGCCGGGTTTTTTGCCATATACCCAAAGGGCAGCTTTTACAGCACCACGGGCAAATATAGCCCTGTTCCCGGCTTTATGGGTAAGCTCTATTCGCTCATCATTGGCATTAAAACTGACCGTATGCTCTCCTGCGACGTTACCGCCCCGTAATGAGGCAAAACCGATGCTGCCTTTTTCCCGTGCTTTTCCAATTCCGTCCCTGGCGGGTGCCATAATATCTTTTAATTCTTTTCCGCGGCCTATCGCGGCCTCATAACCCAGACTGAGTGCAGTTCCCGAAGGGGCATCCACTTTATCCCGATGATGCATTTCAATTATTTCAATATCGAAGTCTTCATCAAGGATTGAGGATGCCAATCGTGTCAGATAAAAAAGCAAATTTACGCCGGTTGAGAAATTGGAGGCATAGACGATAGCTGTATTTCCAGACGATTTTTTCAGTTCATTTTCGTCCGAGGAACTCAGGCCGGTTGTACCAATGACCATTGATGTTTTATGCTTTTCAGCAAGCGATGCATGAAGTAGGCTTGCTGTCGGGCAGGTGAAATCCAGAACCACATCAGAATTTCTAATGACATCTTCAGCGTCACTTGTAATTTTGATTTCGGTTTGTTCGCCCGTTTCCGGATGTTTGATATAACAGCCGATTAAGGGGTTTCCAACCATTTCGGTGCCACCGGAAAGTATGGAAGCTTCATGATCAAGCGTTGCCGCCGTTAATGCTTTGCCCATCCTTCCCTGGCATCCCAGAATTCCAATTTTAATTTTCGGCATTTTGCCTTATTCCTTTTAAATTGAGGGTAAATACTAGCCAAAATTACATAAAGATCAAATTGAATATGGAGCATTCGGTAACTTTGCGATAATCTTCAGCTTTAAATTAATTGAAGGCTAAAAAATGCTTATTATCGTTATCGCAATTTTTATAACACTAATCGTGATTATCAATAGCTATAAAAAAATCGATAATTCAGTAATCAAAGAACAGGATATTATGAAAACGGCCATACCGGCAATCATTGCTCTTGGTTGTGTAATGCTCAGAGCCAGTTATTTTGCACTTCCGGATGAAGGCATGGTCAGTCAGGAATATCTGAATTACAGAAAGTTTTTATTATGGGCTTTTATTCTGTTGATGGGCTATATCATCAGGTTCGGTATTTTTAGCGTAGTTTATATTTTTCGCGACCGCGCATAAATTTACTTTTCATGATGTGTGTTTTTTTCTTTTTTCTCAAGTTCCTCTGCAATATCATCCTCTTCAAATAATGCACGGTAGCTTGCACCTTCCAGATCATCATACTGATTATGATTGATTGACCAGAAAAATCCGGCAAGTCCTAGCAACCCTAAAAAAAGGGCGGCGGGTATCAGATAAATTAATCCATCCATTTGACGGGCCTTAATTAAGGTTCGTGACTACGATAAAGCTTTTCAAAATTCAATCTAAGTGCATTAGCTGTGACGACAATTGATGAAAGTGACATTGCAATTGCAGCAATCAGCGGTGTTAACAGTCCTGCCGCTGCAAATGGTACCGCAATAATATTATATATTGCTGCCAGGGCAAAATTCATAAAGACCAGTTTGCGGCTCGAAACAGAAACCTGATATGTGCGGACAACCGTTTCCAGTTTTTGTGACTGAAAAATAAAATCAGCGGCATTCTGGCTGATCTCTGAAGCAGATGAAGGTGAAATGGAAACATGTGCCGCGCGTAGGGCAGGGGCATCGTTAAGTCCATCGCCAACCATGAGAATTTTATCTCCATTGGCTTTCATTCTTTCAATGACCTCAATTTTATCCTGTGGTTTACAGGAATATTTGTAACGGCTTAATCCTAGTTCTTCTGCAGCCTCCTCGACAACGTCCTTGCGGTCCCCTGAGAGCATTATAACTTTCATTTTACGACGCAAAAACCATCCGACCACATCGTGGGCGTCCCCACGCATACGGTCTTTGAAGCAAAACAGAACCGGCTTTGCCCCTTTGACAGATAGCCATAATTCGCTATAGCGGTTATTGGGAAGATAGCTGGCATGGATGCCGCACCACTCACGATTGCCAAGTCGTACTTCAAGATTATTAATCGTTGCCTTTAGACCCATACCGGGCTCTTCATAAATTTCGCTTTTTGTTGCAATTGTGGGAATATCACGATCATGGCAGGCAACAATAAGTGCCCGGCACAGTGGGTGGCTGGAAGTTTTGGCCAGGCTTGCTGCCAGTTCAAGATTAAATGGCGTTACATCTTCATCATCAAAATTGGCAAGTTCGGGCTGACCCAGTGTCAATGTTCCGGTTTTATCAAATATGACGGTATCAACTTCGGCCAGTCTTTCAAGTCCGTCTGCGGCTTTGACAAGTACGCCTGATTTAAAAAGGCGGCTGGAGGCAACCACCTGAACGACAGGCACAGCCAGTCCCAGCGCACAGGGGCAAGTGATTATAAGCACTGCTATGGCATTAATCAGGGATGCTTCCCATCCTATATTTGAAAGAAAATACCATCCGAGAAAAGTAGACAATGACAGAAGGTGAACCAGCGGGGCATAAATCGCGGCAGCGCGGTCAGCGAGCTTTACATATTTTGCCCGGCCCTGTTCGGCCGTTTCCATAAGTACAATGATTTCATCCAGAAGGGTATTTCCTGATGTCGCGGTGATCTTGATATTTAAAGTGCCGTTTAAATTGATCGTTCCGGCAAAGACTTCGCTATCTTTTTCGACTTTTGCCGGGATTGTCTCGCCCGTTACGAGGCTGGTATCAACATCGGACATGCCGCTTATAACTATGCCGTCTGCCGGAATTTTCCCGCCGGGGATCACCTGGACAATTTGGCCTGGTGAGAGCATTTCGCTTGCGACGTCTTCAGTATTCCCGTCTTCATGAAGCAACGTTGCCTTGGAAACTTTATAGCTCATCAGGTTATGGGCAACACTCCTCGCATGACTTCTCATTTTCTGATCAAGATACCGACCTGTCAGTAGGAAGAATAAAAGCATTACAACAGCATCATAATAGGTATGATCTGTCTGCATATAGGTGCCAAAAAGGCTCATAGCACAGGTCAGAATAACAGCCAGAGAAATCGGAACATCCATATTAAGACGTCCACCTTTGAGGGCACCCCATGCTGATTTATAAAAGGGCATTCCTGAAAAAACCGCAGTTGGCAGAGCAATAAGGGCGGAAACCCAATGCATCATGGTGCGTGTTGTCTCATTCATGTCATCACCGCTCCAAACGGAAACGGATAACAGCATAATATTGGCTGAAGCAAAACCAGCCACACCCATTGCATATAGAAGCGAACGTGCTGTTTTTTCACCTTCTTTATCAATCTGGGACGTGTTGAATGGGAATGCCTTGAACCCAATTTTTTCGAGCGCTGAAATAACCTCTTCGGAATGTTCAACAGATGTGTCAACATCAGGCCGCCATTCAACGGCAAGCCTCTGGGTGCTGAGATTGACCCGGGCGTTTTTTATTTTTGCATTTTCGCTGAGCGTGCCTTCAATTTCACGAATACATTTTGGGCAATGAAGCCCCTCAACAACAAAATGTTCTATTTTAAACATTTTTTGCAAAGATTGATCCATGTAAGGCGTCCTTATTTAACCAGAATTCTGTCTTCTAGCTTATAAATAAGGTTATTTTGAGATTTCACAACAACTAAAATTTCCCATTGTCCTTTTAAAGGCAATTTTATTGGCGCCGCATAAACACCATCTCCAATATTTTTGAGCGTGACCTGCTGATCGTATCCTTCTGTGACAGTTCTGATGAATGTTGCTGTAACGTCTGCCGGTGGAAGGCTATCCTGTGGCCTTTCAATGGTCACTTCAAACCGGCCTTCAGTAAGTTCAGGCTGGTCCGTAATGCTGACTTTCCAACCCGAGCTGGCCTGTGCCCGTGCACTTTCAATTTCTCGGTTATAATTAAGGCCTTTGACATAGGAATTTTCAGTTGAAAGACCTGTCCATGTATCAAGGGCGAAATAAACCATGATGCCGTTTGCTGCAAAGACGAATATAAAAAACCCTAAGAACCATGCCAAAATTCTTTTTCCTGTGTAAGGTTTTATGTCAGTTGTCATATTCTTGGTCCTTTAAATGAAGTTGTCTGTACGTCTTCTTCATCACCACCCAGTTGCTTTACTCTAATGGTAATATCGACACTATCATCATTCAGCTCATTTCGTGGGATGGCAACATATAGTTTTAATGATCTTAACTTATCTCTTGATACTTTTACGATCGGTGAACCATCTGCGGCAAATTCATCGGCATCTTCTGTTCGTAATGTAATACCGTTTATACCGCTTACTTCTACGATATACTTTTGCTCAGCGGTTGTTTTATTCATAATTTTAATTGTATATCCGTTGCGAATGTCCCCGGATGCCAGCTGAACGAAAAGAGGGTTTCTGTCTCTGAGAATGTTTACATCTATCATCGATCTGTTTAGCAAAGTATAGAGCATGATAGATCCGACCAGAACGAGAATAGCGCTATAGATTATCGTTCTGGGGCGCACTATTCTGAACTTGTTCTCCTCTCCTTTTTTGCGACGTTCAAAATTTTTCAGGCTGTCATAGGCTATCAGTCCCTGTGGCCGGCCAATTTTTTCCATTACACTATTACAGGCGTCTATACAAAGAGAACACTGGATACATTCAAGTTGAAGTCCATCTCGGATATCAATACCCATAGGGCAGACAACAACACATTGTCTGCATTGTACACAGTCGCCACGGCCTTCCCAGCTTTCGTTCTTTTTATGAGGGCCTCGTGGCTCTCCTCTGTCATAACGATACATGACCGCCAGTGTTTCCTCGTCCATCATAACGGCCTGAATTCGCGGCCACGGACACATATAGGTACAGACCTGTTCACGGGCGATACCCCCAAGAACATAGGTAAAGGTGGACAGAAGTCCCATCCAGAGGTAGGCATCAAATGATGCCTGATTATGAATAAGCTGGTTAAAAAGTGTGGGGGCATCGGAAAAATAAAATACCCAGGCCCCTCCCGTGAGAAGAGCAATTATAATCCATACGGTATGTTTAAGAACCCGTTTTTTTATTTTATCAAAAGTCCAGGGTGAATTTTCAAGGCGGATTCGGGCATTGCGGTCGCCTTCAAAAAATCTTTCCACAGCAATAAATAAGTCTGTCCATATGGTTTGCGGGCAGGAATAACCGCACCACATTCTACCGGCGGTGGACGTCACCAGAAACAGGGCAATCCCTCCCATTATCATCAGGCCCGTGACGTAATAAACTTCCTGTGGCCAGATTTCTATGAAAAAGAAATAAAACCGACGACCCGCAATATCAATCAGCACGGCTTGATCGGGCATGCCTTCACCACGGTCCCATCTTATCCAGGGGTAATATAATAAATGCTGAGCGTAAAAAGCATCATAAACCATTTTATGGTTCTGAATTTTCCTTTTGCACGTTGTGGAAAAATCTTTTTGCGTGGAGCATAAAGGGATCTATCTTCCGCCTTGTTGACGGCCTCTACATCTGCGCGTTTGACGACCTGATCGTCATTTTCAGAAACGGGAGTTTCGGCATTCTTAAGATCACTTGACATGATTTATACCCTGTTAATTCGGATTATGTCATGGACGGGATTATCTCCCAAAATCCGATCCATGACGAAATCCCTGTTTTATATTAATGTTCCAAAATTATTCACCGCCACCCAGACTGTGAATATAAAGCGCCAGACTCTTGATTGTCGCTTCATCCAGACGCCCTGACCAGGTTGGCATGACGCCTTTCCGACTGTTAGAGACAATATCAATCATACTGTCGCGGTCAGTTGCATATAGTGTAATGGCATCAGTCAGGTTTGGTGCGCCAAATTCACGCAATCCCTTGCCGTCTTCACCGTGACATAAAGCGCAGTTATCGGCAAATAGGACCCGGCCACTTTCTGTTGCTTTTACTGCCCTGTCAGAAAGACTCTGCACATATGTAACCACATCCTCAATTTCAGCTTTGGTAAGCAGTTCATCCTTAAGAAAAGCTGGCATGTCATTCACGCGTGTTTCTTCGTGTGTACTGCGAATTCCATAACTGATTGTGGTATAGATATCTTCAAGTGTACCACCCCATAGCCAGTCATCATCATTCAGGTTTGGATAACCGGTAAAACCGGCGGCACCCGTACCATGGCAGGGGGCACAGTTATCTCCGAAAGCCGCCTTTCCGCCAGCAAGAGCAAAGGTATTGAGAGCATTGTCACTTCTGATTGTTTCAAGATCCATTGCTCTTATTTTATCAAGTGTGATGCTTCTTTGCTGGGCAATATCATCCAGTTCAATATTCAACCTGTCCCGGTTTGTTTCACCGAAATAGCCTTTATAATAGTCTGTTATAAGAGGCCAGGAGGGATAGAAAAACTGGTATATGAAGGCCCAGATACAGCAAACAACGAAGGTATATACCCACCAGCGCGGCATTGGGGTATTCAGCTCCTTAATGCCATCCCATTCATGTCCGGTGGTGTCAACACCACTTACTTCATCTATTTCTTTTTTTAAATCTGACATGATTATTCCTCATCCAATAGGCTTTTTGCAGCATTGTCGAATTTTTCTTTATTAGAAGGCCATAAGGCATAGGCAACCGCGATGACGAACATAGTCATCAGAAAAACGGCACCCCAACTTTGTGAAAAGCTTGATATTTCTTGAAATGTCATTTCGCCCTCCTAACGGTTATTTTCTGATTCATCATAGATTGAAAAATCTACGAGGGTGCCAAGCATCTGCAGATAAGCGATCAGGGCATCCAGTTCAGTGATTTCCCGTGGATTGCCGTCAAAGTCCCTAACCTGTGCTGATGGATAACGTTCCATGAAAGCATCATAGCCGTCACTATTTTCATCCAACTGCGCTTTTAGGTCTTCTACAGCATTTTCAACCTGCTCATCTGTATAAGGCACACCAATCATCTGGTTGGTTTTAATGTCCAGTCCAATAGTTTCATAGGCAAGTTTTGTTTCAGCAAGAAACGGATAGCCAGGCATAATAGTTTCGGGAACAACTGAGCTTGGCGCATTAAGATGCTCTCTATGCCAGTCATCGGAATATTTGTTACCTACCCTTGCCAGATCAGGACCGTTTCTTTTCGATCCCCAAAGAAACGGATGGTCATACATACTTTCCGCGGCTAGCGAATAGTGTCCATAACGTTCCACTTCGTCCCGGGTTGAACGGATCATCTGTGAGTGGCAGGTATAACAGCCTTCACGGACATAAATGTTCCGACCGGCCAGCTCAAGCGGTGTATAAGGACGAACGCCTTCCACTTTTTCAATCGTATTTTCCAGATAGAATAATGGAACAATTTCCACCAGGCCACCAATTGACACCATAATGAGAATTCCAACGAGTAAAAGGATGGAATTTTTTTCGAAAACAGCATGTTTATTTAATAATTTCATCTCTCTTACTCCTATTCACCGAGGGCTTGTGCGGCAATTGCCTTGGAAATATTTTCCGGAGATTCCTCGCCGGCTGTATGACCAAGAATAGTACGCCATAGATTATAAACCATCACCAGACTTCCAACGATGAACAACAGACCACCGATTGCACGGATGATATAATATGGCTGCATGGCAGCGACGGTTTCTACGAATGAGTATTCCAGGAAACCAAGATCGGTATAGGCGCGCCACATTAGCCCCTGCATAATCCCGGAAACCCACATTGCACAAATGTAAAGAAGAATGCCAACAGTAGATATCCAGAAATGGATGTTGACCAGTTTCAGGGAGTAAAGCCCTTTGCGACCCCATAACCATGGAGTAAGACAATAAATCGCGCCGAAACTTACATAGGCAACCCAGCCAAGAGCTCCAGAATGAACATGACCAATCGTCCAGTCTGTATAGTGACTAAGACCATTTACGGCTTTGATTGACATCAGAGGTCCTTCAAATGTGCTCATCCCATAGAAAGCAACTGAAACCACTAGCATCTTAAGGACTGGGTCGGTTCTGAGTTTATCCCAAGCCCCTGATAAAGTCATAAGACCGTTGATCATACCGCCCCATGAGGGCATCCATAACATGACGGAAAATGTCATGCCCAATGTTTGTGCCCAGTCAGGCAGCGCTGTATAGTGAAGATGGTGGGGTCCAGCCCATATATAAAGGAATATCAATGACCAGAAATGCACAATTGAAAGCCTGTATGAATAAATTGGCCGTTCTGCACGTTTCGGTACAAAATAATACATTATTGCAAGGAAGCCGGCTGTCAGGAAGAATCCTACAGCATTATGGCCGTACCACCACTGGGTAAGGGCATCCTGAACACCGGCAAATAAAGTATAACTTTTTGGCTCAACCAGTGAAATTGGAAGTGTTGCATTATTTACCAGATGTAACATTGCAATGGTAACAATGAAAGCAAGATAAAACCAGTTGGCTACATATATATGTGGTTCTTTTCGGCGCCAGATTGTGCCGAGAAAAACGAGTAGATAGACAACCCAGACAATTGTAAGCCATAAATCCACATACCACTCCGGTTCAGCATATTCTTTCGATTGGGTAATGCCAAGAAGATATCCCGTTGCTGCCAGAACGATAAAAAGCTGATAGCCCCAGAATACAAACCATGGAGCGATTTCTCCGGCCAGACGCGCTTTGCAGGTTCTTTGTACAACATAAAAGGATGTTGCTATAAGAACGTTGCCGCCGAATGCAAAAATCACTGCCGAAGTATGAAGTGGACGTAACCTGCCGAAATTGGTCCAGGGCATGTCCATATTCAGAACTGGAAATGCCAGTTCCCATGCCAGGATATCGCCGACAAGAAATCCTGCAATGCCCCGAAGCATGATGCAATGACACCATATTTAACAATATTATTGTTATAATAAACGCCGGAAGGCGATGGCTTTTGGTTCTCGTCATTTATTCGTCCGCCAAGGTTAAACAGGGCGACAATGCCTGCAAAAAAGGCGATTATTATAATAAATGCATGAAACTGCATGGCTGCAGAAGAAGTCTTTCCGGCAATGAGTAGTGCCAGAATTATGCCAACGGCCAAGCAAATTGTCGTCAAAGACTGGGAAAGTCTGCTGACAACTGGTGGATTATTCTGATAGGTCATTTTTAAACCCGTTTCTTAGATTAAATATTGTTTTAAAGAGATATTATAATCTCTCCCCTCCACGATCCCATAATAATGGGATACTACCTGAGTAGGCGTTTCACGGTATCAATTCATTGACTTAAGTCAAATATCCATAATTGATTTATATAAATCTAATAGAAACACACTTCTCATGGTGGATGGCAGTATAAGTGGTTTTGATAATAATTAAAATTGTAGTTTTCATTTACGTGGTTTTTACACTTTATATATAGGCTAAATTTTTATTGAACATTTAAACGTGTTGTACATGAAAAAAGTAACATGGTCGTTAAGGAGTAAAAGTATGATTGGTAGTGAAAGTAATATGAGTAAGTTTCCAGTAAAAGGTGATTTTGAGTATAAACAAGAGTTGGCACAACAATTAATCAAACGATTTGGAGTAGCAACAGCTCGACAAACCTGTATCCAGAATAAATGGGATGAAGTATTACAGGCTGTGAATATGGTTAGGGCACATTCCTGAAGTAATTTACTTATAAAATTATAAATTCATGTTGATTGGCTATGTCCCGCATGAATTTATAGCTATTTTATATAATCTTCGGGATTTTGCTATTGCTCGTGGGCATGGCGATTTGCCCGAATCTCTATTCTTTAAAATATCATAAACTTAGAATTTAATTTTTAATATTTTAAGTGTAATGATCACATTTTCGTCATTTTTTCATGATAATTATGTTATATTATTTCTGTAATAATATAATCAATTTTAGATTTCGAAAATAATTTAACTATCCATAAATAAAGAATTTTTATTTAAAATCATCTAATAATTCAGCATTATTTAATACCTTAAGCTTACTGCAAAAATGTTTTTTTTTGAGTTTGTTACGAAGGAAGTCTTGAAATTGAAATGTGTTTTAGATAGTGTTTGCGCAGTCCGAGGTATTTGCTCCGTAAGGGCACGTGACTGCGTATTTATTTAAGTCGATAAAAATAATCAAAACGATAAATTAAATATTAGCTCTGGTTTTAAGATATAATTCACATTATGATTAAAAAACCGTAAAGATTTTAAGTAGAATTACTAAAGGGAATGAGTAAGTGATGGGGATAGAGGAAATAGGTAGGGGCAATTCAAGTGCCCGAAGCCAAATTAATCTTGAACAATTATTTGTTCACTCACTTTGTATATTAAATAACGCCACATTTAGTGGATCAACCATAACAACTCAAAAAAAGCTGTAGGAAGACGCATGATTAAGCATCGAGTAAGAACGATTGTTCTTTCCGCCGTTGTTGCAGCAGGGTCCATATCATTGGGAACCTCTGCGATGGCGCAAACTGCATTAAACGATGTTCTTGATGAAGGAATGTCCGCTAACAAAATTGCCCAGGAATCGCAAGCGCGAGTCAATGCAATTGTTGACGATACTGATAAGATTGTAACTGAATATAAAACTGTTCTTAAAACAGTTGACGGTCTTAAAGTTTATAATGCTCAAATGGAAAGGTCCATTGAACGCCAAATGCAGTCAATGGAAGAATTAAGAGCTAACATTAAAAACGTGACAAATATTAAGCGTCAGGTAGAGCCACTTCTGGATAGAATGGTAGATGGACTGGAAGACTTCATTAATAATGACATCCCATTCCAACTCGAAATACGCTTGAAAGGTCTTGGGCGTGTTAAAGATCTGATGACTGATCCTAACGTTGATGCCTCCGAAAGATTTCGTAGCGTGTTTGAGCTTTATCAGATTGAAAGTGACTATGGTCGCGTATTCCAGGGATATAAGCAAAATATGGTTGTTGAAGGCAACGAAAGAACAGTGGATATGGTCATGGTTGGCCGTGTTGCGCTTTTATATCAAACAACAGACGGTTTGATTTCTGGTGCCTACAACAAAGCAACAAAAGAATTTGAAGTTGTCGACCCGGCGACTTACAGAAAATCAATTAGGCAAGCGATCCGCATTGTTAACGGACAAGCGGCGCCGGATGATCTACTTATATTACCAATTCCTGCACCGGAGAAAGCACAATGAGGAAATTAATTTCGATTGCTATCGTCTTAGCATTTAGCGGTATTGCATCATTTGCAAACGCACAAGAGGCGAGAAACCTTGATGAGCTTCTTGAACTTGTTCGCCAAGGTAAAGTTAATGAAACTGCTGAATATCGTCAGCGTGAAGCAGAATTCAGAGCTGCAAAAGACAGACAGTCTGCTCTTCTTTCTCAAGCAGAGGCAGAACAACGTTCTGAAGAGCGTCGTTCTGACACCCTTGAAGCACAATTTAACAGCAACGACGAACAACTGACTAGCCTTCAGCAAGACTTTACCAATGAGCTTGGTGCTCTTAAGGAAGTTCTTGGTGTTCTTCAGTTGGTTGCTGGTGATACACGTTCAACACTTGAAACTTCACTCACTTCAACACAATTTGAAGGACGTGAAGAGTTTATCACAACTCTGATTGAAAAAACGTCTTCAGGTACTCAGCTTCCAAGTATTGAGGAAATTGAGCGTCTTTGGTACGAAGTGCAACGTGAAATGACTGAACAAGGTCGTGTGGTTACTTTTGATCGTCCAGTAAAATTACCTGATGGATCAGAAGTGGTAGAACCGGTAACACGTGTTGGAGTATTCAATATTTCTTCAGATGGTAAATATCTAAGATTTTCACAAGGTCTTGTTTCTGAACTTGACCGTCAGCCTGAGCCACGCTTTACGGAATCAACAACTGCTTTGCAAAATGCTGCCGCAGATTCAATGGCTCCATATGGTGTTGACCCTTCAAGGGGTTCAATTCTTGGTCTTCTAATTCAAAAACCAGATATTTTTGAACGCGTAAGCCAAGGTGGTACTATCGGTTATCTGATCCTTGTGGTTGGTGGTATCGGGATGCTGTTTGTTCTTGAGCGTTTTATTTACCTCACAGTTGTAAATGGAAAAGTGAAAGCGCAAATCAGATCTGATGTGGTTAACGAAAATAACCCTCTAGGTCGCGTGTTGGCAGTTCATGAAGCGAATAAAAACGCAGATGTAGAAACACTGGAGCTGAAAATTGATGAAGCTATTCTTAAGGAATTGCCAAGTCTTGAACGCTTCCTGACATTGATTAAACTGATTGCGGCGATCGCACCACTTATGGGACTGCTTGGTACTGTGACTGGTATGATCAACACCTTCCAATCAATGACACTCTTCGGAACAGGTGATCCAAAACTTATGGCCGGCGGTATTTCGACTGCCCTGGTGACTACAGTTCTTGGTATCGTTGTTGCTCTTCCTACGCTTTTCTTCCATTCTATTGTGAATGGCATGAGCCAAAGAATTGTGCACACAATCGAAGAACAAAGTGCTGGTATCATTGCCGTTCACGCAGAACAGCATAGAGGAGCATAATCATGTACTTAAGCCTATTAGATGCATATGAACTAGTTCGCGACTTTATGGAAAGGGGAGGCCCGGTCCTTCTAGTGATCTTTTTCACCATCTTGATATTATGGGCTATGGTTCTGGAGCGGTTAATTTATTTTAAAACCGCTCATAACCGCCAAGTGAATGAGGTTATGGGTACTTGGGAGGCGCGCAGTGAGCGCACCTCCTGGTATGCCCACAAAATTCGTGAGGCCATGATTAGTCAAATTAATATGGATCTTCGAGGATCACTCTCACATATTAAAACACTGGTTGCAGTAATTCCGCTTATGGGGCTGCTAGGAACAGTGTGGGGTATGATTGAAGTTTTTGACGTGCTCGCTGTGCTAGGCTCAGCAAACGTGAAAGCGATGTCTGCGGGTATTTCGAAAGCTACAATTCCGACAATGGCGGGAATGGTAGGCGCCCTTTCAGGTGTGTTTGCTTCTTCTTACATTGAAGGACGAGTTAGAAAAGAAGCAGAATTGGTCGAAGATCACTTAACAATGGATCATTAAGAGAAAAAAAATGCGTAAACACTCCACAAGAAATCAAGATGAAGCAGCAATTGATATGACACCGATGCTTGACATCGTGTTCATTATGCTGATCTTCTTCATTGTTACCGCTTCTTTCCTAAAAGAAGCAGGTATCGAGGTACACCGTCCTGAAGGTGCAAGTGCAGTATCCCAGGATAAAGCTAATATTATGATTGCTGTAACATCAGATGATGAAATCTGGATGGAAAAACGCCGGATCGATATTCGTGCTGTTCGTGCCAATGTTGAGCGCCTGAAAGCTGAGAACCCAGAAGGTTCAATAGTAATTCAGGCTGATATTGACAGCTCAACTGGCGTGATTGCAGAAATTATGGATTCACTCAATCAGGCAGGTTATACTGACCATGTATTGTCAACGGAACCTAAATAAACAAACAGGAGTTTAATTATGATTGCTCGTTACGCTATTTCGTTTACTTTTGCTGCAATAATAACATTCGGTTTGTTTTTTGGCATGCAGTGGCTGATCGCGTCAAACCAGATGCCTGTTCAGGATTCTGGTGAGAGAATTCGTGTGCAATTAGAGCAGGTAAGGGACGTTCAGGAAGTTCAAAGGGTTGATCGTAAGCCTGATGCTCCTGCTGAAGTTCAGGCTGCGCCTGAAATGAGCATTGATATGTCATCCTCATCCGATAGTGTTAGTAATATCAGTGGAGGTGTCGAAATTGGCGCTCAGGCAATGGAAGTGGCTCCTATTGAAACTGGTGGAGGTGGATTCTCTGCGACGGATGGTGAATTTCTGCCAATTGTTCGTGTGAATCCTCAATATCCTGCACGTGCAGCGGAAAATGGAATCGAAGGGTTTTGTACAGTTGAATTCACTGTAACAGCACAAGGTACTACAGAGAATGTTATAGCTATTGAATCTAGCCATTCAATGTTTGAAAGACCTGCTGTTAAAGCTGCTGAAAGATACAAATATAAACCTCGTGTGGTTGATGGGGAACCGATTCCTGTTACGGGTGTGCGCGTGCGCATCGAATTCAAATTAGACGGCAATTAAAAAGGGTATATGAATATGAGAAATTTTAAACGACTTTCTAAAACTCTTTTAGCAGCAACAGCATTAAGCGCTGTAATTGCAACGGCGTCACTTTTGCCAGGACAAGCTATGGCGCAGCAACAATATCCGCTTGCGTCACCGGAAAGAGCAGCTGCTGCAGCCGCTGCCAATAATGCCCGTCCAAAACTAAAGTCCGTAGCCGGAATGGATGAAAGGTCTGCTAAGAAGCTGAATGAGGTTCAGGGACTTATGAATGCTACGCCTCCTCAGTTTGAAGAGGCTGAGAAAATTCTTAAAGATCAGGATCTTAGTCGCCTTAATTCAAGCGAAAAGGCAGCTTTTCTGCAACTGTTAGCAGCCGTTTCACAAAATAAAGGAGATATGGATGCTGCAATGGGCTATTACAAGCAAATACTGGCAATGGATACAATTTCGAATGTTCAGAGAGATCAAATGACATTCATTGTAGGGCAAATCGAATTTTCAAACGGAAATATTGATACTGCCCTTCAATATTTTGATGAATGGTTCAAATACCAGGCTGATCCATCCATTACAAATATTGTTATGTTAGCAAACGTCCATTATGCAGCTGGTATGGAAGAAGGTGCACCACAAGCAGAAGCTAATACTCATTTCAGAACTGCTATTGAGTTTTTAAACTGGGCAATTGATAAGTCCAAAAAGGAAGGCAAAGAAGATCAGGAAAACTGGTATGCTGTATTACGTGCACTTCATAACAGTCTTGGTGAAACAGAAAAAGTGCTGGAATATGCTGAATTGCTAGTCACCAGATGGCCGAAAAAAGCATACTGGACACAGCTTTCTGGTCTTTATGGTCAAAAAGCTTCAGAAGAAGGTTTGCCCGAAGCAGAAGTGAGAAAATATGAAGATAAGCAGTTTTCAGCTTTTGAAGCGGCTTACCGTCAAGGGATGCTTGACTCTGGTCGTGAGCTGGAAACAATGGCTCAATTATATTTATATCACGAAAGTCCTTATCAGGCTGGCAAGACAATTACCCGGTCATTAGATGAAAATCTTTCCGAAAAAACCCAAAGGAATTTGGAATTGCAGGCAACGACCTTTATCAACGGTAAAGATTATGCTAAAGCTGTAGCGCCACTTGCGGCTGCTGCAGAGATGGCTGATGATGGAAATTTGTACATGCGATTGGCAAATATCTATCTTACTCTTGACAGTTACCAAGAAGCTGCAACATCTATAGATAAAGCTCTGGAAAAAGGTGGATTAACTAGACCAGATCAATCAAGCCTTTTGCAAGGCCAAGCTTATCTAGCTCTTGAACAGTTTGATAAAGCACGGGCATCCTTCCGTGAAGCTGCTAAAGATAAAAGATCAGCCCAGATTGCGTCACAGCTTTTACAATATACAGATTCTGAAGAGAAAAGAATTAAGGATATTAAAGAATATCTTTCATAAGCTACGCTTATTATTCTAAGTTTGAAGCAGGGTGGAATTATTCCACCCTGTTTTTTTTGAAGTAAATTTTCAATTTTTTATTATACGTCAACAAGATACCTCTTGTTTACAATTTCTATAAAAAAGTATATAATGATAGTAACGCTTAAATATGAATAGCGTTGCCTTGGTGGACGTCCCTAAGGATCTAGCGTATCCGGCTAAAAAATATGATTTAAAGCTTAATCAGGATACGGAAGAGATGCTTTTATTCTCGGTATAACCAACACAAGAATATAGGAGACGTATCATGCCCACTCAATTTGCAGTTTTTTCACGTTATTTCATATCTTTTAATGTTGCGGCAATAATTACATTTGCCTTGTTTTATTCAATGCAATTGTTGGTCACAAATGGGCAATTACCTGTGGTAAAGCAACAGGTCAGAACGGTTATTGATTTGGGAAAGGTTAGAGATAAGGGGCCCGTAGACAAGAAAATTGATAAGCCAGAATATATGGATACAAATGATAATCCACCTCCAGTAATACCTAATATTGGCGAGGGTAATAATGATAGAATTTACGATCTGCCAACAATAACAAAGCTAGATCCAGTTAAGCCCGTTGTTAAGCCAGGAGGGAATGTTTTTGTTCCAGAAAGCGACTTTCTTCCAATAGTGAAAGTCTCTCCCCGCTACCCGGAGGATTTGGCTTCTAAAGGGATAGAGGGATATGTAAGACTTAAATATACAGTGACAGAGAATGGTAATACAAAAGATATCGTTGTTGTTAATTCTTCACATCCAGGATTTGAGCGAAGTGCAGTCATTGCGGCAGGGAAGTTTAAATTCAAACCCAGGGTTATAGACGGTGAAGCCGTTGCAGTGTTTGATGTTTACAATCTGATAGAATTTAAACTTGCAGAGCAGTAACAAAACCTCCCATCAGTAAGGGTGCTTTTGGCACCCTTACTTTTCTTTTCATGAAATTATGACAAATCTTGATTGCGATGGTTAATTGTTCTATCGTAACTGCATTAAATTAATAGATTATTTTTTCTTTCTTAAACAACAATGAGATCCGGAAATTTTAATGGGTACACTCGTAAATATCATACTCATACTAGGTAATATAATTATCGCTGTATTTGCTTCTGTTGTATTACCTGGAATATTCCCTGAGTTAGGTGTTTTGGGTGGACGTATAGTGGGAGGGGGAATATTTCTGCTTGGTCTTCAGCTTCACTTAATGCTTTCATTAAGAGCGAATAAAGAGGATGTATCTGAGCGTCTTATGTCACTTCACCAGGACTATCAGGTTTATCAGGATCAGCTTGAGCAGTATAAGGATGAAACGATTAAACTCAGAGAGCAAGTAAAGGCAAATGAGCACGGTCATAATAAAGAGATCGTCAATGAAATGCGTCTATTGCAAACTCTTCTCAGTCAGGTAGTCGAAAAATCAGGAAAAACCCTGTCTCATACACTCGGTCATGCCGGCACATCGCAATCAACAGAAGTTATTCACGGAAGCGATCGAGAAGCGGATGAGATACTGAACATCATGCATTATGCACTGGAGGATAATCGCATTGATCTTTATCTCCAGCCGATCGTCGCACTTCCATCGCGTAAAGTAATGCATTATGAAGCATATTCAAGAGTACGTGATGATAAGGGAGAAGTCATTTTCCCGTCTCAGTATATTAAATTGGCTGAAGATTCAGGACTGGTCAGCACTCTCGATAATCTGCTTCTATTTAGATGTATTCAGGTCATTCGCCGTTTGGGGACGAGGAAACCAAATATGCGGTTTTTCTGCAATATTTCATCTGTCTCCCTGAATGATAAGGATTTTTTCCCACAGTTTGTTGATTTCATGTTGGATAATCAGGAACTTGCCGACAGGTTGGTTTTTGAATTTACCCAACAGGATGTACAAAGACAGCCCAATATAATTTGGGATAAACTGGCTAGTCTTGGCAAACGCGGATTCCGTTTTTCTATGGATAATGTGCAAGTACTCAGTCACGATCATTCGGATTTGGCGGCACGTTATTTCCACTATGTAAAATTAAATCCTGATCTTCTATTGGCAGATAATATTGATATCGATCGTAACGACATTAAAGAGTCATATAAACGCTATGATATTGAAGTCATCGTTGAGAAAATTGAAAGTGACCCAACGCTCGTTGAAATACTTGATTGTGGCATTGATCGTGGTCAGGGCTATCTGTTTGGTGAGCCCGTACTGAGCAGTGATATCACCAGCAAACTTTAACTTTAATTACGTATTAACCAAACAGACTATCGATATCTTCCTGTGTAGTTTCAAAAAGATCGTCATCATTGATATGTTTCTTTGCCTTATTCTCTTTGGCGCTTGAAATGTCATCCTGTGCACTGGATTTAGCAGACGTTTCAGGTTCTATGCTGGTATCAATTTCGAAATCATCGGAAATATTTTCCAGGGCATTTTCTGAAATTTCTTCAGTTGATTCAAAAATATCTTCTTCCATTGCTTCTACTAAAACATTCTCTTCGCTAAACTCAATGTCATCTGAAGTTTCTGTATTAATTAAATCATCAAAATTTTGTTCAGTATCGTTTGTGCTTTCCGGGTTATTTGTTGCCACATTTTCCAGTAACGAATCAATCTCGCCCTGATCTATACCTTCACCGGCAAGAGCGGGACCATGAAGCAGGTCGGCGTCATCAATCTCCTCATTATTTGGGTCAAGAATCGGCTTGGCATCTGTCGGTGTTTCAGTTTCAGTGGAAATTCCAAGAATGGTGATAAGTTTACCTACACGATCTTCTACGTGATTAAGTGTTTTAACAACTTTACTGATCCGCTGGCCGGTAATGTCCTGAAATGAACAGGCTTCAAATATTTTCATTACTTCGGTATTTACGTGATCTTTATATTGATCAAAATCGTCACTTTCAAAGCTCATTAGATCTTCTGCCGCCTGCATGATCGTATCAGTGGCAGATTCAGTTGCTTCAACTATGGCATCAAGTTCTTTTCCGGCACGTGGAATGCCTGCACTGTCTTCACCATCTGGAGAGAGAGATGAAATTTCCGTACGGGCATCTTCAATATAATCGGCCAGATCCTGACATTCACGGTAAAGTGTTAGATCTATTGATTTAAAATAGCTTTCCAAAGAACGCATAAGGACTTCTGTTACAGCCGCGACATCAGGCAAAGCAATAGGCAGATGATCGCCAGAACGCAATCTGTCTACCAACGGTTCAATATGATCTGGCAATAATCCTAAAGACATTAAAACTCTCCAAGCACGCTAATGAGCTTGGATTTCAGGGTCGCTGCATTAAATGGTTTTACTATATAGTTATTAACGCCTGCTTTTTTCGCTGCAATAACGTTATCTGTTTTGGATTCTGCTGTGACCATAATGAAAGGAAGGGTTTTGAGCATATCATCCGAACGAACTTCTTTTAAAAGCTCATATCCTGTCATCGGTTCCATATTCCAGTCGGAAATAACCAGATCGTAGCTTTTGCCGCGTAACTTATTTAAAGCCTCGGCACCATCGGTTGCTTCATCAACATTATGAAAGCCAAGCTGTTTAAGCAGGTTACGAATAATTCTGAGCATTGTTTTATAGTCATCTACTATTAAGATGGATAATGACATATCTACGGCCATTTTGTTCCTGTCCTTATTTATGGTTTAACACATACACTGTTGGCTATATTTGTTATAATTTTGCCAACGAATATACCCAAACTAGCCACAGAGCCTAAAAAAAGAGTTAATAGAATGGTTAATGAAGTAAATATTCTTAAAAATATACCTAAATTATAAATAAATAAGCATAAAAATTACTATAATTAACATCGGACTTGCATTAGTGTGTAGGCTTTGTCATCTATGCTTCAGCTTAGGATAAGTAAAGATTTAATCCGATGAAAATTATAAGACATGTTGATTCTATACCGGATGACTGCAAAGGTTCAGTAATCGTGCTGGGTAATTTTGATGGGTTCCATAAAGGGCATCAGAAAGTGATCGGGACAGCTGGAAAAATAGCTTCGGAAATGAAAACCACACTGACGGTACTCAGTATGGAGCCACATCCCAGAATATTTTTTAACCCAAATCAAAAGGACTTCAGGCTGACGTCTTTCAGGACAAAAGCTCATTTGCTGGAAAATTTTGGCGTTGATCAGCTTATTGTACTGCCATTTGATAAAACCCTTGCCACGATGGAAGCTGAAGATTTTGTGCTTGATATACTCATAAAGAAAATCAACGCTCTTCATATTGTTGTCGGCTATGATTATTGCTTTGGGGCCGGGAGGCGTGGTGGCGTTAATGTTCTGGGATGGCTCTCAAAGGAAGAGCAGTTTGGATTAACTGTTGTTAAAAAGGTGATGGAGGATGATCATATTTATTCATCAAGCAATATCCGGGCCTCCCTTGAGCAGGGCAATGTTCGGAAAGTCGCGGACCGGTTGGGCCATTGGTGGCATATAGAGGGACATGTTCGTCATGGTGACCAGAGAGGCCGTACGCTGGATTTCCCGACAGCAAATTTATTGATGGAGGGGTATAAAGAACCAAAATATGGCGTATATGCCGTCCGAATGATAATTGATGATGGCCCGGCCAAAGGCGTTTGGGATGCCATTGCAAATGTGGGCAGAAGGCCGACATTTGATAAGAAGGATGTGCTTCTCGAAACGCATATATTTGATTTTGATCATGACATATATGGCTTGCCTGTCAGGGTCGAATTTGTCGATTTTATCAGAGAAGAAAGAAAATTTGAAAATCTGATGGCTTTAAAGGAGCAGATTGAAAAAGACAGTGTGATTGCTAGAAAATTACTTTTGGTGCCGGAAAACCGACAATCTTTTATTCCTTCCCCTAAATTAGCTGATTACTTATGAAAGAATAAGCTCGACACAAGGGGCTTCTAATTGCTACATAAGATTAATTTTTTTAAAACATAATATTAAGTAAAGATATGACCAAAGACTATCGCGATACGATTTTTCTGCCCAAGACAGATTTCCCCATGAAAGGCAATCTGCCTAATAGTGAACCCACATGGCTTGATCGCTGGAACAATATCAATATTTACGAAAAAATTCGTGCGAATTCTGTAGGTCGGGAACGCTACATCCTGCATGACGGGCCTCCTTATGCCAACGGTGATATTCATATGGGTCATGCAATGAATAAAATCCTTAAGGATATAATAGTGCGTACCCAGCAAATGCTTGGTAAGGACGCGCCCTATGTTCCTGGATGGGATTGTCATGGACTGCCAATCGAATGGATGATTGAAAAGAAATATAAGAATGCAGGGAAAAACAAGGATGAGGTGGACCCTGTAGAATTCCGCAAAGAATGCCGTGCCTTTGCAGAAAAGTGGGTTGGCGTTCAGAAAGATGAATTTAAACGCCTTGGTATATTTGGAGATTGGGAAGATCCATATCTGACGATGGACTATGCAAGCGAAGCACAAATTGTTCGTGAGCTTCTTAAATTTCTTATGAACGGCGGACTTTATCGTGGTTCAAAATCAATTATGTGGTCTGTCGTTGAGAAAACGGCACTGGCAGAAGCTGAAATTGAATATATGGATCATACGTCGCATATGATCGATATTGGCTTTAATGTCGTAAAATCAAATATAGAAGCAATTATTGGCACTAAAATAGTGATCTGGACGACAACACCCTGGACGATGCCCGGTAACCGGGGTATTGCCTACGGTAAGGATTTTGACTATGTGCTGATCAATGTAACCGCAGTGGATGAAGAATCACGTGTTGCTGTTGGTTCAAAACTCGTACTGGCAAAAGAACTGATCGGCGCTTTTTGTGCCCGAGCCGGTGTGACCGGATATTCGGAACTTACATCATTTAAGGGCAGCGACCTTGAAGGGACAATCTGCCATCACCCATGGCATGGTCAGGGATATGATTTTGATGTGCCAGTGATAGAAGGCTTTCATGTGACGACGGATGCCGGTACCGGATTTGTCCATATTGCGCCAAGCCATGGTCAGGAAGACTTTGAAGTTGGACAGCAATTTGGTCTGGAAACCCCCTATACAGTTGATGAAGCCGGCCTCTATTATGACAATGTTCCCATGTTTGCTGGCGAGCATGTTTATAAAGTTCATGATCATGTATGCGAGGAAATGTCAAAGGTTGGCGCCTTACTCGCCCGGGATAAGATTGTTCACAGTTACCCGCACAGCTGGCGCTCAAAGGCGCCTCTTATTTTCCGCAACACGCCGCAATGGTTTATTTCCATGGAAGCAAATGATTTGCGCCAAAAAGCACTAAAGGCAATTGATAATGTCCGCTGGGTGCCGGAAAATTCCAAAAACCGCATTAATGCCATGGTGGCGGACCGGCCGGATTGGCTAATATCCAGACAGCGTGCTTGGGGCGTGCCAATTACCGTATTTGTTCATAAACGTACCAACGAGCTTCTTAAAGATGAGCATGTGAATGAGCGTATAGCAGCCGCAGTTGAAAAGTCTGGGGCCGATGCCTGGTACACCGTTGATCCCCAGGATCTTCTGGGTAATGACTATAGTGCTGATGATTATGAGCAGGTTACAGATATTCTCGATGTCTGGTTTGATTCAGGGTCTACCCATGCCTTTGTGCTGGAAAAAAGGGCAGACCTAAGCCGGGGAGAGGGAAAACGCAGTGCTGATTTATATCTTGAAGGTACAGATCAACATCGCGGCTGGTTCCAGTCCTCATTGCTTGAATCATGTGGAACACGCGGTGATGCCCCCTATGATCAGGTGCTCACCCATGGGTTTACCGTGGATAAAGATGGTCGCAAAATGTCCAAATCATTGGGGAACGGGGTTGATCCGCTAAATATTATAAAACAGTTTGGTGCCGATATTCTTCGCCTGTGGGTGACATCAACCGATTATTTCAATGAACATCGTATCGGTGATGAAATTATAAAAAATCAGGCCGAAGCCTATCGTAAAATTCGCAATACGATGCGGTTTATGATCGGCAATCTGGCTGATTTTGATGATACGGAAATTTTATCCTATGACGAAATGCCGGAGCTGGAGCGGTGGGTTCTTCATCGTCTGGCAAAAGTTGATGCCGTCGTCAGGAAAGGGTTTGACGATTATAATTACCACCGTGTCTATAATGCACTTTATAATTTTTGCGCAGTTGATCTTTCAGCATTTTATTTTGATATTCGTAAAGACGCGCTTTACTGTGATGCAAAAATGACTGTTCGGCGTCGTGCTGCGCGAACTGTTCTTGATGAAATTTTCAAAACCGTCACAAAATGGTTTGCCCCTATTCTTGTCTTTACAGCAGAAGAAATATGGCAGTCACGGTTCCCAAGTGATGATGATAGTGTACATCTTCAGACATTCAGTGATATTCCAAAATCCTGGCTGGATGATACGCTTGGCAGCAAATGGGAAAAAATCAGAACACTGCGTAAGGTTGTCACTGGGGCATTGGAAGTCGAACGTCGTGAAAAACGCATTGGGTCAAGCCTGCAGGCAAGTGTCAATATTTATGTTGATGATCAAAGCTATATAGACGCACTTACAGGAATTGATCTGGCCGAGCTCTGTATTACTTCTGACGCAAATTTGATTCTGGCAATTGCACCCGATGAAGCCTTTAGCATGGAAGATACTCCAGGGATTGCCGTTATCAGTCAGCTTTCAGAAGGTAATAAATGTGAACGTTGCTGGCAGGTGCTGCCTGAAGTGGGAAAAATAGAAGGTCATGAAGATATTTGCCAGCGCTGCGCAGATGCTGTTGAGGCACTTTAACCTATGATGCGCATCGGCGGCATATTCGCATTATGTGCGTTTGTTATCGACCGGTTGAGCAAATGGTGGTTTATCGATATTTTTGATCTGACAGCCAAAGGAACCGTCAAAATCCTGCCAATTTTTGATGTTGTGATGGTGTGGAATCGTGGTGTTAGTTTTGGGTTTTTATCTGCTGAGAATGATCTTGGCCGATGGCTGTTGGTGGTTTTAAACCTGATAATAGTGGCCATTCTGACTTACTGGTTACGATCAGCAAAAAAAATAATCATTGCTGGTGCTATCGGGCTTGTTATTGGTGGGGCATTTGGTAACATCTATGACAGGGTAAAATTTGGTGCTGTTGCCGATTTTTTCCAGTTTCACTGGGAAAATTGGTATTTTGCCGTTTTTAATGTTGCTGACAGTTTTATATTTGTTGGTGCTGTGTTATTAATATTTAATTCGACTTTCGGCGGCGATGCTGAAAAGAAAACTAAAGAAGAATAAAATCTATGAAGAAGATAAATAAAGCGATTTTAATTACGGCCTCAATAGCTGCTGTGGTCCTGGTATCCGGTTGTTCAAATAAACATGTTCCGGATGAATATATGGTGCTAAGAAATGCACCACTTGCTTTGCCGCCAGATTTTTATCTGACACCTGGTGGCCCGGATTCTGATCTGGATGAAATACTTGATCCGCAGGAATTGGCAAAGCGCGCCTTATTTGGTTCAAATTAATGTTTATTGAAGCGTCAGTTTTCGCGTCGGGTGTCTCTTAATAAGTAAAAACGGAGTAGCACGCGTGAGCATTCGTCTCCTTTCTGAGAACACAATAAATCAGATTGCCGCAGGTGAGGTAATTGAGCGGCCGGCCAGTGCAGTAAAAGAACTGGTGGAGAATGCCATAGATGCTGGCGCAAAAAACATTGATGTCGTCATGATAGATGGCGGAAGAAAGCTTATCAGTGTTTCCGATGACGGTCATGGTATGACAGGCGATGACCTTGCCTTGGCAGTAGAGCGACACGCGACATCAAAATTAAAGGAAGATGACCTTTCAAATATTGTTACTATGGGATTTCGTGGTGAGGCACTTCCCTCAATTGCGTCTGTTAGCCGTTTTTCATTCAAAAGCAGAGCCCATGACAGTTTAGATGCGTGGAAAATTAATATTGAAGCAGGAAAAAAATCGGATGTAATGCCAACAGCTCTTGATAAAGGATCGTTTGTGGAAGTAAGAGACCTGTTTTACTCGACCCCGGCACGTCTTAAATTTCTAAAAACCGACAGGACTGAATTTTTACAAACACTGGATGTGATAAAAAGATTAAGCATGGCCAATCCGGAGATTGCTTTTTCACTGTTTGATGGTGACAGGAAGGTATTTCAGGTTTCAGCGGCGCAAGGCGAACTGCTGGATAAGCGACTTAGGCGCTTAGGGGCCATATTGGGATCCGAATTTACTGATAATGCCCTGAAAATTGATGCAGAACGTGAAAATATAAAACTGACGGGTTATGCAGGGCTGCCAACTTATAACCGGGGCAATGCACAGCATCAGTATCTGTTTGTGAATGGCCGTCCGGTGAAGGACAAGCTCTTACAGGGGGCGGTTCGGGGTGCTTATATGGATTTCTTAGCCCGTAACCGCCACCCTGTACTTGCACTGTTTCTTGAAGTTCCGACAGAAATGGTAGATGTGAATGTTCATCCGGCAAAAGCGGAAGTCCGGTTTAGGGAAAGTGGCGTCGTCAGAGGATTGATTGTCGGTGCTTTGCGTTATGCCCTTTCAGAAGCCGGACACCGTGCATCTACAACTGTTTCCAATGCCGCACTTGGGGCTTTTCAATCTGAACAAAGGCCGACGGCATCTTTCCAATATGCCCGGCAGCAGAGTTTCCAAATTCCACCAACAAGGGTTTCAAATGCATTTTCGGAGATGTCACGCGATTTTCATATGCCATTAACGGAAGGAAACAATAATTTCTCTCCACCGATGGGCAGGAACGAAGCCTTGGAAGCCGAAACCAGTACCTATATTGTACCCGGTGAGAACAGGGATTTAGCTGAATATCCTCTTGGAGCGGCAAGAGGGCAGCTCCACGAAACCTATATTATTTCCCAGACTGAAAAGGGTATTATCATTGTTGACCAGCATGCGGCACATGAACGGCTTGTCTATGAGCGGATGAAAAAGCATATGGATGAAGGCAATGTGCCAAGTCAGGTTCTTTTATTACCTGAAATTGTTGAACTTGATCAGTCCGCCGTAGAAAGACTTATGACACGTCAGCAGGAGCTTGAAAAACTTGGTCTGGTTATGGAAATTTTCGGTGAAGATGCGGTGGTCGTAAGGGAAGTGCCTGCGCTGCTTGGAGACACGGACATTAAAGGGCTTATCCGTGATCTGGCCGATGAGATTGCTGAGCTGGATCAGGCACTTTCACTAAAGGAAAAGCTGGAAGAAGTGTGTAGTACCATGGCGTGTCATGGCAGCGTACGGGCGGGTCGGCGTATGACCACGGCTGAAATGAATGCTCTTCTGCGTGAAATGGAGAGAACACCCCATTCCGGTCAATGCAATCACGGGCGTCCGACCTATGTGGAACTTAAACTGAGTGATGTTGAAAGATTGTTTGGGCGCCGTTAAGCCAGATAGTCAAGCAGTGAGAATGTTGCATCACCCATTTTACGGTTTTTGATTTCCCCGAAATGAGGTGTGAAATCAATGTGCTCGTCCGAGCCATATTCAACCACAACCAAGCTGTTTTGATTAACGAGCCCCTGTTCGTGAAGGTTGGTTAAAGCGGGGGTAATCAAGTCCTTCCGGTATGGTGGATCAATAAAAATAATATCAAAGGCTTTACCCGGATATTTGATCCTAATCGCGTCTGCTATTATATAACGGACATTTTCGGGGCTTTTTATTAAAGCCGTATTTTCTTTTACCAGTTTCATGGAACGAGCATCATTATCAACAAAAGTGACGTGATCAGCCCCACGGGATAATGCTTCAATCCCAAGCGCGCCTGTTCCGGCGAACAGGTCAAGTATATTTGATCCTCTTATCCCGGGTCCATTCCCATGTTCCAGCATATTAAACAGGGTTTCCCTCATCCGGTCCGTAGTCGGTCTGATTTGATCATCCTGCGGGGTTAAAAGTTTTTTCCCCCTATATGTACCGCCGATAATTCTCATTTCCTAACGGGTTTATTTTTTCTGATTGCGGTTTTGCCATTTTGCTCGGTCTGTCTGGATCTGCGTTTTTTGGGTTTGGCATTTTTCTTTGGTTTGCTCTTTGCCCATCCTTCGCCTTTTGCCTGTTTCTTTTTGTCTTTTTTAGGGTCGGGAATTTCAAAATCCAGATCTTTAAAATAATCGCGGCAACTGATCAGCAATTCACTTTTGGCAACTTCTGCAACGCTGCCTTTTTGTAAATTTTTAATCTCAAATGGGCCGTAAGATGTTCTGATAAGCCGGGAAACTGTTAGCCCCGCATATTCAAGAAGTTTCCGAACCTCACGGTTTTTACCTTCTTTTATCCTGATGGTCAGCCACTGATTGACCCCTTCTTTTCGTTCATCCAGATCAACTTCCACTTTACGGTACTGAACCCCATCAATGGTGACGCCTTTGGTAATTTCCTCGAGCCTTTTGTGATGAAACCGTCCATTAACCCGAACTCTGTAAGATCGAACCCAGCCGGTTGATGGAAGTTCAAGCCATCTGGCAAGTGCACCATCATTGGTTAGCAATAGTAGGCCTTCGGTATTAAGATCAAGTCTTCCAACAGAAATTACCCTCGGCATATTAGCAGGTAGTGCCTCAAAAATTGTAGGGCGGCCTTCTGGGTCATAGTAAGTGGTTAGGCGACCAGTCGGTTTATGATAAAGCCATAATCTGGGGGCCTCCGGAGGTTTTACAACCTGGCCATCAACGGTTATTCCTTCCACGGAGGTAATCAAAATTGCCGGGCTGTTTACCGTTTCACCATTTATTTTGACCATTCCGGCTTCGATCATACGTTCTACGGCCCTGCGCGAACCAACACCGGCCCGGGCGAGGATTTTGGCGATACGTTCGCCTTTATTTTTTTCTGTTTCGTCTGTCATTTTCTCAACATAGGGGAAGTTATTAAAATTGCAATCTTTGCTTGACCTTTTTGTAATGCTTTAGCAAATTTATTATATGTCTCTTTTCGATAATATGCATATGAGTTTAGCGCTTGAGGAAGCAAAAAAAGCAGCACTTCGTGGGGAAGTGCCAGTGGGGGCCGTTATTGTTCATGGGCCAAGTGATAAAGTTTTATCAACAGCATCAAACCGCGTGATGGAACTCAAAGACCCAACAGCACATGCAGAGATTCTGGCGATCAGGGAAGCCTGCAGTGTTATGGGCAGTGAAAGGTTATCAGACTGCGATCTTTATGTCACTTTGGAGCCCTGTCCCATGTGTGCGCAGGCAATATCATTTGCCAGAATCCGCCGACTTTATTTTGCAGCCGAAGATAAAAAAGGAGGCGGTGTTGAGAATGGAGCAATTGTATTTAATGCAAAAAGCTGTCATCATAAACCCGAGGTTTATGGTCATATAATGACGGAGCCTTCTGCAAAGTTATTACGGGATTTTTTTAAGGATCGCAGGTGAATGAATAACACGCCACATTTGTCCATGGATGAATTAATTGCTTTTGCCAACCAGTTTTATACATTGATACTGAAATGGCTGAAGGTTAATCTGCTGTCGTTTGAAAGCCTTATACAGCTTGGTATTATATTTATATTATTTTTGCTAAGTTACTTTGCAGCAAGAGCTTTTTCACCATTTGTGCATAAAGTTTTTCAAGAAAAAACAATTTACAAGAGAATAGAAAAATTTCTGAAAGCTCTATATCTGCCGTTATTATGGTGCATTCTTGTCTTTATTGCCTGGCAGGTTTCCGCAAGTTTAAATGGCCCGATTATATTTCTGAGGCTGGCAACGAGCCTTATTATATTGTGGATTGTCATTACCTGGGTCACATTGATGATCGAAAGCGAAACCATTTCAAGAATTATCCGCATTGTTGCCTGGACAATGGTGATCCTGAATATTTTCGGACTTCTTGATGATTTCATTAACCTTCTGTCGACCACAACGTTCACTTTTGGTACAACGACGATCAGTATATTGTCTATTATTACGGGTTTGACAACCTCGGTAGTTTTGATCTGGGGGGCATTGTTTCTTTCGAGCGTTATAGAAGCCAAGTTGCGTGATGCCCCAAATGTGACCCCTTCTGCCCGTGTTCTTTTAAGTAAACTGTCATCTATTTTGCTTGTGGTTATTGCTTTTCTATTTGCCATATCCAGTATGGGGATTGACTTGACTGCACTGGCAGTCTTTGGCGGTGCGATTGGTGTTGGTCTTGGTTTCGGTCTTCAGAAGGTTGTTTCTAACTTTATCAGTGGTGTCATTCTTCTGCTGGATAAATCCATTAAGCCCGGTGATGTGATTGAAATATCGGGAACATACGGACGGATCAACAAGCTTGCAGCACGTTATACATCGGTGATATCCCGGGATGGGCGTGAACATCTGGTGCCGAATGAAGATATTATTACCCAGCCTGTGATTAACTGGACATTTTCGGATAAAAAAGTTCGCCGCCATTTACCGCTTAATGTGTCCTATAACAGTGACATTGAAAAAGCGATGGACCTGATGCTGGAAGCGGCGGCTGAATCTCCCCGTGTTATTAAAAACCCGGCAGCGCGGGCGCTGGTCAAAGGGTTTGGCGATAACGGCGTCGATCTGGAGCTTAGAATGTGGATCAGGGACAGTGAGAATGGTGTGACCAATATTGCCAGTGAGGTTTACTTGAAAATCTGGCATAAATTTAATGCTAACGGTATCGAATTTCCCTATCCGCAAAGGGATGTCCATATTGTTTCCAATAAAACGCGTGGTGATGATTTCCAGTAATTGATCGGTTATTTTTTCTCGCGCTCGACAGCACGCCAACCGATATCACGGCGGCAGAAGCCTTCGGGCCAGTTAATCTGATCAAGTGCCGTGTACGCGTCCCGTTTTGCTTCTGTAACACTGTTTGCAATCGACGTGATATTGAGCACCCGACCTCCGGTGGCTAGGATTTTATCGCCGCTTTTTTTGGTCCCTGCATGAAAGATCATAATATTTTCTGCTGAACCCGCCGTCTGCAGGTTTCCGATTTCCGTATTTTTCTCATAACTTCCCGGATAACCTTTTGCGGCCATGACGACATTAAGGGATACTTTATCTGACCATTTAGCACTCATCTGATCAAGTGTTCCGTCAGCACAGGCCATTAAAAGAGGAACAATATCACTTTCAAGCCGCATCATCAGGCACTGACATTCAGGGTCACCGAACCGGACATTATATTCAATCAGCTCAGGTCCTTTTTTGGTAATCATCAGTCCGGCGAATAGGACCCCTTTAAAGGGGCGCCCTTCAGCAGCCATGCCTTTGACGGTCGGCAAAATAATTTCATCAATAGTTCGGGTAATCATATCATCGTCCATTACCGGCGCCGGGGAATAGGCCCCCATCCCTCCGGTATTTGGGCCGGTATCGCCTTCACCAACCCGTTTATGATCCTGCGCCGTTCCGAAAGGCAGTATATTTTTACCGTCGGTAAGGACAAAAAAGCTTGCTTCCTCTCCGCTAAGAAATTCTTCAACGACAAGTTCGGCCCCGGCACTGCCAAACTGGCCGCTTAATATATCATCAATTGCATCATTTGCCTGATCCAGGGTTTCGGCAATAATCACCCCTTTTCCGGCCGCAAGTCCATCAGCCTTTATAACGATAGGGGCGCCATTTGCTGCGACAAATTTTTTGGCCTTTTTCGCATCACTGAAGCGACCATAAGCGGCTGTTGGGATATTATATTTTGCACAAAGATCTTTGGTAAATCCTTTGGAACCTTCAAGAACGGCGGCATTGGCGCTAGGGCCGAAAACTTTTATATCTTCTTCTTTAAGCCGGTCGGCAAGGCCGTCTACGAGTGGTGCTTCCGGGCCAATAACAACGAAATCTATCTTTTTTTCGCGGCAAAAGGAAATAACATCATCATGATTTTCTGCATCCAGACGGACAAGTGTGGCAATATCGCCCATGCCGCCATTGCCCGGTGCAACATAAAGTTCATCAAGAAGTGGGGACTGTGCGATTTTCCAGCTAAGTGAATGTTCGCGTCCACCAGAACCAATGACTAAAATATTCATGAGTAATTTCCTTTTTAAATCTTTTTCTCTCTTGTATCATAGCGACCATGAGAAGCAAGCCGACAATATTGAAAATGAAGAATGATGAGCGATTATCCGTTTAATAATGAAGTGACCCAAAGCAATGCAAAGGAATATTCAGTCACTGAATTAAGTCTGGCGCTGAAGCGAACTGTTGAAGAGCAGTTTGGTTATGTGAAATTAAGAGGTGAAATTTCCGGCCTTAAAAGGGCAGCATCGGGTCATATTTATCTCAATCTTAAGGATGATAATTCGGTGATTGATGCCGTCATGTGGAAAGGGGTGTCGGGCAGGCTTACATTTCGTCCGGAAGACGGGCTTGAGGTTGTTGCAACCGGCAAGCTGACGACCTATCCAGGTCGGTCAAAATATCAGATCGTCATTGAAAATATGGAGGTCGCCGGGGAAGGCGCATTGATGGCACTTCTCGAAAAGAGAAAAAAAGAACTTGCCGCAGAAGGGCTCTTTGACCAAAACCGTAAATTACCCATCCCCTACCTGCCGGAAGTTATTGGCGTCGTGACGTCACCAACCGGATCGGTTATTCGTGATATTCTCCACCGTTTATCGGACCGGTTCCCGCGTCATGTTCTGGTTTGGCCGGTACTGGTTCAGGGGGAAGGGGCCTCAAAGCAGATTGCGGAGGCCATAGACGGTTTTAATGCCCTTGATGGGACAGCAACAATTCCAAGGCCTGATGTGCTGATTGTTGCACGAGGAGGCGGTAGCCTTGAGGATCTCTGGTGTTTTAATGAGGAAGAAGTCATCCGTGCGGTTGCCCGATCAAAAATTCCGCTGATTTCAGCGGTTGGTCATGAAACAGATACCACCCTTATTGATTATGTTTCTGACTTCCGTTCACCAACACCGACGGCTGCTGCGGAACGGGCTGTGCCGGTTCGGGATGATCTGGTTTATACGATAAAGGACTTCGACCTGCGCCTTGAAAAAGCCACAAGAAGATATATTAATAATCTCGAACAAAAAGTAGAAGGCCTGGGACGCGGCCTGCCAAAACCATCTGAGCTGCTTAGTTTGGTTTCACAGCGGTTTGATGAGCTTAGCGAACGAATGCCCCGGGCCCTTAAGATAAGTGTTGAGCGACAGGCTTTCAAACTGGAGAGAATAAAAGGCCTTTTGCGGCCCGAGACATTAAAATCGGAAATAAAACGTGCTGACGAAAGAATTAAAACCACTGACGAACGAATGAACAGAGCCATTTCAAATTATATGATCCAAAGACGGACAGAATATCAAAATCCCGCCCGACTGCTTGAAAGCTTAAGTTATCAGAAAGTTCTGGAACGGGGGTTCGCGGTCATTAGGGATGATCACGGAAAAGCGCTTAGCGAAGGCAAAAATATTGCAACTGGGGATCGTCTGGCGATTGAATTCAGAGATGGAAAAGTTGATGTAATGGCCACTGGCGGCAAAGCCAAGACCGTAAATAAAAAGAAAAAGGCTGACCAGAATGAACAGGGGCAATTGTTATGAAGCAATTATTTCTGGCAAGCATATTTTTTATGTTGAGCAATGCATTAAGTTATGCCAGCAACGATTTGGGCATTAAAGAACCACTTAAACAGGGGGGCTATTATGTCGGAAATGTTTCACCCGGCGATAAAGTAACATTCCAGGGAGAGACCGTTAAAACGGACCCTGAAGGATATTTTGTAATCGGGCTTGGCTGGCAATATAAGTCTGTGGCCAATATTCGTGTTGATCACAAAGCCGGGGGGTTTACCATGTACCATCTTGATGTTGAGCCTCATGATTATGAAGTCGAAGAAATTACCGGGCTTCCACCAAAATATGTTGCACCGCCAAAGGAGGTCCAGGAGCGGATAGCAAGAGATGCGGCAGACGTTCGTGCCGCTCGTGAAACGGACAGTGATCTTGAAAATTTCAGGGAACAGATGATCTGGCCGGTAAAGGGAAGAATTAGCGGCAGATTTGGATCGCATCGGGTGCTTAATGGTGAACCAAGAAGCCCACATACCGGACTTGATATTGCGCCGGGACAGGGGGCTTTAATTGTGGCGCCATTAGGGGGCAAAGTGACACTCGTGAGTGATCAGTATTTGACAGGAAATACCATGATTATTGATCATGGGCATGGCTTGAGCAGTGTTTATGCCCATATGGAAAAAACAATGGTTAAGCAAGGCGATACGGTAAAGCAGGGGGACCCGATTGGAACCGTTGGTATGTCCGGCCGGGCCACAGGCCCTCATCTCCACTGGGGGATGAATTGGTATAAAGTGCGCCTTAATGCGGGTGTGGCAATTGGCATTGAATGATGGCAATTGAATGAAAAAAATTTCAAGGAGTATTTGATGACACTTAAGAAAATCATGTTAAGTCTGTTATGTCTAATCGTTATGGTTCCTGTCACCGTACAGGCGCAAACACGCCTTTTTGGCGGAGAGCTGGCTTTTAATGCATCTTTACTGAGTGATTATCGTTTTCGTGGTGTTTCCAAATCCAACAATGATGTTGCTGTTCAGGGAGGCATAGACTGGTTTGCAGATAATGGTATTTATACCGGTGCCTGGGCGTCAAACGTTTCTGATTTTCGTGGTGCAGATGTTGAAACCAATTTTTATGCCGGATATAGCAGGGAATCGAATGGTATAATTTATGATATTGGAGCCACGGCATATGTTTATCCTGGTGGGAATAATGCCACGTATTTTGAAACATACGGTTCAGTCGGCGTTGATTTTGGCTTGCTCACAAGCACATTGGGCATTTCCTATATGCCAAGTCAGAGTAATAATGGCAGTCAGGATAATATTTATTTTTACAATGAAACCCGTGGACAAGTCCCCAACACGCCTTTTTCCATAAATCTGCATTTGGGCTATGAGGACGGTTTCTTTGGCAATAATAAATGGGATTGGCGACTGGGCACCAGTGTCACTTTTGATAAATTTGAACTTGGTATATCCTATGTTGATACAAATGTGGTTGGCAGACGTTCGGATTCAGGGGTTGTTTTCAGGGTGGCAGCATTCTTCTAAACTGAAAAAATAAAGAGCAAAGATTACAGTTTTCCTTGAAAAAACAATATCACTACAATAGTGGATTGAAATAACATTCATTTGTATAAACTAATGTTTGTTATTTAATTTACTTTGCGTTAAGTGCAGGGTTAGATTTGAAGCTAATTTCATATGTGCGATTGAATGTTCAAAATTATTTTATCGATTACGGCCTTATTATTAAGCATCGTTATATTGCAGTTTGCCAATAGCGTGGTCGCGCCAACTGTTGTGCTAAATGCCAATAGTTCCGGTTCATCTCTGGGCAGCGTGGGCATGATTCCGACCGTATACGGGCTTGGGTTTGTTTTGGGGTGCTTCTGGGCAAGAAAACTGCTTATGAATATTGGCCATATCAGAAGCTTTACTTTTGCGGCTGCCGTGCTGGCATCGTTAACGCTTATGATGCATTTAATGCAGGATGCTGCTGTTTGGACAATTTTTCGTGGCATAATGGGCTGTGCGATTGCCATTATCATGACATGTGTTGATAGCTGGGTCGGACATGTTACTCCGCTTGAAATACGGGGGCGGATTATGGGATTTTATTCAACAATTACGAAACTGGCCTATGTTGGGGCACCGGCTCTACTGTCTTATTCAGCCGGGTTTAGTGATAATGCCATAATATTCTGTGTTCTGCTTTTTATTATATCGCTTATCCCGGTTTGTCTGACAAAACTACCTCAGCCTGAAATTGGCCCCGGGGTATCAACGTCATTTAGAAAAATATTGCATGATGCGCCTAGTGCTTTCATTGCCGCCTTCATTCTCGGTTTTACCAATAGCGCGGTGCTTAATATGATGCCTGTATATGGTGTTGAAGTCGGTCTGATTAAATCCCAAGCCCTTATATTGCTGGTAGCGGCTCATTTTGGGGGCCTTTTGCTACAATGGCCATCTGGTTTTATGTCAGATATTTTAGGTCGTCGTAAAATAATGATCATCGGATTTTCCGTTTCCGCCTGTATGGCCGTTGCCATGACGTTTCCTTTTGCAGCAAATCAGGTTAACGCCCTGATTTTATGTTTTATCTGGGGCGGAGCAGCTCTTTCTCTTTACTCAATCGCATTATCCCATGCCATTGATCACGTAAGTCATAATGAAACTGTAGCCGTCTGCGCAACAATCCTGACAACCTGGTCAATCGGGTCAATTTTTGGCCCTGTCGTTGCCGGTAATCTTATGCAATTCTCAGGTGCAAAGGCTTTGTTCTTATTTTGTGGCGGCTTTCATGCGCTAGTTGCGGCCTTCATAATAGTGCGTGTTATTTTAACGGCCAAAAGAGTTAGTAAAGAAGGTACTCTGCCGCCGGAAGAAATGGAAAATCTGGTCTGGCCGCAAAACAGACCTTTATAATTTTAATTGGGTAGATTAATTTCCCGCCAGCATCATTTTGTCAATACGCACAGTTGGCGCATCAGTGCCATATTTAATTTCCAGATCATCAGCGGCGGTAAGGTTCATAAACATTTTCTTGAGATTGCCGGCAATTGTTATTTCATTTACCGGATAGCTTAATTTTCCATTTTCAATCCAGAAACCGCTGGCTCCCCGACTGTAATCACCAGTAATGCCATTGACACTGCTGCCAATCAGTTCGGTGACATAAAAACCATTTTTAATATCCCCGATAAGATCTTCAACACTGACTGCTCCTGCATCCATAAATAAATTACTTGTAGATGGGGATGGTGGACTTGATGTTCCCCTTCCAGCGCGACCGTTGCTGGTTAGACCAAGTTGCCGTGCACTGCTACTGTCTAGGATCCAGTTTTTTAATTCACCATTTGAAATAATTTCAAGCGGTGCATTTCTGACCCCTTCACCATCAAAGGGGCGAGAGGACGGCCCACGTAAAATATGCGGATTATCTGTTATATTTATATTCTCAGGAAAAATCTGGTTGCCCATAAGTTCTAGCAGGAAACTGGTTTTGCGGGCAATCGATGCACCATTAATGGCACTAGCAAGATGTCCTACAAGCGTTCTGGATACCCTTGGGTCGTAAACGACAGGAATTTCACAGGATTTAACTTTTTTCGGATTTAATTTTTTAAGGGTCCGCTCGGCCGCTTCACGCGCTATTTTATAGGGGCTTTCCATATCTTCAAAATGGCGGCGCGATGTCCAGGCATAATCGCGCTCCATTGCTGTACCACTACCGGCAATTACGGAAATACTACAGCCAAAATTGCTTGATTTGTAATGACCAACAAAGCCATCCGTATTGGCAAGGGTAATGGCTCCCTTGGTGGCACTGGCGCCGGCCCCTTCCGAATTTGTAATGCCTTGAATGTCCAAAGCATGGGCTTCAGCTTCGGCAGCAATATTTTTAAGAGTTTCTTCATCCAGCTCATGACTGTCATAAAGGTCCAGCTCGGGGATGTTATCAAGTGCCAGCAGTTTTTTATCTGCGAGGCCACAATAAGGGTCTTCTGGCGTGTTTCTCGCCATGTCAATCGCCCGGGAGACCAGTTCTTCAAGCGTATGATCGGACATATCACTGGACGAAACAATCGCCTGATTTTTTCCAATGATGACACGCAGTCCCAGATCGGAATTTTCTGATCTTTCAATATCCTCTAGTTTACCTAGACGCCAGGAAACAGAACTGGAACTGCCGGTAAAGAAAACTGCATCGGCATGATCGGCCCCGCTTTTTTTTGCTTTTTTGACGAGATTTTCCAGTCTTTCGGGTGACATCATATTTGCGTTTTCACTCATACCTATCCTATTCAATATTTAGTTTTAACCACTTTTCATCGACAGTTTTTATAATGTTTTCGTCCATGCTGATCTGTTTTCCCCATTCCCGGTTTGTCTCTCCATCCATTTTATTAGTTGCATCAAGGCCTATTTTACCGCCGAGGCCTGAGACGGGAGAGGCAAAGTCAAGATAATCAATCGGGGTGTTTTCAGTAAGTGTGGTGTCTCTTACCGGGTCCATTCTGGTGGACATGGCCCAAATCACTTCTTTCCAGTCACGGGCATTGATATCATCATCGACGACAATAACAAACTTGGTATAGATAAACTGCCTCAGATATGACCAGACGCCCATCATGACCCTTTTTGCGTGTCCGGCATAGGCCTTTTTAATGGAAACCACAGCCACCCGGTAAGAGCATCCTTCCGGCGGCAACCAGAAATCAACTATTTCCGGAAATTGCTGTTGAAGCAGGGGAATAAATATTTCATTTAAAGCTTCCCCAAGAATTGATGGTTCGTCCGGTGGTTTTCCGGTATAAGTCGAAAGATAAATCGGATTTTTACGCATTGTAATGGCGCTTGCCGTGAAAACCGGAAATTTCTCAATACTGTTATAATAACCTGTGTGATCACCAAATGGACCTTCATCGCCATAATCATTCAGGGATACATGGCCTTCTATGACAATTTCTGCGGTTGATGGTACCTTCAGTGGAACAGTAATACAGTCAACAAGTTCGGTTTTTTTACCCCGAAGCAGTCCAGCAAACTGATATTCGGATAAGGTATCCGGAACCGGGGTCACCGCTCCCAGGATCGTTGCCGGGTCGGCACCGATCACCACAGCAACTGGCAAAGGTTCCGATTTTTCCGCTTTCCAGCGCCGGTGATGCTGGGCACCACCACGATGTTTGAGCCAGCGCATCAAAGTCTGGTTTTTATTAAGCAACTGCATCCGGTATATGCCGAGATTATAATCATCCTCTTTGATTTTTCCCGGACCTTTTGAAACCACTAGCGGCCATGTGATAAGAGGCGAGGCATCATCCGGCCAGCATTTCTGTATTGGCAGCATGTTAAGGTCAATATCATCACCAGTCAGGATCACATCTTGCACAGGGCCTGATTTTACGGTTTTAGGCCGCATGGTCATGGCTTTTTTCAGCATGGGAAGCTTATCAAGCGCATCCTTAAACCCGCTTGGCGGCTCCGGCTGTCTCAGCTCAGCCAGCGTTTTACCAATATTTCTAAGATCTTCGGGTTTTGCATTAATGCCCATCGCCACGCGTTCAACAGTGCCAAATAAATTGGTAAGAACCGGCATGCTGCTTTTGCTCCCGTCACATTTTATGACGTTTTCAAACAGTAGGGCGGGCCCAGATTTGCTTAGGGTTCTACAGCCTATTTCTGTCATTTCCAGATCGGCAGAAACAGGTTCTTGTACGCGAACAAGTTTGTTCGCGTGTTCAAGGCTATCAATAAAATCTCTTAATGATGAAAATGTCATGATTTCTTATAGGTGAAATCTGACAAAATGATAAGCGGAAAATTAATCGTTATTTGCCGAAGAATTTTTTTGGCGTTCAATAGATTCCATAATAATCCGTTTTGCCGTTTCAGGACCTTCCCAGCCGATAATTTTTACCCATTTTCCATCCTCCAGATCTTTGTAATGATCAAAGAAATGCTGAATTTGCTTTAGCAAAAGATCAGGAAGGTCGTTATGAGAGTGTACATCCTTATAAGTTGGGTCTGTTTTCAGGTCTGGAACAGCAAGTATTTTTTCATCCTGCCCAGCTTCATCTTCCATCAGTAAGACGCCGATCGGACGGGCACGAATAATACAGCCCGGAACCAGCGGCTCATTCACAACAACAAGCACATCACATGGATCACCATCATCCGATAATGTATGCGGCATATAGCCATAGTTGGCGGGATAGCGCATTGGTGTATGAAGGATGCGGTCAACAAGGATCGCGCCACTACGCTTATGCATTTCATATTTTACAGCGGCGCCGCCGACAGGAACTTCAATAATGACGTTGATTTCTTCCGGTGGGTTGAGGCCGGCGTTAATTTTTTCAATATAGGGCATTAAAATAACTCGTGCGAATCGTTGTTGACAGTATTGGGCGCAATATAGCCAATCATTCTGGTTTGTCAGCATGTTTTTCACAAAAAAAACCCCGCTATGTGCGGGGTTTTTAAAATATTTTATATATTAAGTTTAGCCGAGACCTAATTTAGCAACGATTGCCACCAGCAAAATAGCAACGATGTTGGTAATTTTAATCAGCGGGTTAACGGCAGGACCGGCTGTATCCTTATATGGGTCGCCAACAGTATCACCTGTGACAGAAGCTTTATGGGCTTCTGATCCTTTGCCACCATGATTGCCGTCCTCAATATATTTTTTGGCATTATCCCATGCACCACCACCAGATGTCATGGAAATGGCAATAAACAATCCGGTGATGATGGTCCCGAGCAACATTGCACCCAATGCCTGGAAGGCGTTGACGATGTTGCCGCTGACCAAATATGTCGCACCGAAGAGAACAAATGGCGCAAGCAGTGGTAACAGTGATGGAACCACCATTTCCTTAATTGCTGCTTGGGTTAGCAAATCAACTGCTCTGCCATATTCCGGTTTTGCAGTTCCTTCCATTATGCCTTTGATTTCTTTAAACTGACGTCTTACTTCCACGACCACACTGGCTGCAGCACGGCCAACAGCAAGCATTGACATGGAGGCAAACAGATAAGGAAGCATGCCGCCAATAAACAGTCCGATCACAACAAATGGATCCTGTAGTGGGAAAGTGATATTTGCATATTGTGGAAGATAATGGGCAATTTCTTCGGTATAGGCCGCAAAGAGCACAAGTGCGGCGAGGGCAGCTGACCCAATTGCATATCCTTTTGTCACCGCTTTTGTCGTATTTCCTACAGCATCAAGTTTATCCGTTGTTGTACGGACATCTTCCGGAAGGTTGGACATTTCGGCAATACCGCCGGCGTTATCCGTTACCGGGCCATATGCATCAAGGGCAACAACCATACCGGCAAGTGACAACATTGCAGTAGCAGCAATGGATATGCCAAACAAACCAGCCTGTGTGAAGGCAATGAAAATACCACCACTAATGATAATTACAGGAATGGCAGTAGCTTCCATTGAAATGGCCAGACCCTGAATAACGTTGGTGCCATGACCGGTTTCAGAAGCCTGTGCAATCACACGAACAGGTCGATATTCAGTGCTTGTATAATATTCTGTAACCCATACGATCAGACCAGTTACGGCAAGACCGGTAAGGACACAGAAGTAAAGATTCATCGACGAAACGGTTTTCCCGCTCGCCATTACAGCATCTGAAAAAATGTCAACCTGGTTAAACATGCCAAAGATCAGAGCAGCCGAAAGAACGCCACTTACAATAAGGCCTTTATAAAGTGCCCCCATAATATTTTCAGATCCGGCACCAAGCTTGACAAAGAAAGTGCCGATGATAGAGGCAACGATACATAATGCCCCAATCATAAGCGGAAGCAGCATCATGCTTTCTACTGACGTTTCAACAAAAGCGCTGGAGGCGATCAGCATGGTCGCAACCACAGTAACAGCGTATGTTTCAAAAAGGTCCGCGGCCATGCCGGCACAGTCACCGACATTGTCTCCCACATTGTCAGCAATTGTCGCAGGGTTTCTTGGATCATCCTCTGGAATGCCGGCTTCTACTTTACCAACCATATCACCGCCAACGTCGGCACCTTTTGTAAAAATACCACCGCCAAGACGGGCGAAGATCGAAATGAGACTGGCACCAAAGCCAAGACCGACGAGACCTTCCAAATTGGTACGAACGTCCATTCCGGCTGACACCATATAAATATAATAAATTGCAACACCAAGAAGGCCGAGGCCAACAACAAGCATGCCGGTAATGGCACCTGAGGTAAAGGCCACATCAAGGGCTTTATTTAGATTTTCAGAAGCCGCCTGAGAAGTTCTGACATTAGCACGGACGGACACATTCATTCCGATATATCCGGCAGCGCCAGATAGCACGGCACCGGCGATAAAACCGACGGCCACATGAAGGCCCAGAAGTAAAAACAGTGCGACAGCAACCACAGCGCCAACAATGGCAACGGCTTTATATTGTCTGTTTAGATAGGCGGCAGCACCTTCCTGAATGGCAGAAGCAATTTCCTGCATTCTTTCATTGCCTGTGCCGAAGGCCATTACTCTTTTAGTCGCATAAACACCATACAGAAGCGCGACAACTCCACACCCCACAATTGTTAAATATATATTAGTCATCATTCCCTCTAAATTGTTTTTAAAAACTCTATCCCTTTGATCAAGTGCTAATTTTATCGCACTTAAGGAGGATTCCCCTACAAAAGTTGAAATACAATGCTCAATTATTCAGCGGAAATCAAGGGTTGATTAATTGTACGCGGTTCCAGCGGCCGATTGGTCACCAAAATTAACTTCTTTTTATTGCTTTGTTTGCTATATAAATTATTTAAACGCATATATTTAGAGGGAAGTTTCATTGAAAATTCTGGTTGTTTCAGGCTTTTTTCCGCCTTATGCGCCGGTTTCCGGCAGCAGGGTGAATAAACTTGCCCGGTTTTTAGAACTTCAGGGCCATGATATCAGGGTACTTGCTCCGCTTCGTAGGGATCAGGGGTCGTCATTAACGCCTGAAATTTCAGAAGACAAAATAATTTTTACTGATTTTACAGATATCAACGCTTTTCCATCTTATATAAAACAATCAGTGAAGAGCATTTTTTCATCAAAAGAGAATGACAATCTAGCCGAGCAATCTGAACAATATGGAGAGGATAAAAGTGAAACTGGTGAAGAATCAAAGCTAAGCCTATATTATCGGAAGCTTACCAATATTCCTGACCGTACGATAGGCTGGTACCCGAAAGCGATAAGTGAAGGTCGAAAGCTGTTTAAAAGCTGGTCTCCGGATATTATATTCACAACGGTTCCCCCTTTTACATGTTTGCTGGTTGCGTCAAAGTTAGCCCGTATCAATGATGTTCCCTGGGTTGCGGATTATCGGGATCTCTGGTCTGATCATGGTTATTATCATGGGTCGGGCTTCAAGAAAAAAATAGACAGGTTTATAGAGAAACGCGCTCTTTCAAACTGTAGTGGCCTGATTACTGTTACCCAAAGCTGGGTTGAAACATTAAAAAAATCCAGAAATATTCCCGTTCAACTTGCCATGAATGGATTTGATCCCAGCGATTTTGAAGGGATTGTGGAAAAGGAACTATATCCCGATCATCTGACAATCTTATATGCCGGTGCGCTTTATGAAGGAAAGCGCGACCCGCAGAAACTTTTTGAAGCAATGGCAAAATTGGGTGATGCTGCAAAGAAAATTAAAGTGCTTTTATATACGGAATTTGGCGTAGATGAGCTCAGTGAGAGCCAGAAAAAAATTATAAGGGATCATGAGTTAGAGGAGCAGGTTATTTGCAGTAAATATATCCCACAAAGCGAACTCCATAAAATTATGGCCGGGACAGATATCATGATGCTTCTCAGGTGGGACGATCCGCGTGAAAATAGTGTCATTGCCGGCAAGCTTTTTGAATATATAGGTACAGGAAAACCAATATTATCCATTGGTGGAACAGAAGGTGAAGCCGCCGACATTATTCGTGATAATAATTTTGGATTGGTCAGCAATGATGTTGATGAAATTGCCGGATATTTAAAAACACAGCTTCAAAGCAAAAAGTCATCTAAAGAAAGCTGCAATCCAAATCAGAAAAAATTTGAAAGAAGCGCCCAGTTTGAAAAACTGGAAAAATTTATGCAAGATATTGTCAATAGGACAAAATTAGAAAACATGTCCAATTAGAATACTTAAAAATACAATAACACCAAAGTGATGGTTAGATTTAAAAAGCTTCAGGCACAATTCACGATCGTCAATATCAAGCGCCTTAATTTGATAAATTAAATGATACCCCGCAAAAAACATGCCGATATAAAAACCAATATGCATTTTTGCCATGGTACCGGCACATATAAACAGGACGAAAGTTAAGCCATAAAACCCACTGATCCAGGTCATTGTCTTTTTTCCAAGTTTTAATGCAGTGGATTTGATCCCGACCATGGCATCATCCTCGCGGTCCTGATGGGCGTAAATAGTATCATAACCAAGCGTCCAGAAAATGCCGCCTATGTAAAGAATGATTGCTGGTATTGCGATGGTACCGGAAACGGCACTCCATCCTAGCAAAGCTCCCCAGTTAAAGGTAAATCCAAGCATCAACTGTGGCCAATAGGTTATTCGTTTCATGAGCGGATAAATGATCACCAGCATTAGGGAAGAGGCCCCAACCAATTGGCTAAAAGTGTTTAGCTGAATTAAAATAAATAGCCCAATAAGAAGCAAGAATGCCAGAAAGATGAAAGCGCCCAACACGGATACCCGGCCACTGGGCAGCGGTCGGGCTTTTGTTCTTTCGACTTTTGCATCTGCCTCTCTGTCCCACAGGTCATTGATGACACATCCGGCACCCCGCATGACAAAGGCACCAACTGAAAAGAGAATTAAAAGCATGAAATTCGGGATTATGTCAGGGCTGCCGTAATAATGGCCGGCAAGCATTATGGACCAAAGCCCGGGCCATAGCAAAAGCCAGGTGCCGATCGGCCGGTCGGCGCGCATGAGCTGGAGATATCCCCAGGCAAAATCAGGCGATAATTTATGAACCCAGCTTTGTTTTACCGTATCCTCGGGGGCTTTTTTTATCCGCTCATCTAATTTTGTCATATGTCTTTCGGCATTTGATGTTATCATATGAATATAGTCATAACCAAAATTGAAAAAATGTCGAATAAAAAGCCAAAAATACGCCTGTATCTTGATGATCAATTTAAATCCGGAACAGTTTTTCTTATCGAAGGAAATCAGGGCCATTATCTGGTCAATGTTATGCGCATTAAGCTGGGCGATCATGTCATTGTTTTTAATGGTGTTGATGGTGAATGGCTGGCGGAAATAACAAAAGTCGGTAAAGGCAAGGCAAAAATAACAATTCGGGAAATGATAGATGAACAGAAACCTGATCCCGATTTTTGGTATTTATTTGCACCGATAAAAAAAGCACGTGTCGATTATATGGTTCAAAAGGCAACTGAGCTTGGGGTTTCAAGAATTATGCCTGTTCTAACGGAGCGAACAAATCTGGATAAAATAAAATTTGACAAGTTACTTGCCAATGCAATTGAGGCAGCAGAGCAGTGCGGTCGAATGACAGTGCCACAAATTGAGGATTTAATACAACTTGAGAAATTAATGGAACAGTGGCCGGAAGATCGGGGGCTGATATTTTGCGATGAAGCCGGGGAGGCGATCCCAATGCAGGACATAAAAAAATCTTTTGATAAATGGGCTGTTTTGATAGGGCCGGAAGGCGGCTTTTCACCGCAGGAAAGAGAAATGATCAGAGCACATCAAAACACTGTTGCTATTACACTGGGGCCAAGGATATTGAGGGCGGATACCGCCGCTGTCGCCGCCTTGTCATTATGGCAGTCATTTTTGGGGGATTGGTCACAATGAATGATAATCAGCCGTCACCATGGGGTCATCCCCCGAATGATAATGAGCCACAAGGGCGGGGAAATTCAAAACAAAAAAACAGTATGAAGCCCTTTTTACTAACTGTAATAGGGGTCGTGCTTTTTGTTTTTATCCTTGCCTGGGTATTAAGTGACGGACTAAGTACAGGTCAAAGTGCCAATCTTGCCTATGATTTTATGCTGCTTGCCTTGGTAGGGGCAGGCCTTCTGGGACATATTATTAGCAATCCCGGGCAGGCCCTGCGTAACGTAGCGGGTTGGGTGATCATATTTGGGGTCATGGGATTGGGATACTCTATATGGAATGGTAAAGGCCGTCTGGCCAGTGAAATCAATCCGGCAAACGGCGAAGTTGATGTAGGAGCAATTACCTTCCGATCTGATCAAAGCGGACATTATTACGTCAGGGCGGAAGTCAACGGAGAAGCCATAAATTTTATGGTTGATACCGGTGCAACACATATTGTTCTTAAAAAGTCCGATGCGGAAAAAATTGGCTTTAATATAGCAGGGCTTAAATTTGAAATTCCGGCCTCTACAGCGAATGGTATGGTTTTCAGCGCACCGGTCATGTTGGACAAGGTTAGCCTCGGTCCCATTCATGTTCAAAAAATTGAAGCCTATGTAAATGAAGGCCAACTGGACATATCACTTCTGGGTATGAGTTTTTTAAATAAATTAAGCGGCTATGAAGTTAGAGATGGTCTATTGACATTATATCCGTAATCACCACATGATAAAAACTATGACATTGAGGGCTATAATAAAAAGGGTTATCCATTGAGCAACATTTCCAAAAATTCGCCAGTGCCAATAGAATCAAAGCAGCAACTTATTGATTATATTGCATCAGGATCAAAACCAAAAAGCGAGTGGGGGATTGGTACAGAACATGAAAAATTTGTGTTTTGCATTGATTCCCTAAAACCGGTTCCATATGACGGTGAGCGCAGTATCAAAGCAATTTTGCAGGCTATGCAAAAAGAATTTGACTGGGATCCCATTATGGAGGGTCAGTATATCATTGGCTTAAAGAAAAATGGCCAGTCGGTTTCACTGGAACCAGGCGGGCAACTTGAACTTTCAGGGGCCATGCTGAAAACGCTTCATCAGACCTGTGCGGAAAGTAACAGCCACCTTCGGCAGGCTCAGGCGGTTAGTGAAGAACTTGGCATTAATTATCTTGGCATGGGTTTTAACCCCAATACAAAACGCGAGGACGTGCCCGTTATGCCAAAGGGGCGCTATAATATTATGCGTGCCTATATGCCGAAGAAAGGCAATCTCGGGCTGGATATGATGCTGCGGACCTGTACTATTCAGGTCAATCTGGATTATTCATCCGAAGCTGATATGGTTAAAAAATTCAGAGTTTCACTTGCCCTTCAACCGATCGCCACAGCAATTTTTGCAGCATCCCCCTTCACAGAAGGCAAACCCAACGGATTTCAGAGTTACCGCTCTCATATCTGGACAGATACAGATCCGGACAGGTGCGGAATTTTGCCGTTTGTTTTTGATGAAGGGATGGGATTTGAAGCCTATGTTGATCATGTGCTTAACGTTCCTATGTATTTTGTGTACCGGGACGGCATTTATAATGATGTTTCCGGAAAATCATTTAAAGACTTCATGAACGGAACCCTGACTGGATTTGAAGGACAGGTGCCGACAATATCTGACTGGGAAGATCATATGAGCACGGTATTTCCGGAAGTCCGGCTTAAAAAATTCCTTGAGATGCGCGGGGCCGATGGTGGTTCATGGAGCCGGATTTGTGCGCTCCCTGCTTTGTGGGTCGGCATTCTTTATGACAGCGAAGCCCTTGATCAGGCTTGGGAAATGATAAAAGACTGGACACATGAGGAACATCAGCATTTACGGGATAATGTGCCCCGTGACGCGCTTAAAGTTAACTTCAGAAATGAAACGGTTCAGGATCTCGCTTTAAAAATGCTTAAAATTTCGTCCGGTGGGTTAGAGCGTCGGGCATGCCTTAATAATACAGGTGATGATGAAAGGATCTTTTTAAAATCACTTTTTGAAACGGTTGAAAGCGGCAAAACAACAGCACAGCTTATGCTTGACCGCTATAACGGTAGCTGGAACGGGGATATTTCAAAACTATTTTCGGATTGTTCCTTCTAATAATTTTTCAATCAAAAGGCCGGAGATAATCCGGCCTTTTGAGCAATTATCTTAAATAATCAGTACCCGCCAAAAGATCCCATGGATCCCGGGAATACCACCGGACTTTCGGCGCCGTCATTGGCAACGGAAGCAACACCGAAATAATAATTATCAATCACCAGATTTTCAAAGGTGTATGTGTCCACATCGCCGACATATTTGCTATATGTCCATTGCGGTTGATCTGTCAGGCGCCAGTAAACTTTGTATCCGGCAAGGTTTTCAGCCATTTTCCCATCAGGTTTTTTCCAGCTGATAACAGCGGAGGCACGTACGGCACCTGTTAGCTTGACCTCAGCCGGGAAGGGTGGTGCCGCGGCCATTTCTGCAAGACTTGAAACATTGAGCGCCGTAAGTTTACGGGCATAATCAAAATTTACCCCTTCTATGACGTCGCCGTATTTTCTGCCGTTTTCTGTTCTGATGTCCTGATGCTGGCGGTCATAATGTTCATGGGTTTCCATAACCCGGACAGCTGGAATACCAACGGCATTAAAGGGGCGGTGGTGCCCACCGCGGCCAAACCGGTCAAGCCGGTAAACCATCATTACGTCAAGATTTGGGACATATTTATCGGCCTGCCGGTCAATGAAACGTGCGAGATTTCGTGACGGGCTGTCCACTTCACCACCGGAAAAGCGCCTTTCCCTTGCTTCTTCCGGTGTTTCAACATCGCGTGTGCCTTCTGAGAACACCCGAGCAGTGCTGTTATCGGTTACGCCGTCAATGCCGGTAATATTGCCGATCATATCGTTATTAAGGACTGCTTTTATGCGCCAGTTATTTTCAAGTGCATGCTTTGCAACAATTTGTCCGCCGAAAAGTCCCTGTTCCTCGCCGGACAGTCCCATATAGATAATGGATCCGGAAAATTTATGTTTGCTGAGTACACGGGCCGCCTCAAGCACACCGGCCATGCCGGAAGCATTATCATTGGCGCCGGGGCTGTCATCGGTTCCATTTAAAGGGTCGGAAACCCGGCTATCAATATCTCCGGACATGGAAACATATCGGTTCGGGTCAAGCTCGCCGCGCTGAATGGCAACAACACTGACCACCTCTGTCGGGTTTGGGATGCGGTCCTGACCTGAGATCGTATCGCTGATATACATGACGTCCAGACAGCCGCCACAATCGGCACTTATTTTCTCAAACTCGGCAAAAATCCATCGTCTTGCTGCGCCAATGCCGCGGGTTTCTGATTTTGTGTCTGAAAGGGTGTGGCGCGTACCAAAGCTGACCAGTTTACGAATATCATGTTCAATACGTGTTGCGGAAACATCGCTGACCAGCTGATGGATCATTGGCAGTTCCTGCGGTGGTACCTGTTGCGCCATTGCAACATTGCAGGCAAATATTATACTGCCTGTTATCATTGTCAGAAGCTTAAGTGACCGCATTTAATTTTCTCCCTAAAATTATTCTTTAGTCTAATAAAACCGTATCAACAGGTCTTCGTCAACTTACATTTTATTGCAAAAATGGTTTATTCGTACTAAAAAAGGCACAGGGAATATGAGTAGGGAACATATTGTGAAAAAGTTCTTTTTGAGTTTTTGTATACTTTTAATGCTGGTTTCACTTCCGGTCAGGGCCGCTGATGACAATCTAGAAAATATATTTACTCCGATGATTGAACAGATGATGGATGACTATAACGTCCAGGGATTTGTTTTTTCAGTTGTTTCAAAAGAGGGTGTTTTATTCAAAAAAACTTTTGGCATAAAAAATATGTACACCAAGGAACCGGAAACGAATGAATCCCTGTTTCATATGGCGTCAATCACAAAAACTTTTGTCGGGACGGCGCTTATGCAGCTTCAGGAACAGGGAAAACTTGATGTTGATAAACCTGTTATTGATGTGCTTCCATATTTTGTCATGGTTGATGGGCGGTATAAGGAACTGACGATCCGGGAATTTGCCAGCCATATTTCAGGCATGCCGGATTTTGACAGCGACCCCTGGCACAATCCGCAATATGACGAAGAGGCGTTGGAACGCTTTGTAAGGAATTTTATTTCACAAAAATTCTTAACTCATGATCCGGGAACAACCTACCAATATTGCAATACCGGATATGAACTGCTCGGTGATGTTATTGCCAAGGCATCGGGCATGTCATTTGAAGATTATGTGCGTGAAAATATTTTTATACCAACAGGAATGGTGAACAGTACCCTGCTTCTTCAGGAAGCGGACATGACTAACCTAAACAGTTTGCATGAACTTAAGGATGGTGAGCTGCATGTGGCGGATATATATCCCTATAACCGTATGCATGGGCCAAGTTCTACCCTGATTTCAAATATCGATGATATGGCGCGCTGGGTGCAGCTTAATTTAAACGGGGGAACCCTTGATGGAAACCGTGTTCTAAAAAAAGAAACGTTAGAGGCCATGTGGGAACCAGCGTTGAGCAAGTTTGATAATGTCGGTTTCAGCTGGCATCGTCGCATGCAAAATGGTCATTTAACGATTTACCATGGTGGTAATGACGGATTTAAATCCTATATAATAATGATACCGGACCTTGACATCGGTTTTGTGATGATGTCAAACACGGATAGTCAGCCCTATCACGAGTTTGCGCAGGAAATTGCCGATAAACTCATCGAATACAGAGGAAACTAAAGTATGAACGAAGTCGCAGAGAAAAGAGAACAGGCCATTAATGAATTAATGGATAAAGTAAAAAGTCTTGCCGGGCCGATAGAGGTGACAAGGGATAACCTGGAAAAAATTAAGTCGGAAATGGTGGCAATTGCTGCTCGCAAGGAATTATGGGATGAGACCCAGTTCCCTGCACCGACAGACGGAAAAGTTCAAAACCGTTATCTGATCACCAAAGATGATGATGACAGTTATGCTCTATATTTAAATGTTATGCATAAAGGAAAATATACACCGCCCCATAACCATACCACATGGGCCTGCGTCAGTGCGGCGGAAGGCGAAGAATATAATTATGTATATGAAACTGACGAGGAAGGCCCGCTGGTACCGGGCGAGCGTTCCATAAGTCTTGCTGATACGATCGTCGTAAAACCGGGACAGGGCATTGCGCTGATGCCTGATGATATCCATTCTATTGCTATTAACGAAGGGGAAAGCACCCGTCATCTTCATCTATACGGCAGGGCCCTTGAAACTCTGGATAAAAGACTTCTTTGGGACGAAGATAAGAAAAACTGCAAATATTTTGTGATGGATGTGAAAACCATCAGTTAAACGGATTTATAGTCTCTGTAATAAAAAAGGCGGCTGATGAGGCCGCCTTAATTTTTCATTGCTCCGGATTTGTCCATCGCAGCACCGGATTACGGGCTGCCGCCGTTTCATCAAGCCGCCTGAGCGGTGCATTATAGGGGGCCCCTGAGAAACGTTCTTTCTCTCCCGCTTTTGCCGCTGCAACAAGATGTCGCATCATTCCGATAAATTGATCAACAGACAGTTTGCTTTCTGATTCTGTTGGCTCAATTAACATAGCCCCGTGGACAACCAGCGGGAAATACATGGTCATCGGATGATAGCCTTCATCAATCATCGCTTTGGAGAAATCAAGCGTACTGACACCGGTATCTTTCAGGAAGCGATCATCAAACAGCGCTTCATGCATACAGGGGCCATTAAAGCTGGCGCTCATCACATCTTTCAGGGACGCAAGAATATAATTTGCGTTTAGAACACTGTCCTCGGCAACTTTGGCAAGGCCGTCAGCGCCGTGTGACATCATATAGGCAAGGGCACGCACAAACATGCCCATCTGACCATGAAATGCGGTCATGCGGCCAAAACTTTTGCCAGATTTGTCATGTTCAACCAGATCAAATTCCTCATCCCCGGCAACCACATAGGGAATTGGCGCATAGGGGGCGAGGGCTTCCGAAAGCACAACTGGCCCGGCACCGGGGCCGCCGCCGCCATGCGGCGTTGAAAATGTTTTATGCAGGTTGATATGCATGGCATCAACGCCAAGATCGCCTGGGCGCACTTTGCCGACAATGGCGTTAAAATTGGCACCATCACAATAAAAATAACCGCCAATTTCATGAACTGCATCGGCAATTTCAATGATTTCACGTTCGAATAATCCGCATGTGTTCGGGTTCGTTACCATTATGGCGGCAACATCCGGTCCAAGTGCTTCTTTCATTGCTTCCAGATCAACGCGGCCGTCTTTTGTGGCAGGGATCGGTTTTACCGTATATCCACAAAGTGTGGCCGTAGCCGGGTTGGTTCCATGGGCACTTTCCGGCGCCAAAACGATTGAACGGGGGTCTCCCTTAGCTTCAAGCGCTGCCCTAATGGTCATCAGTCCACAAAGCTCACCGTGAGCACCAGCCTTTGGTGACATGGCAACCGCCGGCATGCCGGTAAGGGTTTTAAGCCAGTGTGCCAATGTATCAATCAGATCAAGCGCCCCTTGTGTTGTGCTGATCGGCTGAAGCGGGTGGATGTCAGAAAGTCCAGGTAGGCGCACGACCTTTTCATTAAGGCGTGGGTTATGCTTCATGGTGCACGAACCAAGAGGATAAAGCCCCAGGTCAATGGCATAATTTTTCCGGCTTAGGCGCGTATAATGTCGCATGGCCTCCGGCTCTGTAAGCCCGGCAAGGCCGATTTCTCCAGTCCGTTCCATGCCACCTAATCGACTTTCAAATTCTTCCACTTCCGGAAGATCAACGCCTGTGCGGCTGGTATCGCCTATTTCATAAATAAGCCCTTCAACCTGTGATAGCCCTCTGCTGCCGGTATAACTTGGATAACCTGATCTGGCTGAATTACTTGCATTTTCTATACTAGTGGGACGTCCCTGATTGTTCATTGTCATTTGAGCACCTCACTAAGTTCACTTACAAGAATGTCCATATCATCTTCCGATGTGGTTTCGGTTACGGCTATGAGCAGGTCATTGGCCAGGTCTTTATTATCCGGGTAAAGCCTTGAAACAGGTAATCCGGCAATAATGTCTTTCTCTACCAATGCTTCGATAATGTCTGCCGCGTTTTTATTGAGCCTAACTGTAAATTCATTAAAGAAAGTATCGTTGAGCAGCTGAACACCCTTTACTTTGATTAATTTTGATGCAAGTTTAACGGCGGCTGCATGATTGATTTTGGCAAGTTGCCGATAGCCTGCTTCCCCCAGCAAAGTCATATGGATGGTAAAAGCCAGGGTACAAAGACCTGCATTGGTACAAATGTTGCTGGTGGCTTTTTCGCGGCGGATATGCTGTTCCCGGGTTGAAAGGGTTAGAACAAATCCACGTTTCCCATCGGCGTCTGTTGTTTGTCCGCATAGGCGCCCGGGAAGTTGACGCACGTATTTTTGTTTCGTGGCAAAAAGTCCGACATAAGGACCACCATAATTCAGACCATTGCCGATTGACTGGCCTTCGCCGACCACAATATCAGCACCCATTTCACCGGGAGATTTAATGGCACCAAGTGCAACAATTTCGGTGGTGACAATAACAAGCAGCTTATTTTGTTCATGAAGGGCATCAGCCAGCGCTGAATAATCAGTAATGTTACCAAAAAAATCAGGATACTGGACAATGACACAGTTGGTGTCGTCATCAACCAGTTCAAGCAGATTTTCAGCTCTATTAACAGTGGTCTCAGATACAACAACGACATCTTCGGTATATTTGGTTGCGCTTTTTATCACATCTATATACTGCGGATGAAGGTTTCCGCTGACGATAGCCTTGTTTTTGCGGGTAATGCGCCGTGCCATCAGAGCCGCTTCACCCGCAGCGGTTGATCCATCATACATAGACGCATTGGCAACATCCATACCTGTAATTTGCGCCACTTGTGTCTGGAATTCAAAAAGCGCCTGTAACGTGCCTTGGGAAATTTCAGGCTGATAAGGGGTATAGGCTGTCAGAAATTCACCACGTTGAATTTGGTAATCAACTGCGGCAGGAACATGGTGCCGATAAGCACCCGCACCAACAAAAAAAGGTACGCTGCCGGCAGAAATATTTCTGTCAGAGAAGGCAGCAAAATTTTGTTCAACTTCCATTTCCGTCATATGAAGAGGAAGATCAACCAGCCCTTTAAGAAGAGCATGGTTTGGAACATCAACGAATAAATCATTAATGTCTTTTACCCCGATTTTTGCGAGCATTTGGGCCCGGTCATCGGATGATAAAGGTAAATAACGCATATGGTTTAATCCTGTTTTATTCTAAACCTGCTATGAATTCTTTATAGCCTGCTGCATCCATCAGGCTTTCAAGTTCGCTTTCATCGGCAATTTCAATTTTAAAGAACCAGCCATCACCATCCGGCGATGTGTTGACCAGCGCGGCATTATCCTCAAGTTCTTCATTGACAGATGTAATTTCACCACCCACAGGGCAGTAAATTTCTGATGCGGCTTTAACACTTTCAACAACGGCAACTTCGTCACCTTTGGCGAAATCTTCACCGACTTCAGGCAATTCAACAAATACAATATCGCCAAGGGCATTTTGCGCGTAGTCGGTAATGCCGACAGTGCCCGTTTTTCCCTCGACTTCGATCCATTCATGATCTTCAGAATAATAAATTGTCATTTCTTTTTCCCTTCATTTTGGTTTTCTATAATATCTTTGCGGAACAAATGGCATATCCGCGACTTTGGCTTCGAGTTTCTTTTTTCTCACGGCCAGAAAAATTTCAGTGCCTGTTTTGGCGTATTCTGCATTTACATATCCCATTGCGACCGGCCCACCGAATGTCGGGCCAAATCCACCACTTGTAACGATGCCAATGATATTATCATCTGCATCCAGAATTTCTGTACCTTCGCGTGCGGGTGCGCGACCGGATGGTAAAATACCAACCCTTAATTTTGCTACGTTGCCACTATTAAGTTGGTCGAGGATTTTATCGGCACCGGGAAAGCCGCCTTCAGTGCGGCGGCGTGGCCCGATTGACCACTCAAGTGATCCTTCAATCGGCGTTGTATCGGTTGTTATATCATGACCGTAAAGACAAAGACCCGCTTCAAGGCGAAGGCTGTCACGAGCACCAAGACCAATAGCCTCAACTTCCGGTTCGGCCAGGAGGGCTTTGCAAACTTCAATTGCTTTATCATCGGGAATTGAAATTTCATGACCATCTTCACCGGTATAACCGCAGCGACTGATAAAACAGTCAGCACCGCAGATGGAAACTTCCGCATAGGACATAAAGTCCATTTTATCGGCACCGGCCGCAAAACGTGACATTACAGCAGCAGCCATTGGCCCCTGCAGGGCAACAAGGGCGCGATCGCTCAATTCAATTAATTCAAGATGCGCAGGAAGATTGGCGCGCATGTGGGCAATATCCCGTTCCTTACAGGCAGCATTGACCACCATGAAAATATCATTTTCCCGTTTTGTGATCATCAGATCATCAAGGATACCACCATTTTCATCGGTAAACATGGTGTAACGGATACGATTGGTTTTCAGATCAATGATATTGCCAGGCACCAGAGTTTCGAGCCATTTATCAGCACCATCACCTTTAATGACAACCTGCCCCATATGGGAAACATCAAAAAGTCCTGCTTTTTCACGGGTATGGTTATGTTCTCCCATAACGCCAAGCGGATATTGCACAGGCATAAGGTAACCGGCAAAGGGCACCATTTTGCCGCCAAGGTCTTCATGAAGTGAATAAAGAGGTGTTTTTAACAGACTGCTATTATTCTCTACACTCATAAATAATCTCCAGAGTAAGCACTATAGATACGAAAACCCGTATCATCGGTGCCCCCTCTGTCATCGGTACCTGAGAGATTTGACCTGCTATTTAACAGGTTTACCCCGTCGGCGGAGGGATTATCCTCACTTTCCAGAGTGCTTTAATTCCTGGCGGTCCGGGTGCCTGAGAGTTTCCGGGGCGGTTGCTCCTTCGGCGCCTTAATCAAGGTCTCTCCCGCAAAGAAAATAGCAGTCGTCATAATAAGGGGATTGATTGAAGAGTCAATCAAAGTCATTATATAAAGAAGCAGAAAAATCAATTTGTTCTGTTGTGGCGGTCTGGTCACAATATAATTGGTTGTATTAGTTGGAATTTTGATAATATGAGGGCCACATGGGTTTAATAAAATCGTTCTGGAGATTTATTCAAAAGTTACAATCTTTTGTTGGGACTTTACTTTTTCTCATCGTCCTTTTGATATTCTCGGCCATTATCCTCGTAATTTTTATGACTGATTCGGAAGAGGGGGAATTAACAGCCAAAAATAGTGCTCTTGTACTTGATTTTAAGGGATTGATTGTTGAGCAGGAAGCATTCGGCAGTGACCCTTATGAACAACTGCTTGCGGGTGATATTGGCGGTAATACGCGTCTGCGCGATATTGAACGGGCCATTGATCTTGCGGCGGAAGATGACAATATCAAAATGCTGGTTCTTGATTTCAGTCAGTTTGCCGGGGCATATCCATCAAAACTTCATTATATCGGCAGAAAAATCGAACAATTTAAAAAAAGTGGTAAAAAAGTCGTTTCCTATGGCAGTCTTTATAGCCAGTCAGCGTATCTTCTGGCCTCATTCGCTGATGAAATTTATATGCACCCACAGGGTGCCGTGCTCTTATATGGATATGGTGGATTTCAAAATTATTTTCTTGGATTTTTGAATAAAATAAAGGCGGAAGTACAGCTCTTCCGCGTTGGTAAATATAAATCGGCCATGGAACCTTTTATCCGTAATGATATGTCGGATGAAGCCAGGGAAGCTAATCTTGAGCTATATAACAGTTTCTGGGATTCCTATCTGGCCGATATTTCAGAACAAAGAAATATTGATGAGACAGTTTTACGTGCAGGCATTGATAATGCAGATCAGCTTCTGATGGATTTGAAAGGTGATCTTGGCCAGCTTGCCTTGCAAAATTCGCTGGTTGACGGCTTAAAAACCCGTGCTGAATGGATTTCCTATATGCAGAATGAAGTCGGCAAAGGTCATGGCAAGCAGGAAATAAACCAGATCAATTTAAAAACGTATCTCGCATCAAAATTTGATCGTTCTCAACTGGAGCGCGGAAATAACATCGTAGCCATTATTTATGCCAATGGAACGATCATGGACGGCGTCATGCCGCAGGGAACTGTTGGCGGGGATACGCTTTCCAGGCAACTTCGTGAAGCACGCCAAGATGATCGGGTAAAAGCTGTTGTGCTCCGCGTTGAAAGCCCGGGTGGAAGCGCTTTTGCATCAGAACTGATCAGACAGGAAATATTGCTGTTAAAGGCGGCCGGAAAGCCTGTCATTGCTTCATTCGGCGGTGTAGCGGCGTCAGGAGGATACTGGATTTCAGCAAATGCCGATGAAATCTGGGCAAGTCCCACGACTATAACCGGATCAATCGGCATCTTTGGCGCAATTCCGAATATTGAAGGAACACTGGCCGAGATCGGCATCACAACAGACGGCATTGGCACAACGCCGCTTGTGTCGGCCGGAATTAATAAACCACTACCGGAAAAGCTTAAAAATATTATCCAGAGCAATATTGAAAATGGATATGACAGATTTTTAAATCTGGTTGCCGAAGGTCGGCATATGAGTGTTGAACAGGTCAATGAAATTGCCCAAGGAAGGGTCTGGACAGGTGCCAAAGCGTTGGAAATTGGTCTGGTAGACCATTTGGGAAATCTTGATCACGCTATCAAGGCGGCAGTGTCGAGAGCTGATCTTAAGGATTATAATGTTGTTTATTGGGAAGACGAGCTACCCATTGAAGTGCAGATCATGTCACGGCTTTTTGACAGTGAAAGTAAACTGGCGGATTTTGTTGCGTCAAAACAAAAATCACCTGAACATATATTAATCAACAGAATTACAGAGAAACTTTCCCTGTTTAGTAAAATGAATGACCCCCAACATGCCTATGTACTTTGTGTTGAATGCATGGCTGGTATTAATTCTCAATAATGAATAAGGCCATTTGAATTTCCGGGAACAATGTGTATAAGGTCAGGTCATGAGTGAAAGAAATATGAACCTTTATATTGCAAATCCACGCGGATTTTGCGCAGGTGTAGACCGGGCCATACAAATTGTGGAAATGGCATTGGAGAAGTATGGTGCCCCTGTTTATGTGCGCCATGAAATTGTCCATAACAAATATGTGGTTGAAGGGCTGGTAAAACGCGGGGCCATTTTTGTTGATGAGCTTGACGAGGTGCCAACGGATAAACCGGTGGTTTTCTCAGCACATGGGGTACCAAAATCCGTTCCGCAGGAAGCCGAAAACAGAAAAATGCTTTATATAGATGCTACCTGTCCATTGGTCAGTAAAGTACACCGTGAAGCCGAGCGATATGACCGTCAGGGAATGGAAATTGTTATGATCGGCCACAAAGGGCACCCTGAAGTGATCGGGACAATGGGACAGTTGGCAGCAGGTGCAATACATCTGGTGGAAAGCCCGGAAGATGTTGAAAAACTCCAGCTTAAAAATGAAGATAATGTCGCCTATATTACCCAGACCACTTTGTCACTTGACGATACGTCTGAAATTATTGAAACGTTGAAAGCAAAATATCCGTCCATTCAGGACCCAAAGAAAGAAGACATCTGTTACGCAACCACGAACAGACAAAACGCCGTTAAAGCCTTGGCAGAGAAAGTCGAGTTGGTGCTAATTATCGGGGCTCCAAACAGCTCGAACTCACGAAGACTGGTGGAAGTGGCGCGAAAAGTCGGCTGCCGGTCAATGTTAATTCAAAGGGCGGCTGAAATAGACTGGAACTGGTTTGATAATGTCAGTGCGGTAGGGATTTCTGCCGGGGCATCTGCACCCGAAATACTCGTGGAAGAAGTGATGAGCGCCTTTAAAGAACGCTACAAAACTTCCATTGAAAATATTCATACCATTGAAGAAAATGTGACGTTTAAAGTTCCGGCAATTTTGGCAAAGGATGACTGATCATGGCAGTTTATACCATTGTAAATGCCGATGAAATTGCCGCCTTTATTGATGAGTATGATGTGGGAGAAGTGATTTCACTTAAAGGAATTGCTGAAGGCGTTGAGAATTCAAATTATCTGCTGACCACAACAAAAAATCATTTTATCCTGACCCTATATGAAAAGCGGGTGAATGAGAATGATTTACCCTTTTTTCTTGGCCTGATGGACCACCTTGCCCATAAAGGCATCAATTGTGCAACACCCATTGCCGATAGGGAAGGGAATATATTAAAAACATTATGTGGTCGCCCTGCCGCCCTGATCAGCTTTCTTGATGGTCTGTCGGTAAGCAGGCCATCTGTTCAAAACTGCAGGGAGTTGGGCTCAGCCCTGGCGGAGATGCATCTTGCCGTTTCTGATTTTAAATTATCAAGGAAAAATGACCTTTCACTATCAGGGTGGAAGATGCTTGCCAAAGAGTGCGACGCGCGTGCTGACCAATGCCAGAAGGGGTTAAGAAAAATAATTGCCGAAGAAATGGAAGACCTTTCCAACCACTGGCCGACCGATCTACCGACCGGGATAATTCATGCTGATTTGTTTCCGGATAACGTTTTCTTCTTAAATGGGAAATTATCTGGTCTGATTGATTATTATTTTGCCTGTTCAGATATGCTTGTCTATGACGTGGCAATTTGCCTGAATGCCTGGTGTTTTGAAACGGATGGTGCGTTTAATGTGACCAAGGCGGCTGGACTGATCAGGGAATATGATGCAATTCGTCCTTTGTCCGACAAAGAAAAAAATGCCCTGCCACTTTTATGCCGCGGTGCAGCACTAAGATTTATGCTGACACGGCTTTATGACTGGCTTAACCGTGTTGAAGGGGCTTTGGTAAAAACAAAAGATCCCCTTGAATATCTGGCGAAATTAACATTTCATCAGCAGGTTAAATCGGCCGGTGAATATGGTGTGGATATGGGCATATGAAAGAAGTTATTATTTATACGGATGGAGCCTGTTCCGGTAATCCGGGACCTGGCGGCTGGGGCGCTCTTTTAATTTACGGCGATCACAGTCATGAAATTATGGAAGGCGATTTTGAGACAACCAATAATCGCATGGAACTGACTGCTGCGATTGAAGCACTCAATGCCCTGAAACGTCCTTGCCGTGTCATTCTGCATACGGACAGCACATATGTTAAAGACGGGATCAGCAAATGGATTGAAAACTGGAAACAGAATGGCTGGCGGACAGCGGCAAAAAAACCGGTTAAGAATGCTGATTTATGGCAGGCTCTTGATGAAGCTGTTGAGCGGCATGATGTTGTCTGGAAATGGGTCAAAGGACACGATGGTGACGAGGGGAATGAGCGGGCGGATGAACTCGCCAACATGGGCCTGAACAATTATAAAGTATTATAAAACATGCGTGATGATGTCTTTAAAGCAATTGATATTGCTGATGCTGATGCATTAAGAAAAATTCTTGAAAAGGATAGCTCTCTGGCATCGGCACGGAGCAACGATGGTCTTTCTGCTGTATTGTTTACGCTCTATATCCGTAAACCGGAATTAACCGATATTTTACTTGAATATAAACCGGAGCTTGATCAGTTCGATCTGGCCGCCCTTGGCGGCGTCGGGCAGTTGTCGGCACTGATTGCAACAAACAATAAACTTGTTCATGAATATAGTGGCGATGGTTTTACGGCACTTCATATTGCCAGTTATTTTGGTCAGGCGGAATGTGCGAGGTTACTGCTTGAAAACGGTGCCGATATTGACAAGGTTGCAATGAATGGCAGCGATTTACGGGCCATTCATAGTGCCGTTGCCGGTTGTCATACTGATGTGGTTAAAGTTCTTATCGAGTTTGAACCGGATATTGATGTTCAGATGTTTAGCGGGTTTACGCCGCTGATGTCGGCAGCAGCGCTTGGGAATAAAGAAATTGTTTCAATTTTACTTGAAAAAAATGCCGATCCAAAAATTAAAGCGGATGATGGACGAATAGCAGAAAGTTTTGCAAGGTCAGCGGGGTATTGTGAACTTGCAGATTTAATTTCCAGCTGAGTTATTAGTTCTCAATTTTTATTCCACATAAAAAAAGCCCCCCAGTTCCAAAGAAATGAGGGGCTGATTTTATAGCTTTTAAGCTTGCGAGCAACCGGGGCTGCTCACAACACTTCCAATCAGATTAGAAGTTAGCTTTGATACGTGCATAATATGAACCACCTTGCCAGTCCATACCATCGTTAAAGTATTGACGACCACGTTTCAGGGATGTCTCAACTACCTCAGGTTGGGATTTTGGGTAGGTGTTCAGAACATTATCGGCACCGACGGTAACCTGGAACTGCTCATTAATATCATATGTCAATGCAAGGTCAAAGAAAACTCGACCTGGTTGTTGATCAATACGATAGTCAGATAGAGGAGCATTACTTCCGATGAATACACCATTAGAGTCTAGGCCTTGGTTATCGTCACGAGTAGAAATCCAACGGGCACGTCCCATAACTGTGATTTTTTCCATATTCCAGTTTGCTGTGAACGATGCTCTGTAAGGAGCTGTTGCATGTTCTTCATTGAACAAGTTACGATCAGACAGATTATGTTCAGTCAGTCTAACCTGAACGTGAGCTGCAGCAAGTGTTAAACGCAGCGTGCTGCTATCCATATCAACAGTTTGAGTTGCAACCATTTCAATACCACGAACACGTCTTGAACCTTCGTTAGACGGGAAGTCAACGCCTGTAAGCTGCGCAGCACCCTGGAAACCAGAAGTGGTAATTTGAGCAAACTCTGCTGGGTAGTCAACCACATCAAATGTTGGTGTACTTGCCAAAGCGTCGCGTAGTTTTACCTGGAATACGTCAACTGTAATATTTGTGCTGCTGCCTGGAGTAAATATGAAACCGGCAGACAAGTTGCGGGCTAGTTCTGGCCCAACTTGTTTAATACCAAACACTTGACCAGGGATACTGTCAGCTGTGAAAGTTCCTGTTTGTGTTTGCGATCCGTCAGCACGGAAACCAGTACGAACCTGAGTATTGTTGATCTGGGCTACAGTTGGTGCATGGAAGCCTGTAGAATAGGCAGCACGAACCGCTAGCAGATCTTCAACTAGTTGAAAACGAGATGCAACTTTCCATGAGAAAGTATCACCAAAGTCAGAGAAGTCTTCGTAACGACCGGCAACGGCAATGTTGAAAGCTTCAGTAACGTCAGTATCCACATCTACGTAAACAGCGTAGTTATGACGTGAAGCATCAAAGAAAGTATCTGGAGAGAAACCACCAAAACCATCAGAGCTGTTGTTCAGGCCAGCACCACCTTCAAGACCTAGGCCTGGATTAGCGGCGGCAAAGCTTGCAAGACTAGGACCAGCAAGTGGTCCTTGGAACCATGAGTTTTTCTCGCCGACAACATTCTTATATTGTTCAGAACGATATTGAGCACCGAACGCGACGTTCATATTATCAACAGCGTCTGTGTCAACAGTATAGGTGAAGTCTGCGCTTACTGTACGCTCAGTATTGACTTGTGAACCGATGTAGAATGCAGTTTGGGCACTTCCATAATTAATTGAACCATCAGCAGCTTTAGCAGCACCGAGAGATGGGTTCATTGTGTCACTGATGTTATTGTCAACACGGCTGGTACCGATAGATCCGGAAAGATCGTATGTTAAGCCGTTATCGAATTCACCACGGAAGCCTAAATATGCGCCGATATCCTGGGCATCAATTTCATACCATGGGTTATAACCATTTGGATGAACACCAAGACCAGAGAACGCCTCCATCCCGTTTGAAACGTAAGGAAGAGTAGGGTTGCCATATGCATCAAGAGGATCGGTAGGATCTACCATTAATCCAAGAAGATAAGCGTTTTCTCTGAACGCGCGCTCACCATAAAGGTAAGTGTAATCGTTTTGTCCATAGGTTACCAGACGTGAAGCTGATGAGTTACCCCCAACCCCTGGTGTTGAATAACCATGAGGAAGACCAGCACGATAGTTGAAAGGCTCTTTCACATGTCTACGACCGAAGTTACCAAAGGTATAAACTTCAGAATTTTCACCTATATCCATTGCTGAGTTCCAGGTCACTGAGAAATTGGATTGCTCGGCAATACCAAATGGTGCTATTGTATCAGGGTTTAGGTCGCCCGGATCATTAAAAGTAAATCCAGAAGGATGAACGCCACCATTGGCTTGTTGAATTTCCCACTGTTTAATATGATCAACAGCGTTCAAATGAACTGTTGCACGGTCTGTTGCGTCTGTATGACCGTATTGTGCTGTTACAGTTAAGAAACCACGATCAGCAAGTGAAATACCAGCTTTAGAAGCCACATTGTAAGCAAATCCGTCACCTTCATAATACTGACTGAATTGTGCTTCTCCGGAAATTCCTTCTGAATCGTCAAGTGTAATATCTATCACACCAGCAACAGCGTCAGCACCATACTGGGCAGCAGCACCGTCACGAAGTACTGACAGGCTTTTAATAGAGTTTACAGAAAGTGAACCAACGTCAGCTGACTGCCAACCGTCTGTATGAATGATCGCATTACGATGCATGCGCTTACCATTAAGAAGGGTAAGGATTTCGCCGTTATTTAGGCCGCGTAGTGATGAAGTACGGACAAGTGTGTTTGCATCGCCAACTGCAGAACGGCTAACCACATAGGATGGTGATACCGCAGCGATAGCATCTTTCAAGTTGAGGGATGGCGTAGCTTCCAGCTCAGTAGCTTGAACCACGTCAACCGGAACGTTGGAATCAAGAGCCGTACGACCCTTCACCCGTGAACCAACAACTGTCAACACATCTTCATTTTGTGCTTGCTGGGCAGAAGCCAGATCAGCAGCAACAAGTGAAGGTAGGCTAACAGATAAGAGTAGTAATTTTTTCATATCTAATATTTCCTCCCAAAAAGTTAAACGTACTGGAATCAGAACATTCAACTGATTGTGTTTAAAATTCTAGAGCCCTATCATTACTAAAATAAGACTCCGCTAAAGGCCGGATATAATATTTCAATTAGAATATATTATCCCCTAACCAATTGGTGTATATGGTAAAAATGAAAAAATAAAGCTGCATCCTAAGCAATAACTCATACTAAAAAAACACTGAATTACTTACGACGTGGACGCATTTAGTTTCCCTATTACATATTCCACTACGAATCTATTTATATGAAATTCTGATGGAAATCAAACAATTACTCCCCTAAAAGGGGATTTATAAGTAAAATTTGATGTAAATTTGCAATACTGTGTTAAAAAAGCAACAGTAAATTTACATAAACCAATAAAATCAAGGAGATATAGGTGATTTTAGTCTAAATCAGGACTAAAGCTATGCAAAATTTAGGCGTTACCATATTCCGTCGATAGCATAGACATATCAACGCCAAGCTTTGCCATTGCCCTTGGTAATTTGAGGTCCAGCTTGGTTCTGAAGACCAGTTCATCGTCTGCTTCAATAGAAAGCCAGCTGTTTCTGAGTATCTCATTTTCCAGTTGACCACGCCCCCATCCTGAAAAGCCGAGGGCAATTAAATAATCCTTCGGACCTTCTCCGCAGGCTATGGCCGTTAAAATATCGATCGTTGCGGTAAGGGCAATTGTTTCTGAAATGATAAGTGTGGATTCCTGCACATAATCAGCACTGTGCAAAATAAAGCCGCGTCCCGATTCCACCGGACCCCCTTCATGGAGTGGTATGTTTTTTAAGGGCGTCTCCGGCCTGTTCTTTGTCACACAGTCAATGTTCAGCTGTTTTAACAGGTCAGGAAAATCAATATTTTCGCAGTATTTGTTGATTACCAACCCCATTGCGCCTTCTTCGGTATGGGTGCAGATATAAATGACTGTGCTTTCAAATCTAGGGTCGGTCATGCCGGGCATTGATAGCAATAACTGCCCGTTTAAAAATCCTTTTTTTGCCAAGACTGCTTTCCAGTTAAAGTGTATTTTACACTGTTCAAATAGAAGATATCATAATAATAATTCATTTTGGGAGGGTCAAGCTGTATAAAACCGAGAAGAAGGTCCTTTTCTAAATAAGAAGAGTTCAAATCTATTACTGGAAACATAATAATTTCGTTGTGACAGCAAAAGAGGTAACATGTCTAAAGAATTAATAGTCCTTATTACTCTGATCATTTATATATGTCTTTTGATAACACTGGGTTTTTTTGGAAGCCGCAGAACACATAATAACACTGATTTCTTTATTGGTGGACGTACATTAGGTCCCTTGGTCGCCTCCATGAGTTATGTTGCCAGTTCCGCTTCGGCATGGGTTCTGCTTGGATTAAGCGGAATAGGATATATGGCAGGTGTATCAGCGCTTTGGATTGTGCCAGGGTTAATCCTTGGTCATGGATTTTCCTGGATTTGGGCGGCACCTAGACTTCAAAAATTATCTCATCAGGAAAAATTGGTAACTGTAACCGATCTGCTTATTTTTGAAGGGACAAAACAAACAAAAAAGCATATCCGTATTTTTACAGCCATAATTATCATTTTCTGTTTCATGTTCTATGTTGCGGCGCAATTACAGGCAGCCGGTGGAACATTTGCCGTTACATTTAATCTATCTTTGAAAAGCAGTATATTGCTGGGTGGCCTGGTGATCGCATCATATACTATGCTTGGTGGGTTCTGGGCTGTGAGCCTGACGGATACTCTGCAAGGTACTTTAATGATGGTGGCGTCTTTGTTGCTTCCAACACTTGCCCTTATTGAAGTTGGCGGTATCGGGGAATTCTGGCAAAGCTACCATAACATTGCAACACCAGCACAATTATCACCGGGTGGATCAAATAGTGGTTTTATGCTTGGTGGCTTTATCATAGGCAGTATGTCAATCGGTCTGGGGCGATAGGTCAACCCCATCTTTAACCAGATTTATGTCGATGAAAAGTGATCGGAAGATGCTGGCTCAGATGACGCTATTGGTTGTTTTGCAATCAGTATGACGGGGATGATTATACTGGGGAATGTGCGGAAAAATAATGGTTTCTGAAATTTCCAATACGGAAAATATATTTTTTATGATGACTGACAATCTGTGCCGGCATTCTGGGTGGTGTTATGGTGGCGGCTGTCTTGGTCGTTCTTTCAACCGCAGACAGTCAGCTTTTGGTAAGTGCGTCTTCAATTGCCCATGACTTGATGGGTGAAGCGGATGAAGGACATAGCCGCCTTTTTGTTTCAAGAATTGTAATTGCAGTATTATGCATATTTGCCGTGATAACAGCAATTTATTTACCAAGCGATATATTCTCAAGAGTGTTATTCGCCTGGAATGGGCTTGGCGCCAGTATTGGGCCGGTTGTCATTATACGCCTGTCGGGAGTTAAGCCGGACCCAAAGATGATATTGCCATCAATGATTATTGGGTTTGTACTGACAATCATCTTTTTTCTTCAGCCGGATGCCCCAGGTGATTTTACGGAAAGAACTGTGCCATTTATCATTTGTCTTGTGTTATTATATTTAAGCAGGAAAAAATCATAAGGTGTAAATAATGAATATATTGCACCTTATTGTATTATATTTATATATTAAGTAAAACCAAATTTAATCAGGTTCTGTTTTAAAAATAAATTGAAGGAATTTTGATATGTTAATTGATGGGTCTAATGTCTTTGCAATCGTACTGGTTCTGCTGGTTATTTATTTATTTTTTGCGGGGGTTAAAACAGTTTCACAAGGCTATAACTATACCGTAGAAAGATTTGGAAGATATACCAAAACACTGTCACCAGGATTTCACCTGATCGTACCATTTTTCGATAAAATCGGTTATAAGATGAATATGAAGGAACAGGTCCTTGATATTCCATCGCAGGAAGTAATCACCAAGGATAACGCAATGGTAACTGCCAACGGCGTGGTTTTTTTCCAGGTAATTGATGCTGCACGGGCAAGTTATGAGGTTCATGATTTATACACGGCAATACTGAACCTGACGATGACGAACTTGCGGACCGTAATGGGCTCCATGGATCTGGATCAGCTGCTATCCTTGCGGGATCAAATCAATGCAAAATTGCTGGATGTTGTTGATGAAGCAACACAGCCATGGGGCATAAAAGTCACCCGTATTGAGATCAAGGATATTGAGCCACCAAGAGATATTGTTGATGCGATGGCGAGACAAATGAAAGCAGAACGTATTAAGCGTGCCAACATTCTTGAAGCGGAAGGACTAAGACAGTCGGAAATATTGCGTGCAGAAGGCGAGAAACAGGCCGCCATTCTTGAGGCTGAAGGTCGCCGCGAATCTGCTTATCGTGATGCTGAGGCGCGGGAGAGAGAGGCCGAGGCTGAAGCAAAAGCAACAGACATGGTTTCAATGGCTATTGCAAAAGGTGATCCGCAGGCCATCAATTATTTTATTGCTCAAAAATATGTTGAGGCACTGGGTAAATTTGCCAATTCCAGGAATGAGAAGCTGGTGTTTATGCCGCTTGAGGCCAGCGGTGTCATCGGTGCGCTTGGCGGAATGACGGACATGCTGAAAAATTTGAACATAAAAACCGAAGATAAAGATGGTCATTTGCCTTAAGGCAGTCACATTCCGGAAAGGAAAATTAAATGTTGGAAAATTTTGAATTTAATTACTGGTTCTGGTTTGTATTGACTCTGGTACTTCTTGGGCTCGAAATGATGGTGCCCGGAGTCATTTTTTTGTGGCTGGCCATTGCAGCTATTTTTGTTGGCGGGATCGTTTATATTGATGGGGCAATTGGCTGGGAAGTGCAATTCGTTATTTTCTCAGTTCTCGGTATAATCAGCGTTTATGCAGGTCGTAATTATCTTAAAAAAAATCCGATCAAAAGCGAGGATGAAAATCTGAATGTTCGTGGTGCCCGTTATATTGGCAAAAAGTATAAACTTGAAAGAGCCTTGGTAAATGGCGAAGGAAAAATTCGCATTGGTGATACCCTGTGGCTGGTGCGTGGAGATTTTGATGGTGAAGTTGGCATGACAGTCAGGGTTACGGGATCAGATGGAACAGTGTTGTTGGTAGAGCCTTTATAAAAAAACTGTATCTATTCTTCGTCATCATCACTTAATTGTGTCAGGCCTTCCTCAAGATAATCAGGCAGCAACGGACTATCAATCAGATATTCTGCTGTATGTTTGTTGCTTGCCTCCTTTGCATCTTCAATAGCCAGTTCAAATTCTTCGGGGCCATAAGTGCCTCGCCCAATCCACATTAGGGCAACTAGGGCATGTTTTTCGTCTTCATTTAAGGCCTCAATCGCGCCTTTCAGTTCCATATAAGCGCTGTCCTGGGCGTGCTCCTCAGACTTATAACTATCCAAAGAACCAGCCAGACTATGTTCAGTATAATTGTCTGAATTATATCCCTCTGACAATTCTTCGCTGACCATAGCAAGGGAGCCTTCGCGAAATTCTCTGGCCATTGAAATAATAAATTCTACTTTTTCCTGGCTTATCGGAATCATTTGTTCACCTGTATAATAAATATCTTACGCTTTGAGAGTTAACATCAATCCCTGATGATATTAATGACTTAAATCAACTTTCTGGCCTATTTGTGACCAAAATAACTAAGGAATATCCTTTTGCCCTATCAACTTAAAATAAATATAGGAGGCGCGGGTTCACGGGAAATATATCGTTTCGATTTCCGGCTTCCATTGATCATATTTAAACATGATATTTTTAAATATGTCAGAATTCAAGTGCCATTCAAGCCAGTTTTGAAGCATTGGATAGGGAAGATTATCAAAGTAATTTTTATCAACGAATGCAAACTGCCTTATGAATGGAAAAATAGCCAGATCGGTAACGGTCATTTGGGAGGCACTCAGAAAGGATTTGCATTCAAGCCTTTTTTCAAGAAGTTCCAGAAAAAACTCTCCATTTTGTCTATGCTCTTCTTTGGAAAGTTCCTGGTTTCTGCTGGAATATTTATATTTATCAAGGTGCTGTTTAAATTTGAAATCATTGACTTCAACCAACGCATTCATTTCATCCAGATAACTTTTCCAGCAATGAGGGTCGCTTTGATTGATCGCCCAGCAAATAATATCATGGCTTTCGTCTATGACAGTACCATCAGCAAGCTGTAAAACCGGAACGGTTCCCTTGGCAGAAATTTTAAGCATTTCATCGGGTTTATCTCTTAAGACCACCTCACGAAGTTCACATTTTATTTTGCAAGCATATAATACCAGCCTTGCCCTCATGGCATAGGGACATCTCCTAAAGCTATAAAGAATGGGATATGGATTAGTCATTTATTTAATATTTTGTTGATTTTCCTAACGGCTTCTGCAGGACCGTCAGCATCATCCCATACACCTGAACAGACAGCTATAAAATCAGCGCCGGCGTCTGCCATTTCAGCAGCATTATCCGCATTAATCCCCCCTATGGCAACGCATGGAATTTCAAATAACTCCTGCCACCATCTTAAAATTTCAGGGTCAGCTTTCGTTGTGATTATTTTAGTGTTTGTTGGATAAAAAGCGCCAAAGGCAACATAATCAGCCCCTTGCTCGCCAGCAATCATTGAAAGATGCTTACTGTTTTTGCAGGTAACTCCCACAATCCGGTCTTCACCGACAATGGTGCGGGCTTCGTTATAGGATATATCTTCCTGGCCTATATGGACGCCATCTGCACCGACTTTCCTTGCAATATCTGCCCTGTCATTGATGATAAGGGCGACATCTCGCGCATGGCAAATAGGCATCAGTTTTTTTGCAGCGAGTATGATATCTTCATCATAACTTTCTTTCATCCTCAGTTGAAGACTGGCTACATCTCCCGCTTCAAGCGTTTCTTTTAAAGTTATGGCAAAACTTTCAAGGTCAAATTTGGAAGGTGTGATAAGGTAAAGGCGTGTGTCAGACATAATTGGGACCTGTTTTGTTGAACTGATAATATATTATCAGGCATCATTCCGGGATCAAGTTATTATCGGCGAGCACTTTTCCTGCGAGATAAAGCGAGCCGCAAATCAGGACTTTTTCAGAATTTTCAGGGCCAATTTTTTGCAGGGCATCTTTTACATTTTGCGCCGTTTCGGCTTTTATGCCTAGGTCCCAGGCAAATTTCACAATATCTGTGGCAGGATGACTGATCTCTCCCTCTACATGGACAGCAAATAGCTGTTTTGCTTGGTTAGTGAAATTTGCCAGATAGCCACGGGTATCTTTATTTTGCAGCATACCGCAAATTAAAATGATCTTTTCATCCTTGAAATGATTTGAAATCACGTCTCCGGCTGCCGGATTGTGCCCTCCGTCAAGCCATAATTCACTGCCCGGTGACAACAGTTGTCCATAGGCACTCACTGTAATATTTTGCATGCGTGCCGGCCAGATGGCACTCTGAATTCCCCTTATAATTTCTTCATCAGAAATAGTGAATTTATCCTGATGTCTCAAGGTGGCAATTGCCAATGCAGCATTTGAAATCTGATGCGGACCAATAAGATTGGGTTTAGGTAATTGAATTGAGCCATTACTGTCGGAATAGCAAAAGCCTGTAGCAGTTTCCCGAAAATGCCACTCCGTGATCAGGTTGGCTCCTTTTACCACAGCAATTTCATTAATTTTGTTCCATGCATCAGGATGTTGCAGGGCTGAAATTAAGGGAACATCTTTTTTTGCAATGCTGGCTTTTTCCATGGCAATTCCGCTTAGCTCACTTCCAAGAAACTGTTCATGATCAAGTGACACAGGCGTTATGACGGTGCCTAGCGGATGATCAACAACATTTGTCGCATCAAGCCGTCCGCCAAGGCCGACTTCAAGGATAAGGACATCTGCCGGGTTATCGGCAAATGCCTTGAAAGCGGCAGCGGTGGTGATTTCAAAATAAGTAATGGGCTCGCCATCATTTACTTTTTCACAAAATTCAAGAAGTTCACTAAGATAATCTTCGGAAATTATCTTGCCACTTACTCTTATGCGTTCAGCAAAGTTGACCAGATGTGGACTTGTATATACATGTACAGACAAATTTGATGCTTCAAGGATTGACCTTAAATAAGCAACGGTTGAGCCTTTTCCGTTGGTGCCCGCCACATGGATTGTCGGAGGCAAATGGTTTTGTGGATTGCCAAGTTTTTCCAGAATGGAATACATTCTGTCCAGAGACAGATCGATAATTTTGGGATGGAGCGATAAAAGCCGCTCTAAAATTCGGTCACTTGGTTTTTTTGTCATGCCTTTGATCAGGCCGCTTTGCTCATCAACAGACTAAGAAGCTGAGTGAGTTTTTCCCTTAACTTTGCCCGGTGGACAATCATATCGATCATTCCATGTTCAAGCAGATATTCACTGCGTTGGAACCCTTCGGGAAGCTCTTCCCGGATTGTATCCTTAATAACGCGTGGTCCGGCAAAACAGATCAGGGCATTTGGTTCTGCTATCTGAATGTCGCCCAGCATGGCATAGGAAGCCGTTACCCCACCTGTTGTCGGGTCAGTAAGTACAACTATGTAAGGAAGTCCTGCATCGCGTATTCGTTGGACGGCAACTGTGCAGCGCGGCATTTGCATCAATGACAATATCCCTTCCTGCATACGTGCGCCGCCGGCAGCAGTAAACAATATAAGAGGGCATTTTTTGTCAATAGCGGTTTGTGATGCAGCAACAATACCGTCACCAACCCCAACCCCCATTGAGCCGCCCATAAACAGGAAATTCTGAACGGCTATGACCGTATTAACTTTGCCCATTTTACCGTAAGCGACTGCAATGGCATCTCTGAATTCGCTATTGCTACGGGCTGCTTTTAGGCGGTCGGTATATTTTTTCTGGTCTTTAAATTTTAGTGGATCATCTGCATGCTTAGGCAGGTCAATCAGACTATATTCACCCTTGTTAAACAGATTGTTGAACCGGTCTTTGGGACCAATTCGTTCGTGATGATCACAGTTCGGACAAATATGAAGGTTCTTTTCCAAATCATTGACGTAAAGAAGTTGCCCGCAATTTCTGCATTTATGCCAAAGGTTATCCGGTGTTTCCGATTTTTGCCCGATAATGCTCTGAATTTTCGGACGTACAAAATTTGTTAACCAGTTCATGTCTAAACCTCGTATTACTTTCTGGCGTTCTTAACGCCATTTGCGAGTTCACCCACAAAGGATAAGACTCTACTCTCTAGCACAGAATTTGCAACTTTTTCTTGATTGATATTGCTTTTAATAACATCAACTATTGCGGAACCGACAACAACAGCATCGGCGAATTTGGCAAATCTTGCTGCATCTTCAGCAGATTTAATACCAAATCCGACTGCCATTGGTATTTGGGTTATTTTTCTGAAACTGTCCAATGCCTGCTTGACAGGGGCAAGATCGGGTTTTGCCGTTCCGGTTATTCCGGCGATGGTTACATAATATAAAAAGCCGGAACCATTTTCGAGGATTTGACCCAGTCGCTTCTGATCAGTTGTCGGTGTTGCCAGATGGATCATTGCCATATCGACTGATTTGGCAGGAATGGCCAGTTCGCTGTCTTCTTCTGGTGGCAGATCAACGATGATCAGACCGTCAATGCCTGCTTTAAGTGCATCATCTAAAAAGCGTTCAACGCCGTAAATATAGATCGGGTTATAATACCCCATGAGAATGATTGGCGTTTCATCATCATCCTCCCTGAAACTTTCGACCATTTTCAGTGTTTTTTTCAGTGTCATTTTGCCTTTAAGGGCGCGGATGCTTGCTTCCTGGATAGCAGGTCCGTCAGCCATCGGATCAGAGAACGGCATGCCCAGCTCAATAATATCAGCACCAGCTGTTGGCAGCCCTTTCAATAAGGCAAGTGACGTTTCATAATCCGGATCTCCGGCGGTGGTAAAGGTGATTAATCCGGCACGGTTTTCTGATTTAAGTGTCTCAAATCTCTTATTTATTCTGGAAATTCCCATGACTAGATATCCTCACCCAAAGCTTTGGCGACTGTAAAGATATCCTTATCACCACGGCCACTTAATCCCATGACGATGATATGATCTTTAGGCAGCGTTGGTGCCAGTTTCATAACATAGGCAATGGCATGTGCGCTCTCAAGAGCCGGAATAATTCCTTCCAGTTTTGTACAAAGCTGGAAGGCTTCAAGGGCTTCTTTATCATCAATTGGAACATATTTTACCCGCCCGATATCGTGGAGGTGACTATGCTCCGGGCCAATGCCCGGATAATCAAGCCCGGCTGATATGGAATGTGCCTCAAGAATTTGTCCGTCATCATCCATTAACAAATAGGTCCTGTTGCCATGAAGCACGCCTGGTGCTCCTCCGCTTAGTGAGGCAGCATGTTTATCGGTATCGATACCCAGCCCGGCAGCTTCAACAGCATACATGTCCACATCATCATCCAGAAACGGATGGAAAAGCCCAATAGCGTTTGACCCGCCACCAACGCAGGCAACCAGGCTATCGGGCAGGCGACCTTCTTTTTCCAATATCTGCTCCCGTGCCTCATCACCAATTACGCACTGAAAATCACGAACCAGTTCCGGGTAGGGGTGTGGCCCGGCTGCTGTACCAATAATATAAAAGGTGTCTTCTACATTGGTGACCCAGTCTCGCAGGGCTTCATTCATACTGTCCTTAAGGCTTTCAGAACCTGAGGTGACCGGAACAACTTCTGCGCCCAAAAGCTTCATTCGAAAGACATTGGGTTTTTGGCGTTCTATATCCTTTGCCCCCATATAAATGACACAGGGCATACCAAAGAGGGCACAGACGGTTGCTGTTGCCACACCATGCTGTCCGGCCCCTGTTTCCGCAATGATCCGTGTTTTTCCCATGCGGCGGGCAAGAAGAATTTGACCAATACAGTTGTTAATTTTATGAGCGCCCGTATGATTTAATTCTTCCCGCTTGAAATATATTTTTGCGCCGTTCAAATGCTCAGTCATTCGACGGGCAAAATATAGCGGGTTTGGCCTGCCTACAAATTCCTTAAGAAGTTCATGAAATTCCTGTTTAAAGGCAGGGTCATGTTTCGCGTGATTATAGGTTTTTTCTACCTCAAGAATAAGTGGCATAAGTGTTTCTGCTACAAATCGGCCACCAAATATGCCAAAATGACCATCTTCATCCGGTCCGGTTCGATAGCTGTTTATTTTATGTTCACTCATTCTCAATAATCCTGAAGCACATTCAAAAATGCATTAATCTTATTTATATCTTTATTACCGGGTGTTGTTTCAAGGCCACTGGAAACATCAACAATTGCGGCACCACTGATTTTTATGGCCTCAAGCACATTATCTATATTAAGGCCTCCAGATAGCATCCAGTCAACAGGCCATTGATATCCTGCGATCAGTTGCCAGTCAAAGGCAAGTCCGTTACCGCCTGGCAATGCACCATCCATATCAGCGGGTGGTTTCGCATCAAACAGCAACATATCCGCAGCATTTTCATAGTCATGGGCTTTCTTAATATCGTCTGCGCCTGCAACAGAAATAGCTTTCATCACTTTTTTATCAAATTTATCGCGGATAAATTTTACCCTTTCAACGCTTTCGTTGCCATGAAGCTGAATGATATCAATATTCACTTCATTAATGACCGATTTCAGTAATTCGTCTGTCGGATTAACGAAGACGCCTGCCTTCAGCACATTCTCGCCTGCAATTTTTGCTAATTTTGCGGCTGTATTCACGGACACATTTCGGGGTGATTTTGGGTAAAAAACAAACCCGATATAAGCTGCGCCGGCGTTTATAGCTGCTCGAACAGATTCTTCAGTTGAAAGACCACATATTTTTGCTTTAGTACGCATCACTCGCCATTAATTTCTTTTGCTATGGCCATTGCCGCCTGAACAGGGTCTGACGCTTGTGTAATTGGGCGGCCGATAACAAGAAAATCAGCACCTAGATTTACGGCTTCGTGCGGTGTCATAACGCGTTTTTGATCTGCTTTGGCACTGCCAGCAGGCCGTATGCCGGGAACAACCAGTTTAAAATCCTTGCCGCAGGAATTTTTGATCAGGCTAATTTCATGAGGTGAGCAAACAACGCCGTCCAGGCCATTTTCCTTTGCCAGTTTTGCCAGACTTAGCACTTGTTCGGCAACTTTATTTTTATACCCGATAGCTTCAAGATCCTGATTATCAAGGCTGGTCAGAATTGTAACTCCGACAATAAGGGGACGTTTGCAGCCAACCTCTTTTGCAGCATCATCTGCTGCTTTTGCTGCCGCCGCCATCATGGCTGGCCCCCCAGCAGTATGGATTGTCATTATTTTGGGTTTTAATGGTATCAAGGAATGTATGGCTTTCGCCACTGTATTTGGAATGTCGTGAAGTTTCAGATCAAGAAAAATATTACTATTTTCTTTAGCAACGTCCTTAAATCCCTGCGGCCCATTGGCACCAAAAAATTCAAGCCCAAGTTTTACACCGCCAACATATGGATTTAACAAACTGGCCAGTTTGGCGGCTTCATCGGTGCTGATAGTGTCAAGAGCGCAAAGAATTCGCTCTGAGGGTTTCAGGTCCGTCATGATAGATTTCCAAAAAAATTTTGTTTAGGAGCTTTTGCCATGAATGCCGCTTTTTGACAAATCAATATTTGATTTTTCGGCATTTAACTGTTTCTCGAGTTCTTTAATTTTCTTATCAGCAAGCCTGTGGCGTCTTGCGTGACGAACACCGGATAATATAGAAACGATCCATCCGCCAAAAAGACCAATAAATATACCAATGAACACCAGTCCAAAAGCTGGCATGGAAATGTTTACCGGGAAGGGGTTTAAACTAAACACAACCGGCGTACCATTTGAAATGGCAATTATAATACAAAGTAGGGTAAACAGTATAAAAGCAGCATAAAATAAAATGCGCATAACAAAAAGATCTCTTAATACAATCAAACCCTATGCTGTTTTGCCGGGGAACAAATTAACTATCGTTCAGTTTTTCCCGAAGGTCTTTACCGGTTTTAAAATAAGGTACGCTTTTGGCCGGTACTTTGACAGCCTGTCCTGTGCGTGGATTGCGCCCGGTTCTTGCCGGACGATGCTTGACTGAAAACGCACCAAAGCCGCGCAGTTCGACACGGTTACCTTCTGCAAGGGTATTTGTAATTTCTTCAAATATCGTATTAACGATACGTTCAACATCGCGTTGATAAAGATGGGGATTGGCATCAACCAATCTTGCTATTAGCTCCGACTTTATCATCCTCAGACCCCTATAGTTGTTAAAGTTACATTGTTATAGTCATGCTATAAGTTGCCAGAGACGAAAGAGGGCGTCAAGGCTAAGTACCTTATAAGCCATGTTTTTTTAAAAATTAAAGTTAATTTCTGAAAAATGGCAATAAATTGGCTGTTTTGTAAAGTATATTTGGACATTAGCAGCCCTAAAGAAAAGAATCATTTGTTTGAATTAGTATAAAAAACCCGCCCGGTTATCCCGGGCGGGCTGGTAACAAATACAAGATTTTCTTTTCTTTAAAAAATTAATCTTCCTACTTTTTAGGATCTGCTTTTTTCTTTGCAGGCTTTTTATCTTCAGCATCAGCATCTACAGCTTCATCAGCTTTTTTTGCTGCGGCTTTTTTTGGAGCAGCTTTTTTCTTAGTTGCCTTTTTATCTTCGGACGGCGTAGCATCGGCTATTGCCGCGCCGAGGATATCACCAAGGCTAGCACCGCTGTCGGAAGAACCGTATTGTGCCACGGCTTCTTTCTCTTCAGAAATTTCAAGCTGCTTAATGGAAAGACCGATTTTGCGGGCCTTTTTATCGAGTGAAGTAACTTTAGCATCAATTTTATCACCTACTGAGAAGCGCTCAGGACGCTGTTCAGCACGATCACGGCTAAGATCTGAGCGACGAATAAAGGCTTTCATTCCTTCTTCATCACCCACAGAAACCTCAAGTCCGTTTTCAGTAACATCTGTCACAGTACAGGTTACTGTTCCGCCTTTTTTAAGACCTGTAATTGCATTAACCGGATCATTCGTGAGTTGCTTAATGCCGAGAGAAATACGTTCTTTCTCTGTATCAACATCTAGAATAACGGCTTTAACAATATCGCCTTTTTTATATTCAGTGATCGCTTCTTCGCCTGCTTTGTTCCAGTCAAGATCAGATAAATGAACCATGCCGTCCATTTCACCTTCAAGCCCGATAAACAGACCAAATTCAGTGATATTTTTGACTTCACCTTCAATCTCAGTTCCTGCAGGATATTTGTCGGCAAATGAAAGCCAGGGATTTTCCATACACTGTTTAAGTCCGAGGCTGATACGGCGTTTATCTGAATCAATCTCAAGCACCATGACTTCGACTTCCTGGCTGCTTGATACGATTTTACCAGGATGAACATTTTTCTTAACCCAGCTCATTTCGGATACATGGACAAGCCCTTCAACACCGTCGTCAAGTTCAACGAATGCACCATAGTCGGTGATATTGGTAATGCGTCCTGTCAGTTTTGAACCTATTGGGTATTTTTTGGTGATGGTTGACCATGGATCTTCGGTCAGTTGCTTCATTCCCAGTGAAATACGTTGTGTATCCGGGTTTAGTCGAATGATCTGAACGTCAATCGTATCACCAATATTCAGAATGTCTGATGGGTGATTGATACGTTTCCAGGAAATATCGGTAACATGAAGCAGTCCATCAATACCACCGAGATCAACGAAGGCACCGTAATCTGTAATATTTTTAACAACACCTTCAACAGTTTTACCTTCTGCAAGATTTGCAATAATTACTGTTCTTTGTTCTGCGCGTGTTTCTTCTAGAATTGCACGACGGGACACAACGATGTTACCACGTTTGCGATCCATTTTCAGAATCTGGAATGGCTGCTCAATATTCATGAGCGGTGAAACATCGCGAATTGGGCGGACATCGACCTGGCTTCCAGGAAGGAAGGCAACGGCACCGGAAAGGTCAACAGTAAAGCCGCCTTTTACGCGGCCAAAAATAATACCATTAACGCGTTCTTCCGCTTCATAAGATTTTTCAAGTACGGTCCATGCTTCTTCACGACGTGCTTTTTCACGTGAGAGCATTGCTTCGCCTTTGGCATTTTCAATGCGCTCTACGAATACTTCAACAGTATCGCCGACATTTAGTTCGGCTGTTTGTCCGTGAGCGGCAAATTCTTTAAGAGGGATACGGCCTTCAGCTTTTAATCCGATATCAATTGTTGCGGCTTCCTTATCAACCGCAATAATGGTCCCTTTGACAACTTTTCCATCGAATTTTCCTTCAGGACCTAGTGATTCTTCGAGCATTGCCTCGAAGTCTGCAGTGGTTGGAACTTTTAGTTCATCAGTCATTATTATTACCTATTCTCAATTGAATGCTTTATCCGACTAATCGGGGCATTCTGCTTTCTATATAGGCCAGCCGGTTGTCTCCGGCGGTCTTAAAAAAACATGTTAATATTCATACAACAAAAACTAAACCAACCCCCCACCCGCCAATATTGCAGGTCGAAGATAGATTCAGCTATTTTGTTCTACATTTTGCTTGATACAAACTCACGCGCTGCTTCAAACACGGCCTCTATATCCGAATCCGTTGTATCTATCAAGTAGGCATTTTCAGCTTTTTTCAGCGGCGAAGCAGAGCGATTTATATCTCTTTGATCACGGTCTTTAAGATCTTTGAGAATTTCTGCCAACTGTTCAGGGGTGCCATTTTCACCATATTCTTCCAAAAACCGCCGTTTTGCGCGGGTTTCGACATCCGCTGTTATGAATATTTTTATGGGCGCTTCCGGACAAATTACCGTACCGATGTCCCGCCCATCAAGGATTGCACCAACTTTATCTGGCGGAGGATTATTGGCAAAATGGCGCTGGAAGTTTAGTAAAGTGCTTCTGACAGCGGCGATTTGCGCCACTTTTGAAGCAGCAACACCAATTGATTCGGTTCTTAGTTCGGGGTTTGAAAAATCAGTATCGCTGATTTTTTCCGCGGCTTTTAATGCATCCAATTCATTTTCCGGATCACCACCGTCTTGAAGCACATTCCACCCCACGGCCCGGTAGAGTATCCCAGTATCCAGCAGAGCAAGATTAAAATGGCTGGCAAGGCGTCGCGCCAAAGTCCCTTTACCTGATGCGGCGGGACCATCGAGGGCAATTACGATTTTTTTTCCTCTTTGATCGTCCTGTTTCATGGATGGATATTTGCTCCTACTGAATTCATAAGGTCAACAAATCCGGGAAAACTGGTTTCTATAACGGAACCATCGTCAATAGTAACAGAATTTTCAGCGCATAATCCAAGCACAAGAAAAGACATTGCAATTCGATGATCAAGCGAAGTTTTGATAGGGATTGTTCCTTTGGCAATGGAATTCGATACAGTCATGCCGTCATCATGTTCTTCGACATCAATCCCACAGGATTTAAGGCCCTTTACCATTATAGCAATCCGGTCTGATTCCTTAACCCTTAATTCTTCTATACCTCGCATAACTGTATTTCCGGCAGCATATGTGGCAGCAATGCATAGAACGGGATATTCATCAATCATTGATGGGGCACGCTCGGGCGGGACTGTTATTCCAGTAAGTTCTGAATATTTAACATGAATATCGGCAACATCCTCACCACATTCCTGACGTTCATTTTCAAATTTTATATCCCCACCCATCTCAATCAGCGTTTTGAACAGGCCTGTTCTTGCCGGATTAATGCCGACATTACGGATTAATATATCGGACCCTTCTTTTATCAGTGCTGCAACAATTAAAAAAGACGCTGATGAAGGATCTGCAGGAACGGCCATTTTTCGTGGGGTTAGTTCTGACTGGCCGGTTACTTGAATATTTTCGCCATCTATTTTAATTGGTACGCCGAAATATTTGAAAATTCTTTCTGAATGATCCCGGGTCGGTATTGTTTCAATAACAGTTGTAATGCCAGGTGTATTAAGTCCTGCGAGCATTATTGCCGATTTTACCTGTGCGGAAGCGACAGGAAGTTTATAAGAAATCGGCAATGGCATTTTAGCGCCTTTAACTGTAATTGGCAGGGTGCCATTCTCATTTCCGGAAAAGTGAGAACCAAATTCGGTAAGTGGAATTGTGACCCTCTTCATTGGTCTGGAGCATAGCGATTCGTCACCGGTGAATGTTACCGTGATTGGATGGGTGGCAACAAGCCCCATAAGCAGTCGAACACCCGTTCCGCTATTACCCATGTCCAGTGCCTTATTGGGCTGTTTTAATCCACCAATGCCTACGCCATGAATATGCCAGACATTTTTGTCATCCTTATATATATCGGCGCCAAGCTCCCTGAGTGCGGCGGCAGTTCCCAGAACATCCTCCCCTTCCAGCAATCCGGTAACAGTGCTTTCTCCTACCGCCAGTGCACCCATAATCAAGGATCTGTGAGAAATGGATTTATCGCCTGGAACAGTAATTATTCCCTTTAGAGCTCCCGAATTTGATGATGTAAGCTGATTCATATTCACCTGATTTTTAGCATCCAGTTTAAAGTCTGTGCTGAGATAACATATATTTTTAAAAAAGTGTCACTTTTTTGTCTTGCATTACGAATAATTATTTCTATTTTGTCCGGAAAGATTGTGATTTTGTCATAATAGGCTTTGACACTCGCCTTATAAAGTGGCAAATGATGTTTTTTTACGTAATGATGAACTGCAGGTTCTAAGGAGAATTACTTTGGCAAAAGCTGAATGGGGCGAAAAACGTCAATGCCCGAAATGTGGTACAAGGTTTTACGATCTGGGCGAAGATGAGCCGATTGTTTGTATTTCTTGCGAGCATAAGTTCAAACCGGAAATTATACTGAAAAGTAAAACTCATTCCATAGAGCTCATTACTGAGAAAAAAGAAGCTCTGGACAGGGATGATGATCTTCTCGATGATGATGATGATCTCCTTGATGATGAAGATCTTCTCGATGATGATGCGTTACTCAGTGACGATGACGATGATGATGATATTGATCTTGCGCCTGACGATAATACGATTGTGCTAAGTGATGATGACGATACCAATGTCGCATCTGTTGTTGATGCACCGATCAATAAACCATCTGCAGATGATTAAATAAAATTTATTTGCCTTTTATTCTTGATTAAAGGCAAAAGGGTGAATAGATTGCGCCCAACAAAAATACCCGCTTCACTTTAAACCAGACTGGTTGAGGCATCAGGGGCTATAGCTCAGCTGGGAGAGCGCTACACTGGCAGTGTAGAGGTCAGCGGTTCGAGCCCGCTTAGCTCCACCAAAATAGATAAAAACCGTCTCTGATATTTCGGAGGCGGTTTTTTCTTTTGCGGGATTAATTTTCTGGCTCAGACTTGTCCGGGTTGGTCGTTTTCTTATAGGTGTCATATGATGTGGAGAGCCTTGCCAGACAATCATCGCGCTGATGGCCGATCAGGCGGTAACAGTGCTGTCGCTGGCTTTCCTGAATGGAATTATAGGCACCACGGTTAAACCAGTCCCCGCTACAGCCCTGAAGGCAAAAACAGAATGCAGCTATAATAATTATTCTAAGACGCATAATTTTCTCAGTCCTGATATATCAATCGGGCATTACTATATTGTTATATATATGTATGGAAGATTAATGACGTTTAAAGGGGCTTGCGGGCAATATATTGTGAAACAGAACTTAAGCCGTTATGATGCGCCCCTTCCTGAATATTCCGGACAATATCCTGAGCCAGAATTATTTCAAAGCCATTAAAATTATCAGTCAGTTCATTAAGCGAAATGAGATGGGTAATATCCTTTGGCCCGCCTGTATCAAAGTCCAGTTGTTTTTTATTATAAGATTCAAGTAAAAAAATGCCGCCGGGTTTTAAGGCATTTTTTATTTTCTGAAATAACGGGATGCGGATATTTTCAGAAATGGGATAAAATATGGAAATGATTGAATTCCATTCATTTTTTCCCATGGGATAGGTGGAAATATCAGCAATGTCATAGTCTATTTTTACATTTCTTTTGCGGGCAAGTTTTAAAGCCTTATCCCGTCCGGTTTTCGAAAAATCTACGCCTTTTGATAGGCAGCCAAGTTCGGCCAGAAAGACAATATTTCTTCCTTCTCCTTCCCCCAGACTTAATATGGCATCGCCGGATTTGAATAATTTTGCATTGTCTGATAAAAAATCATTCGCTTCTTCCCCATAAATATAGTCTTTATCCTGAAAACGCTCATTCCAGAAGTCTGCAGCTGTAAATGTCTTTTCCATAATAGTCTCCAATAATTTTTCCTTTGATTTAGGCTGGTATTTTTATAGCATACAAGTTAAAGTTAACTTGAGGTCAAGAGGAAAATAAATTTTTATTAAAGGTGCTTTAATGATGGATATTGCGGAAGTTTCGAAGCGTTCTGGATTACCTGCTTCAACCTTGAGATTTTATGAGGAAAAAGGACTGATAAGATCAATTGGCCGTCGTGGTCTGCGACGATTGTTTGATATCAATATTCTGGAGCAATTATCAATGATTGCACTTGCACGATATTCAGGTTTTTCCCTGGATGAAATAACGGCCATGTATTCTTTGAATAGTCCCATTCAAATTGATCGTAAGACATTGTCTGATAAGGCGGATGAACTGGACCAGAAAATAAAAAAACTGACCGCGATGAGAGACGGACTGCGTCATGCGGCAAAATGCAGGGCGCCGCGCCATATAGAATGCCCGACATTTCAGCGATTATTAAAGGTTGCCGGAAAAGCACAACGAAAAGGCAGAAAATACTGAAAGCAGACCAATTTCAGAAAAAAGTAGTAAAAGCTTATAATTCAGTGCCGCCAACAGTGATGCCGTCAAGTCGCAATGTCGGCTGTCCGACGCCGACGGGCACAGATTGACCCGCTTTCCCGCAAATACCAACACCGTTATCAAGCTTTAAATCATTGCCGATCGCGCTTATTCTTTTTAATGCTTCAGGGCCGGAACCGATGAGTGTGGCCCCCTTAACCGGTGCACCAATTTTCCCGTTCTTAACCTTATAAGCCTCTGTGCAACTGAAAACGAATTTCCCGTTGGTGATGTCGACCTGACCGCCGCCAAAGTTAACGGCATAAAGGCCGTTTTTAACGCCTGCCAAAATTTCTTCCGGATGCTGATCACCGCTGAGCATATAGGTGTTTGTCATTCTTGGCATGGGCTGATGGGCATAGCTTTGTCTGCGACCGTTCCCGGTGGAGTTTGTCCCCATCAGTCGCGCATTCAGACGATCCTGCATATAGCCGACAAGAATGCCATCTTCGATAAGGGTTGTGCAATTCGTTGCTGTTCCCTCATCATCAACGCTCAAAGATCCGCGGCGATTTTCAAGTGTCCCGTCATCAACAACGGTCACCCCCTTTGCCGCAATGCGTTCACCCATAAGCCCGGCAAAGGCTGATGTGCCTTTTCTGTTAAAATCACCTTCGAGTCCATGCCCGATTGCTTCATGGAGCAGGACTCCAGGCCATCCTGGCCCCAAAACCACATCCATTTCTCCAGCGGGTGCTGCAACACTTTCAAGGTTCAAAAGAGCCTGACGAATGGCATTATCGGTTTGCTGTTTCCAGTTTTCTGAAGTCAGCAGCTGATCATATGTATATCTTCCACCCGATCCTTCATATCCACTTTCCATGCGGTCTCCGTGTTTTGCTACGACACTGACATTGAGCCTGACAAGGGGCCGAATATCGCGAATGCGGTGGCCTCCTGGGCGGATTATTTCAATGACCTGCCATTCTCCGGCAATGGAGCAGCTAACCTGGCAGACTTTTGGATCCTTTGACCGTGCATAACTGTCAATTTCTTCGAGAATGCGGATTTTATCCTTGAAAACAACGCCGCCAAGCGGATTTTCATCACTGTATAATTTTTTATTGGTTCTTTGTGGGGGGATTGCCAACGTAGCATTTCCGCCGGACTTTATACTTTGTACTGTATCAACGGCTCTTTTCAATGCCGCGTCACTTAATTCAGATGAATGAGCAAATCCGATTGTTTCCCCTAGAACACTCCTGAGCCCAAACCCTTTTGATGTATCAAAAGCAGCATTTTTCAGTCTCCCGTCGTCAAAAGAAAAAGTTTCCGACTGAGCATATTGTAAATAAAGTTCACCATCATCCATACCGTGCAATGCCTCATCGACCTGGCGCTGGGTTCTGATTGATGAAAAGCCGGAATTATTTTCAGAATCATCAAAGAAATAGGAATTGTCTGTAAAATCACTTGTCATGGGCGGGTGGATACTTTTCAGTTTGTGAACATTATTTAAGTTGGTTTAGTAATATCTAGTTGAGTTATGATTTGCAAGTGTAAGCAAATGCCTTAGTTTAATAGACTATTTTAATATTTCAAACCATCGTATTATATTACGTTTTATTTGATCTATATCAAAAGCAATAAAAATGTAAATTTTCTGAATTGTTTCCTTGAGCTAGGTCATTTTTCTGGTATAAGATTTTCCGAAGGTCGTTTTATGGTGAGAAGGGGGGTATCTTTAGAATGTTAAAGATATCTATTTCTCTACATTTACGTTAATTTGAAAGTCCATATCCGTATTTAAGGGGTAACGAGGAACATGTTGTTCAGAA
>JAWKXO010000003.1:300000-597946 GCA_041396985.1 Emcibacteraceae bacterium
GAAGTCAGTAAAGCCCGTCTGAATATGCCGGGTGGTTCTGAAATAGCCTTAAACGGATCCTTCACTGCGCCTGATAACAAGCCATTATTCGGCGGAAATATTAATCTGAATTCAGGCAATTTCAGAGCGTTTCTGGACTGGCTGAAAGTGGATACATCATCAATTCCCGAAGGTCGCCTGACACGGTTCTCCTATCAGGGAGCGGTACAGGCGGCAGAAAAACTTGTTCAGCTATATGGTATTGATGGCAGCCTTGATACATTCCAGTTTTCCGGCGGTATTTCATATGCTCTGCAGGACAGACCATCAATGGGGCTTGACGTTGCCGTTAAAAACCTGAATGTGGATAATTACCTAGTCGATGATGACACGCCGACGGATTATAAAAAAATGGTTGCGATATTGGGGGACTTTGATGCGAACTATAAAATCAATATGGCCAATGTCACATCAGGCGGAGTAACAATTAAAAAGTTTGATGTTTCGGGTGAATTGTTTAACGGGCAACTGAATGCAAAAACCATTACAGTGGAAGATTATGCAGGGTTCAATCTGAACGGGTCATTGATTGGCAGTGACCTTGCAAGCAACCCGCGTTTTGAAACGTCTTTCAATACCACGGCATCATCGTTATTAACGCTGCAACGGGCATTCCGCTTTAAAACGGCATTTGATATTGCCGAAGTTGGCGCAGTCGCCGTCAATGCGCGCATTACCGGTGATTTTGAAAAAGTGAATGTGGATATTAAATCCACTGTTGGCAGTACAAAAGCTGATATTAAAGGGGAAGTCAGAAGTGCTACCCTTAAACAGTTGCCTGAGATTGGCAGTGTGGATCTTGCCGTTAATGCCTCAAACCCTAGTTTTGCCAGCCTGATTGACCAGTTTGACTTACCTGTTACAAAAGCCGCTGCCGCTGATGATCGGCCATTTACAATTTCAACATCCGTAAAGGGCACAACAGAACTTGTGGATATTGACGGGACGGTAAATGTGGCTGGCGGTCAAGTTACGTTGAAAGGAAGAACCAATTTAACAGAAAATCAGGTAAGCTCGTTTGATATGGCCGTTGATCTGAACGGGCCGAGTGTCCGTGAATTTGTCAGGGGGATGGGGGCTGATTTTAAACCTGCAAAAACTGAACTTGGGCCAATTGTGCTTAAACTGACAGCTACAGGAAATAATAACGACGTCTCATTAAAAAATATAGCCGGTAATATTGGACCTACAAAAATCACCGGGTCCGGTGAAATTAAAGGTTTGAACGCAGACACTGCTACTGGAGCAAAACCAAATTTTGATTTTAATCTTATATTTGACAATGTTCAGCTTACCGATTTTATGGAGGCACCAGCGGACGCGCCGAAAAAAGATGATTGGGGAAAATGGAGTGAGGAACCACTTCAATTAGCTGTCCTTGAAGAATATGATGGAAGTGCTTCAATTTCAGCGAACCGTATCACCTATGAGAAATATGATTTCAGAAATCCAAGATTTGAAGCCACACTTAAGAACGGCGTGATTACGATAAGTAATTTTACTGGAAAATTATTTGGTGGTGATGTGGCGGTCGCCGGAACCTTCAGTAGTGCTGGCGATCTGAACCTTGATATGGCGCTTAAAAATGCAACAATTGTTGATGCAACAAGTTCTTTTGCGGGTATACGCCCGGTGAGCGGCACATTCGATATGAGTCAGAAAATTTCCGGCAAGGGAAAAAGTCAGAAAGAGCTTGTCTCATCGCTTAATGGAACAGGGTCCGTTACGGCCTCTCCCGGCGTAATTAAAGGGATAAATGTTCCCGAATTAAGCAAGCGGCTTAATGGGCTGACATCTCAAAACGGGCTAATGAGCCTATTAGGTAGTTCACTTTCCGGTGGTGAAACGCCGTATGATGGAGGCTCAAGTGCGCTAACAATGAAAAATGGAAATATCCAGCTTTCCCCGCTTGATATCAAAATGCTTGGAGCAAATAGTGATATTAATCTTGCCGTTAATCTTGCCCAGTGGCAGATGAATCTCAAAGGTGATATGTCTTTGAGTGATCATCCTGATGCGCCGCCGATCGGTATCAGTGTTCTCGGCGCACTGAATAATCCGAAAATAGCCTATAATACCAAACAGATTGAAAGTTTTATCGGACAGAAAATTGCCGCCAGTCTGTTGCAGAATATGGTTGAAGGCAACGGGGGGATTGGTGGACTTTTCGGTGCACCGACTTCCGGGCAGGGCGGCACCACACAGCCGGCGACGACACCTCAGCCTGGGGCAACAGCACAGCCGAATACAACAACGACAACGCCATCAGGCACAGAAAATAAAGTGACAAGCACACCGCTTGAAGCGGTTGTTCCACAGACCGCCCCGGCCAATACCGAGGAAACAGCCAAGAAAGAGGCACCAGCGGAGCCAGCACCAAAAGAAACGGTAGAACAGCTGGGAACAAAACTACTTGAGCGATTGTTTAATAAGCCAGCGCCAAAAAATTAGGATTTTATTTTCTTAAGGATAAAAACACGGATTGCACTGCTTAAATTTGTTGTACGGTCTTTGTCAATTTCCGTGATTAATGTTTTAAGGCTTTTATTTTCATTACGGGCTATTGACTTTAGCTGATGCCAGAAAATATTTTCAAGAGTGATGCTGGTTTGATGGCCGGCAATGACAACGGAATGTTTTTTTAAAATTTCGTCGTCATCGGCCATTCTGAAGTCCTAAATCATTTTGAAAAAGTCATTTCCCTTATCATCAACTATGATAAAGGCAGGGAAGTCCTTAACCTCGATTTTCCAGACAGCTTCCATGCCGAAATCTTCAAAATCAAGAACCTCTACTTTTGTAATGTTATTTTTGGCAAGGATTGCCGCCGGACCGCCGATTGAGCCGAGGTAAAAACCGCCATGTTTTGAGCAGGCATCAGTTACCTGTTTGCTGCGATTGCCTTTTGCCAGCATAATCATGCTGCCGCCATTCTCCTGAAATTTATCAACATAGCTGTCCATCCGTCCGGCTGTTGTCGGCCCAAATGAACCGGAAGCATAGCCTTCCGGTGTTTTGGCCGGGCCGGCATAATAGACAATATGATTTTTAAGATAATCAGGCATCGGTTCACCGTCTTCCAGTTTCTTAAGGATAGCGGCATGGGCAAGATCACGGGCAACAACAATTGTTCCGGTGAGGGATAATCGGGTTTTTACCGGATATTGACTAAGGTCCTTGCAGACTTCCGACATTGGTCTGTTCAGATCAATTTTAACCACATTATCGCTGAGGTCATCGCTTCCAACATCCGGCAAGAAGCGCGCCGGATCATGTTCTAGCTGCTCAAGAAAAATACCGTCTTTTGTAATTTTCCCTTTTGCCTGACGGTCAGCCGAACAGGAAACACCAATGCCGATTGGCACAGATGCCCCATGACGAGGCATGCGGATCACCCGAACGTCATGACAGAAATATTTTCCCCCAAACTGTGCTCCGATATCAAAGCGCTGGGTCATTTTCAGGACTTTTTCTTCCATTTCAGGGCAGCGGATAGCCTGACCGAAATCCCCGCCTACTGTTGGTAAATTATCCAGATAATGCGTGCTGGCCATTTTAACGGTTTTCAGATTTTGTTCCGCACTCAAACCACCAATGACTATCGCCAGATGATAGGGCGGGCAGGCGGCCGTACCAAGTGTTCTTATTTTTTCATCCAGAAATTCGGTCAATTTGTCTTCCCGCAATACTGCCGGGGTCTGCTGATATAGAAAGGTTTTGTTGGCGCTGCCGCCACCCTTGGCCACAAAAAGAAAATGATATTCATTACCTTCCGTTGCATAGAGATCAACCTGGGCCGGGCCATTTGTTTTTGTGTTCTTTTCTTCAAACAGGCTTTTGGGGGCAAGCTGTGAATAACGCAGGTTTGTATGGGTGTAAGTATCAATGACACCCTGATTGATGGTTTCGGCATCATCCCCGTCAGTCCAGACATACTGACCTTTTTTACCCATAACAATACCTGTCCCGGTATCCTGACAGCTGGGAAGCACCATACCGGCAGCAATATTGGCATTTTTTAAAAGTTCGGTCGCAACAAAACGGTCATTGTCTGAGGCTTCTTCATCTTTAAGGATAGCAGCCAGTTTTTCCAGATGACTTGATCTCAGCAGATGGGAAATATCCTTCATTGCCTCTGCAGTCAGCAGTCTTATCCCTTCGGGATCCACTTTCAGAATTTCTTTCCCGTCAACATTAATGGTTGAAACATAATCGGAAGTAATTTTGCGGTAGACGGTGTTGCTCGGCGATTGAGCATACATGTCAGTATAATTTGGCAATGTCATGTAAAAGTCCCGGAAGGCTAATATTTATTATTTTTTACGGAAAGCATCCAAAGTCACAATATTGTCTTTTTCAGCTGGAATATCTATTTTTTCTTCCACAATCTCAATTTTCTGATCTTCACTCGCTTTTTCCGGAAGATCAGCTTTTGAATCAACGTCCGTATTGAAATGAAGACCAAAATCAACACTAGGATCAAAAAAGCCAAGAAGTGAATCAAATGGAATGGAGAGATGCTCTTTGTTTCTGTTGAAACTTAAAGATATTTCAAAATGGTCATCGTCAATGGAAAGGTCCCAGAACTGATTCTGCAGGACAATGGTCATGTCTTCTTCATATCGTTCTTTTAAATATTTGGGTATTTTGACATTTGGGTGGGTTGTCTGGAAAGTTATATAAAAATGATGCTCCCCGGGCAGGCCATTTTCCGCCGTATCCTTAAGAATATCACGAACGACACCAATCAGTGCGGCTTGAACCATTTCATCATACTTTATAATACTATCCGTCATTCCGCTTTAACGTCTCCAATTTCCCATACGACTCTGAACGTAATAAATTATAGCCTTATCTTAAATCAGGGGCTAGTAATTTTACAAACTTATAGAGTAAGGCTTTATATAAAAGTGGCAGGCTTCTGTTGCTAGGTGCCTGCCGAACCCCGCGTAGCTAGACTATTAAGCTGCTACAGCAAATGCTTCGTTATCGTTTGCATTTACAAGAATTGACCCGTCACAGCGGAATCATGCTGGGCAAAAGTTATATCTTTATTGCGCACGTCGATCCTGTTTCGCCCCCATAAACTTTCTGTCGTTTTAATGGTGGAGGCGCCGGGTACCGCCCCCGGGTCCGTAACGTTTATTCCATATACCAGTTTATTACCATAGTCGGTTGCCCGACATCCTATATATAAGGGCTAATGATTAAGATTTAAATAGATTTGCACAAAATAATGTGCAATTTATGTATAAAATTTAAAAGTAACGTTGGAATTAAATGAAACAATATCTTGATCTCGCGCGGCGCATTCGCGATGAAGGCATCAAAAAAGAAGACAGAACAGGAACGGGAACAAAAAGTGTGTTTGGTCATCAGATGCGCTTTAATCTGGCGGATGGTTTCCCGATGGTGACAACCAAAAAGCTCCATCTTAAATCGATAATTCATGAACTGTTGTGGTTTTTGGCCGGGGACACCAATATTAAATATTTAAAAGAAAACGGCGTGCGGATCTGGGATGAGTGGGCTGATGAAAATGGTAATCTGGGTCCTGTTTACGGGCATCAGTGGCGGTCTTGGCCAACCCCGACTGGCGAGACAATTGATCAGATTTCCAATCTTATCCATATGATAAAAAATAATCCTGACAGTCGTCGTCTGATTGTCAGCGCGTGGAACGTGGCCGATGTTGACCATATGGCGTTGCCGCCATGCCACTGTCTGTTCCAGTTTTATGTGGCGGGCGGGAAACTGAGCTGTCAGCTTTATCAAAGAAGTGCCGATGTGTTTCTTGGGGTCCCCTTTAACATTGCATCATATGCTCTTCTGACGATGATGATTGCGCAAGTGTGCGATCTGGGTGTTGGTGATTTTGTCCATACATTCGGTGATGCCCATCTTTATTTAAATCATATGGAGCAAATTGATCTGCAGCTTGGCCGAGATCCGCTTCCGCTTCCGACCATGGCGATAAACCCTGACGTCAAAAGCATTTTTGATTTTAAATTTGATGATTTCGAGCTGCAGAATTATCAGGCTCATCCCCATATCAAAGGGGTGGTTGCAGTCTAATGATTAAAACGTCCCTTATCGTTGCGGTGGCAGAAAATGGCATTATCGGCAAAGATAATGATATGCCCTGGAAAATATCATCTGATCTTCAGTATTTTAAAAAGGTCACGATGAATAAACCCGTAATCATGGGGCGTAAAACATTTGAAAGTATTGGGAAACCCTTACCGGGCCGCCTGAATATTGTCATTACCCGGGACACCGGCTTCGTACCTGAAGGGGTCATCACGGCCCATAGTGCTGAAATGGCCCTTGACGTGGCCAAAAGCATGGCGGAGGTCAAGGGTTTGAAAGAGATTATGGTTATTGGTGGGGCTCAGATTTATGAGCTTTGCTTGCCATTGGCGGACAGACTTTATCTTACCCGGATTCATGCGGAAATTGAGGGCGATACAAGCTTTCCTGACCTTAACCCGAATGACTGGCTTGAATATTCACGCGAACAGCACAAAGCTGGCGAAAAAGACAGCCATGATTTCAGCTTCATAGTACTCGACCGTATTTAATTTTCGAGCTGATAGACCAGTGTCACATAGGCCGTTGTTGTAATTTTTCCCGGTCTGATGGGAATGGACATATTTTTAGGCATCGGCGCGGCCATAGCCATGCTTTCCTGTCGCATCATGTCAAAGGTACGGGGCATTACCTGCACATTGCCCTCGGTTATTGTGCAAACTGTGCCAAGTTTATTGCCGGAAAGTTTTGCATAAAGTTCGGCTTTATGATGCGCTTTATTAAAGGCGGCTTCCCTTGCCTGATCTTCCAAACTTTCAACATCTGTTGACGAGTAGGTGATGTTAGAAAATAGATTACTGCTTCCTGCAATCACACCGGACATAAGTTCCGTAATCTTGCTAAGGTCATAGGTTTTAAAATAAACCCTTGATGTTCCTTCATAGGCTACGACTTCCTGACGATCGCGTTGGTCATAGACTGGGAAAATGTTAATGGAATCTGTTCGGATGTCCTCGTCTTTTATTTTCAGACTATCAAGGACATTGATTATTTTCTGAATATTATCAGATAACCCCTGAAGCGCTGCCATTTCATCATTTGCGCGACTTTTGACATTAAGCGCGACCTCCGCAACATCCGGCAGGCTTTCAATTTCACCGGTTGCGCTCATGGTAATGACGGAGCCCTGACAGGCTTTGATTTCCTGAGCCTGACAGGCCGATACGGCAAAAACACTGGTTAAAAACAGGGTAAGAAATCTGATATTTTTCATTGTTAATCTCCCAATTACATTTTTAACAGTGGTAATGCCCAATCATGTCAAAATCGGGGCTATTTAAACTTTGAATAATCAATTGGCTTGTTTTTATCAAGAAACTGGTCCGTTTCCGGCATCGGGTATTTAAGGCCGGTGGCGCAGTTAAAGAGAACGACTTTATCATTCTTTTTTATCTGCCCGTTTTTAAGGGCCATTTCCCATGCCGCGAATGTTGCCGCCCCTTCCGGACAGAGCAGAAGGCCGTCTTTTTGAGCAACACGGTCACGGCACTCAAAAATATGATCTTCTTTTACGGCAATGGCAAACCCGCCGCTTTCGCGGACCGCTCTAAGGATAAGAAAATCACCAACAGCGATCGGCACCCGAATGCCCCATGCATGGGTATAGGCATTTTGCCAGAGCGGAGCATGTTCTTCGCCATCATCGAAGGCTTTGACAATGGGGGCACATCCTTCTGCCTGAACAGCAACCATTTTCGGGCGTTTGCTTCCGATCCAGCCAATTTTTTCCAGCTCATCAAAAGCTTTCCACATACCGATCAGGCCGGTTCCGCCGCCGGTTGGATAAAAAATAACATCGGGCATTTGCCAGCCAAACTGTTCCGCCAGTTCAAGGCCCATGGTTTTTTTGCCCTCAATCCTGTAGGGTTCCTTTAAGGTCGAAATATCGGCCCAGCCCATTTTTCCCTTACCCTCCAGAACGATTTTTCCGCAGTCATTAATAAGTCCGTTGACGGTATAAGTGTCTGCCCCCTGTAGTGCGATTTCACGGATATTGACGATTGGTGTATCATCAGGGCAAAACACTGTTGTCTTAAGTCCGGCATAGCTGGCATAGGCTGCAAGGGCGGCCCCGGCATTACCGTTGGTTGGCATTGCCAGATGATTCTGTCCCAGTTCCTTGGCCATCGCCACGGCAAGGGCAAGGCCGCGCGCTTTGAACGATCCGGTGGGAAGGCGTCCTTCATCCTTAACAATGACGTCGCATCCTTGTGGCACGGACGCTTTAAGCGGAATAAGCGGTGTCATCACTTCGCCTAGGCTTGTCATGGCATCCCCGCTATTGACTGGAAGAAATTCGCGATATTTCCAGAACCCGCCTGGGCGTGCTTCGATCACTTCTTTAGTGACGCTTTTTTTTATGGCGTCCAGATCATATCTGACAAGGAGCGGCCGACCGGCTTCGGACAGGCCGTGAATTTCGCCAGCCTTGTAATCGGCCCTGCCTGTTATTGAGCATTCAAGGTTGGTCACAAATGATGGTTTTTTGTCATAGAGAGCTTTGGTAAATTCAAATTCTGTCTTGTTCATCATTGATCATTTCTTTTCTATTTTGCTTCAGCAATACACTCAATTTCCACCATCGCATCCAATGGGTTTTTCTTGACCGCAATGGTGGTTCGGGCGGGGCGATGATCGCCCATTTTTTCAGCATAAACTTTATTCATTCCGCCGAAATCATCCATATCACGGAGATATACATTCGTTTTTACGATATTTTCAAGTGTCAGGCCGCAACCCGCCAGGACGATTTTCAGATTTTCAAAGACACGCGCGGTTTGTTCTTCGATGGTGTCGCCTGTTAGCGTCATCGTTTCGGGATCAAGTGGGGTCTGCCCGGAACAATAAACCAGATTACCTGTCCGAACCGCATGGCAGTATGGGCCAATGGCATCAGGTGCACCATCAATAAATTTTATTTCCATCAATATCCCCTGTTACAGATGATCAATTCGGCGTACTGCCCCCTTATCGGCTGAAGTGGCCATTAAACCATATGCTTTAAGCGCTTTTGAAACAACGCGCGCTCTTTTTTCTGTTGGCTTCCAGGCGTCGTCGCCTTTGGCATCCATCGCTTCACGCCTTTTTTCAAGGTCAGCGTCACTGATATCGACACGGATAATGCGGTTCGGGATATCTATATCTATCATATCGCCATTTTCAATTAGGCCGATGGCACCACCCGATGCCGCCTCGGGAGAGACATGACCGATGGAAAGACCCGATGTTCCGCCGGAAAAACGACCATCTGTGATCAGTGCACATTTGGTGCCAAGTCCCATAGATTTTAGATAGGATGTGGGATAAAGCATTTCCTGCATTCCCGGGCCCCCACGGGGACCTTCATAACGGATAACAACGGCTTCACCCGCTTTTACCTTACCTGAAATGATGCCCTCTACGGCACTGTCCTGGCTTTCAAATACATGGGCAGGCCCGCGGAACGTAAAGTTTTCTTCAGCAACACCGGCGGATTTAACGATACAGCCGTCAAGGGCGATATTGCCCTGCAGCACGGCAAGACCGCCATCTTTTGAATAGGCATTTTCCACTGACCGGATGCAACCTTCTGCGCGGTCAAGGTCCAAAGTATTGAAGCGCTCGGACTGTGAAAAGGCTTCTGTTGTTCGCACGCCGCCCGGTGCCGCCTTATAAAATTCGGCAACATCATCGGCGGGACTACGGTTAACATCAAAATAATCAATCACTTCACCGATACTGCGCCCCTGAATGGTCGAGCAATCCCGGTGGATAAGGCCGGCTTTTTCCAGCTCACCCAGAATGGCGATGACACCACCGGCACGGTGGACGTCTTCCATATGATAATTTTGTGTGGCCGGTGCCACTTTACAGATATTGGGAATTTTTTTTGAAAGCCGGTCAATATCCTTCATGGTGAAATCGCATTCTGCCTCACTTGCGGCGGCAAGCAGGTGCAGAACCGTGTTGGTTGATCCTCCCATGGCAATATCAAGGGCCATGGCATTTTCAAAAGCATTGAATGACGCGATTGAGCGGGGAAGCACGCTTTTATCATCATGGTGGTAATATTGCTTTGTGATATTCATGATGGTTTTTGCCGCGCCCAGGAAAAGCTGCCTGCGGTCACTATGGGTGGCTAGGGCGGAGCCGTTACCAGGCAGGGAAAGCCCCAGAGCTTCGGTCAGGCAGTTCATGCTGTTAGCCGTGAACATGCCGGAGCAGGAACCGCAGGTCGGGCAGGCGGACTGTTCAACTTTTGCCACAGTTTCATCATCAACATTAGGATCAACACCCATGATAATGGCGTCGACAAGATCAAGTCCGTGATTAATGCCTTCTGTCTTTCCGGCTTCCATCGGACCGCCGGAAACAAACACGGTCGGTATATTAAGCCGAAGCGAGGCCATCAGCATACCCGGGGTGATTTTATCGCAATTGGATATACAGACCATGGCATCTGCACAGTGGGCATTGACCATATATTCAACACTGTCGGCGATAATTTCGCGGCTAGGCAGGCTGTAAAGCATCCCATCATGACCCATGGCAATGCCATCATCGACAGCGATAGTGTTAAATTCTTTTGCAATGCCACCATGGCTTTCAATTTCACGGGCAACCATCTGGCCAAGATCTTTTAAGTGAACGTGTCCCGGCACAAATTGGGTGAAGCTGTTTACGACCGCAATAATCGGTTTTCCAAAATCCTTGTCTGTCACACCGGTCGCGCGCCACAGCGCACGGGCACCAGCCATATTACGGCCATGGGTTGAGGTTTTGGAACGATATTCAGGCATCTTACTTTCTTTCTGATAGGCTTTTAATTAATTATCTGTAATAAATACCAACATTACGTCATTTGTCGATAACTAAGTAAGAAAATTGGGAGCATTTTATGCGAAGCGATAATAATTCGGGCGTGTCACCTGAAATTTTAAAGGCTATTATGGATGAAAATGAGGGGGACGCGATCGCTTACGGTCATGATGATGTTACGGTGCGCTCAGAAGAAGCATTTAAAAAGCTTTTTGAAACGGATAAGCTAAAGGCCTTTAATCTTATTTCCGGGACTGCTGCCAATTCACTCATAATCGCGACATTGTCACCGACGTATGGGGCGGTTTTTTGTCATCAGGACAGTCATATCAATTGTGATGAATGTGGTGCTATCGAATTTCAAAGCGGTGGCGCAAAACTGATCCCGATAAATGGCGCTGACGGTAAAATTAAGGTTAGCGAACTTGAGGAAGCCATTGGCCGTTTTACGGTCGGGGAAGCTCACCACAGTCAACCTTCTATGCTCAGTATTGCCAACGTAACCGAAGCCGGTACCGTTTATACGCCGGATGAGGTTTATGAACTTTCGTGTTTGCTTAAAAAACATAATTTAAAACTGCATATGGACGGGGCAAGATTTGCCAATGCGGTCGCCAAAATTGGCTGCAGTGCTGCGGAAATGACCTGGAAAGCGGGCGTGGATGCCCTATCCTTTGGCGCGACGAAAAATGGCGCACTTGGTGCAGAAGCGGCAATTTTTTTCAATGATAGTGAAGACGGGAGCTTTATTTACCGCCGCATGAGAAGTGGGCATCTGGTTTCCAAAATGCGGTTTATTTCCGCACAAATTATTGCTTATACTGAAAATGATTTGTGGCTTAAGAATGCTGAACATGCCAATGCGATGGCAGAAAAACTCTTTCAGGGGGTTAAGTATGCGAGCGGAATAAAATTTACTTATCCCGTTCAGTCAAATGTCATGTTTGCTGAAATTGAAGACGGATTAAGAGATCGGCTCTGGCAGGCAGGGTTCCGGTTTTATACTAGCAATATTTCCGGGGTAAAACGGTCCCGTCTGGTTACGGCATTTAATACGGATCCTGCCGATATTGATAGATTTATTGAGCTTGTTAAAAATTAAATCTAAGCCTCAACTATAAAGATTATTTTAACAAATATCGTGATATTTTTAATCCATGATGATTAGAAAAATTGTTACATTTGTCCTTGTATCTTTGCTTTATGTTTCGCTTTTTGCCTGCGACAGTAATCAGGATAAACATAAAAAAACGCTTGAGGAAAAACTGGCGGACAGTTTCAGCCAATCAGAAGAAATTGTCAAAAACCGTGTCAATGTCATTGTAAAGGCCAGCGAAGATAAAAACTATATGCTGGCTATGAATGAGCTTGCCATATTATCTGCTTCAAAAATTAATAATCCCGAACAAAAACAGGCTATAAAGCTTCTTATGACCCAGCTTCGCTTTAATATGGAAGAAGAAGAAATTGCAGCGAAAACCAAAAGTTCAGAGCGTTAATTCTGTCGAAATTCATCACTAAGATATTGACATCTTGCATCAAAATAACCCAATATATTGAAATTAAAGGTTGTTTTAGATGGGTTGATGAATGGATAAATCAACATCCGGTTTAATCTGGAAACTTGTAATTGCCTCGCTTTGTGTTGGGCTATTGCTTAGCTTTTTTGAAATTGACCCCGTCGCTCTTATTGAAAATGTACCGGATACGCTCGGGCGAATACTTGAAGTCGTGCTTGATATTATCAACTGGGCTGGAAAATATATAATACTTGGCGCAATTATTGTTATTCCAATTTGGATATTGTTCAATATCAAAACAATTTTCCAAAAGTTATTTGGCAGTAAAAAGTAAAAAACCCCATCTGGGGTTATCAATATAAACATCAAAATATGGATATAGAAGGGTATAATACTATGTCAGCTAATAATACCAGTAATTCCTATGGATGGGTTTCAAAAACATTTCACTGGGGGATGTTTTTCATAATTGTTGGCCAGTTCTGGCTAGGGGGCAACTTCAAGAAAGATGCCTATGAAGGTATGGGCTTAAGCAAATTACATTTTTCTGTTGGGTTGCTCATTTTGTTTTTAATTTTAATTCGGTTTGCATGGCGCGCAAAAAACCCTATTCCGGAATTGCCGGAAGGAACCGGTAAACTGCAGGCTCTTGGCGCACACGGGCTCCATATTTTATTCTACGTGCTTCTCATCGGATTGCCGGTTGCAGGCATTTGTATTGTGCAGGCAAAAGGCGGTACCGTTTCATTTTTTGGATTGTTTGATGTGCCGAGATTTGTTGCTAAAGCTGAATCATCAGCGGATCTGGCCGAATTGATGCATGAAGTTTTTGCAAAAATTACCTTTCTTTCAGTGCTGCTGCATATAGGCATGGCGCTTTTCCATCATTATGTGAAGAAGGATAATGTGCTTCGCCGCATGCTGCCCTGGTAAAACTCGGTTTGCATAGTAAAGATAATCAAGGGACCTCCGGGTCCCTTTTTCATAGGGGTTTTAGCTTTCGAATGGTTCTGGAAATCCAGAGAAATCCGACAATGCCGGCGATCATATTGGAAACACTGATAACAAGGAAAGCTGTTTCAAGATCATAAAATCTTGACGCCGCGTAAACCAATGGAAGCTGTAGGAAAAATACCCTTAATGCCGATATGACAACACCGGGCATGGGTTTACCTATACTGTTGAACATGGCATTGGCACTCATCACAATACCGTATAAACCGTATGATGCAGGAACCACATATAAATAGGAAGCTGTTAAAGAGGTTATTTTAGGATCATCAGAAAATAATCCTGCCAGTGAATTGGCAAGCAGTCCTAAAATTACGGCCATCAGACCGCCCCAGATCATGCAGAAAATGGCGGCTTTTTTGATACATTCCTCTATCCGGTCATAATTTCCTGCACCGATGTTCTGTCCCAGAAACGGGCCGACCACGGATGATAATGCAAAAAACAGGACGAGTGACAGGGCTTCGATTGTAGTTGCAACGTTGGTTGCGGCAACAGCGTCACTTCCATAACGGGCAATAATAGAAATGATAATTGCTGCGACAATCGGGATAATCATATTGGTGCCGGTTGCCGGAATTCCTACATGCAGAGTCCGTTTGATTGAGGGTATAAAACTGCTTAATGTTGTTTTTTTAAAGCATAAAACCTGAAAACGATATGTCAGGAAATAAAGGATGGCTGAGAAACTTATAAACCTGGTAATTAAGGATGCAATCGCAGCGCCCTGAAATCCCAATTCGGGAAAACCAATTAGGCCAAATATAAGAATAGGATCAAGGACAGCATTGGCCAATGCGGAAAAAAGCATTAATTTGCCCTGAAGCCCCGTATCACCCAGTGCCCGCATGGCAGCGCCACCAGTCATCGGCACCATAATGAATATTGGTGATAAATACCATATGGTTACATATTCTCTTATGAGCGGTAATATTTTTTCCTCTGCACCCATTGCTGTGAAAAGCGGGTCAATGGTCAGCAATCCGACAACAGTGAAAGTCAGTGAAAGAATGACGGTAAAAAGAAGAGTGTTTGTCGCAAGGCATTTAATTTCTTGGTCATCCTTGTTGCCGGCAGCCCTGGCAAGGACAGAGGATATACCGGCACTTAGGCCAATGGAAGCAGAAATGACAATCATCGCCATACGGGAAATAAATCCCATGGCAGCGAGTTCATCCGTGCCGAGTTTGCCAATATAGAATAGATCAACAAACGTAAACGACATGTTCGCCATGAGCCCGATAACCATTGGCAGAGCCATTCTGATAAGATGTTTATGAACAGGACCGGTTGTAAGGTCAACTCTTGGCGAATTTTTTGTGGCGGCCATTAATCTGTAAAGTCCTGAAAAACTGGTGAGTATTGTTATTCTAAATGGGGCTATATTTAAGCGAAGTCAATAGGGCAGTGATAAAATAAAATATACTGTAAAAATCCGGTGAGTATGTTATTTGTAGGGTGGAATTGATATTTTTTAGAAGAGTTATAAACAGGAAATTAAAATAAGATGATTGTTGTTGTATCGCCCGCAAAAAAATTGGATTTTGAAAGTGATGAGGTAAAACCAAACTGGTCGGTTCCCGATTATCTGGACCAAAGTGAAACGCTTATCAATGCTGCCAGAAAGATGAGCCGGAAGAAAATTGCCGATATCATGAATTTAAGTGATGCGCTTGCCGATCTCAATTATGAAAGATACCGGGATTTTTCAACGCCGTTCACCCTGACCAATTCCCGTCAGGCTATTCTGGCGTTCAAAGGGGACACATATATCGGGCTTGATGCCGAGACATTATCTGAAGATGACATGAACTATGCACAGGATCATTTAAGAATATTGTCCGGCCTTTACGGTATTCTTCGCCCGCTTGATCTGATGCAGGCATACAGGCTTGAAATGGGCTGCGGAATTAAAATTCCCAGACGGCGCAATTTATATGATTTCTGGGGTGATCTTTTGACCGACGGGCTTAATAAATTGATGGATGAACAGAAAACAGATGTGGTCATCAACTGTGCTTCCAATGAATATTTTAAATCAATTAATAAAAAGAAATTAAAAGGCAGAGTGATTACACCTGTTTTTAAAATAGTCAGGGACGGAATGGCAAAAAGCCCGGGCATGATGGCCAAACGGGCACGGGGACAAATGGCGAGATTTATCATTCAGAAAAAAATTGAAGATCCAAAGGATTTAAAAAAATTCAAAACTGATGGCTATAAATTTATGCCGGGTCTTTCGAATGAAGAAACAATGGAATTTCATAAAATTGTGGACTAATCATCGTGATTGAAAGCCCTTTATTTTATGCCGTGGCGGTGGTTGCCGTTCTGATTGTCGGCATATCAAAGGGCGGCTTCGTCGGTGGTTTCGGTATGCTTGCTGTGCCGATGATGTCAATGATCATTGACCCAAGACAGGCCGCGGCGATAATGCTTCCAATTTTATGTGTTATGGATGTTTTTGCCGTTAAGGCATTTTGGGGAAAATGGGACCGTAAGGCGCTGATCAGTCTGGTGCCCGGTGCGGTGTTGGGAATTGTTATTGGCACAATAACTTTTAGATATCTCAACGCCGATATGATCCGAATTATTGTCGGCATTGTTACTATTCTCTTTGTACTGCAATATTACCTGATAGACCGGCGAAGAAAAATGACTGCGGGTCTGGGCTATAACGCCATTAAGGGCGGGGTTCTTGGTGCTTTAAGCGGTTTTACCAGCTTTATCGCCCATGCCGGTGGCGGACCGCTTTCCATGTATCTGTTTCCCCTTAAGCTGGATAAAACCATTCTGGTGGCAACATCGGTATTTTTCTTCATTACGGTCAATTTTGTAAAGCTTATTCCCTATGCATGGCTCGGGCAGCTTTCAGGGGATAATCTGTTAACATCACTTGTGCTGCTGCCGCTGGCACCACTCGGAATAAAACTGGGTGTTTGGATGCATAATAAAGTATCGACAGAGTTATTTTATAAAATCTGTTATATTGCGCTGCTTTTTACAGGCTTGAAGCTCATATATGACGGGTCAGGTGGCCTTTAAAACGGTATCCAGTCTCTTTCTTTGGTAAAATGAAGGTATCCCAGATTAACTCCGGCCCGAAGGCCAACACCCAGGCGAATGGGGGCAATAATAATTTCATCGACTTGTTGGTAATTCATGCCGAACCCTGCAACATAATAAAAGCTGCCTTCCACGGCCGGGAAGCGTTGGAATAGTTCCTCAGTGTCATTCAGGTTATAAACAAGAGCAAAGACACGAGACCCGTTGGCGCCGACATCAATACCTATTGATGGTCCTTTCCAGTAAACACGTCTGTCACCTTCAATTTTATGGGACAATGTTCCGTCCCCATAGCGTGCACCGACAACAAGTGCGGCACTGGCCTCTGTCCCTATGATATAACCATTTGGACGCCCCAGATCGGCAAAAGCCTTTTCAATAACGCTGGCGACTGCTTCCGATCCTTCGCCGAAAAAGCCTGACGCCGCGTTAATAATGCTTTCCTTATCATAAGTCGTATCCACATTTGTACCATCCATATTTTGCGATGTAGCAGGTGGTGGCGGTGATGTGGTTTCAGTATTTTTACCACCACAGGCAGTCAGGATCAGCACACATGACAATATTATCAATTTAAAGAAGCGGCGCATTATTCTTTCCCCGGTATTTTGGTGCTATTAATTTTATACATTATTGGTTTTGCAGGAAATATCCAGATAATTCCTGCAACCATATAACCAATAAGTTCGAGCATAATATGACCCGAAAAAAAGGCATCAATAAGACGACTGATTATCAGGATATAAATAACCATTGCAGCAATCATCAACATGAGCCAAAGCAGCTTAGAAAATTTTGGTGATGACTTTTCAGACATTGATTACACTTAAATCCTTCCTGTAAAATATAAAACCAGATACATTGTGCCATAGACAACTGTGGAAAAGGCGGCTGCAATGGCCAGAACTTTGAGATGGCGTCCAAGACTATAGAAAATTCGTTTAAAAATATTGCCAATTTCCATAGTTTATTCTGCTTTTTGTATCAAGGCTGATTTTTTTATTAGCTTAATGGTTTCCGACCATAAGTTATACTCTGTAAGCTGATTTAATGAAACCCATTTTGCGTCAAATGCATCATCGCCAGCCTTAAGATCGCCTGATTGATAATCGGCTTTATAGTCAATCAGGCTATAATGATATTCAATATTTTTATCATGATCTCTTTTAATATAATCCACAGCATCGACGAGTGTAATATTTTTTATTGAAATTGAGGTTTCCTCAAAAACTTCCCGCATTGCCGTTTCCTTTAACCGTTCGCCAAGTTGTTGTGCGCCACCAGGAATGCTCCACTCGGATGATTTTGGTGGCTTGTTGCGCTTAATAAGCAGGACTTTATCATCTTTAAAAACAACAACACCAACGGCAGTGATTGGACGGGTCGGATATTCTCTTTTCATTGGGGGCTTTTCATATATTATAGCTTTCGGTTTTACTATAACGTGATTGGGCCATGTGTGGAAGATATTCATTAACCAGCGATACATATAGCAATTATATTGAATTTCTTGATATGGGATATCCATTCCAGGTTCCATCACGCTTCAATATTGCGCCAAGCCAGCCTGTGCCGGTTATCCGGCTTAAAGGATCAGATCAGGATCAGGCAATTCTGCCGGATGCACCATTGCCGGAACGGGAGGGGGCATTAATGCGTTGGGGGCTTATCCCACATTTTGCCAAGGAAATAAAAACCGACCGGCCGCTGATTAACGCCAGATCGGAAACCATTGCCGACAAACCATCATTCAGGGGACCATTCAGGCGCCGAAAATGCCTAGTTCCGGCAGATGGATTTTACGAATGGAAACGGGGCGGGGCTTCGCCGGTCCCTCATTATATCCACTTGCCTGACCGAAAACCATTTACCTTTGCCGGAATCTGGGAAGCCTGGACCGGGCCTGCCGGTGAAGACTGGCTTGAGACAGTATCACTGGTGACAAAACCGGCAAATGGAGTGGTCAAGAAAATTCATCACCGCTCTCCGGTTATAATAGAGCCAGAAGACCATGAACTGTGGCTCCGGCCAGCAGACCCGCCGGATCGAGATATTTTTTCAAAGCTGTCAACGAGGATTGACGAGCAATTTGAAATGTATGAGGTCAGTCCATTAGTCAATAATGCCCGTAACGACAGCGAAGACTGTATCAGGCCGGCAAGCAAAGATCAGTTCAGGTTATTTTGAAAATATTTATGGGCGTTTGCAGTGCAGCTTGAAAGAAGAAAACGGGTACCTGAAAATTATGAAGAATTTGTGCAAAGAATTGCCCGGCATACTTCAGAACAATCACTAAACAAAATTTCTTCCACAATTGAAAAATTGGCTAAACGAATTCGAGAAATTCATGAAAAGAAATGGTTTAAAATTAAACCGGCGACCAATGTCATGAACCTGAAAGCCGAAAAATATAGCTCTAGATATGGGTTTAGGGTCTTTTAACAAATTTCATTACATGCTTTAAAAGCAGATACCCATCAAAGTTATATCCGCAAATAATGAATCAGGCGTTAAATTTTAAGTTTCAAATTGTATATTTGAAGCAACCTGGGATATATATTATTCCATTTTTTAATAAGATAAATTGAATTTATTCATTTTTCACAAAAATAAATTGTATATATCATAAATATTATTATATAACATATCAGTTATTATATAACATATCATCAAGATAATTTATCAGGCTATTTTACGGGGAACCAGATGACTAGAATATTTTTTCCAAATCAAATTACAGAATTATTTCCTATTTCGGCATATTGGTAAATCGCAGATCTGGTTTACTTAAATGTCAACATTTGAAATATATTTGACGGTCTGGGCGACAAATCATGGTTCGCAGGTTCCGGCTCATTGGAACTTAATCCATAATTTCATAACAAATACAATAAGCAAAGCTCATTTCATTCGGCGACGGATAAATATCCTGCTGGTCGAGAAAATTGAATTTTCGAGAAACAAGGGTCATTAAATGAACAGAGCAGAAAAGCGCCATCAGCAGAAAATGGCTTTAAAAGCTTCAAAAAAATCAGATAAGCATAGAATTCTTATCAGTCAGCAAACCTTAAATATGGCAGTGCAGCACCACTGCGCAGGTCGTTTGCAGGAAGCGGATAGATTATACAAACATATATTGAAATTTGAGCCTAACCATTCTGAAACATTGTATTTACTTGGCACCATAGGATTGCAAACGGGGAATTTTCAGAAAGCGATAGATTTGATATCTAAAGCAATTATAATAAACCCGAACATTGCGGAATATTATTCCAACCGTGGCCTGGCACAACAGGAACTTAGACAGTTTGAGGATGCTATTGCCAGTTATGACAACGCGATCCGTCTAAAACCGGACTATGCAGAAGCCTATTCCAACCTTGGTACTGTGTTAAAAGAGATCGGACAACTGGAAGAGGCTGTCGCCAGTTATAATAAGGCGATCAGTATCAATCCTGACTATGCGGAAGCTTATTTCAACCGGGGTATTGTATTTAAGGAGCTTGGAAAGCTTGAAGAGGCCGTTGAATGTTATGAAAAGGCAATAGCAGTAAATCCTAATATTGCTGAGTTTTACTCAAACCGCGGTATTGCCCTTCTGGAACTTAAGAGGCCGGATGAGGCTGTTGCCAGTTATGATAAATCTATCAATATCAATCCGAATTTTGCGGAAGCTTATTTCAATCGGGGTGTGGCGCTAAAAGAACTCGGTCGGCTTGACGCAGCGTCGGCCAGCTATGATAATGCAATTAAGATTAGGCCTGACTACGCTCAGGCTCACAATAATTTGGGTAATATTATCAAAGAAATAGGGAATTTTAATGAGGCTATTAACAATTACAGAAAAGCAATTTCGCTTCAACCGGGATTTATTGATGCGCAGATCAATCTCAGTATGTCTCTTGCGGAGCAGGGGAACATAAAAGAAGCAGAGATTGCCCTTCGAAAAGTTTTAGCCCTCTCCCCAGAACATGCGGAGGTTTATCTTATTTTAGCGAAACTAAAAAATTTCACAAATCCGGATGAGGATATCAAATCAATGAAGCGCATATTTGCGCGGCGTGATATCAGTGATCAGGACCGCATTTATTTGGGGTTTGCTTTGGGAAAAGCCTATGAAGATTTAAAGAAATATGATGCGTCCTTTAAGATGTATAATATTGCGAATTCCTTGGAACGAAAAAATAAAAAATATTCAATTGAAAAAGATAAAGAAAATTTCAATCACGTAAAACAGACTTTTAAACATTCATTTATTAAGTCTTTTAATGGTGGAGGTTTTAATGATGAATGTCCAATATTTATATTAGGCATGCCGCGTTCCGGGACAAGTCTCGTTGAGCAAATACTTGACTGCCATTCCGAAGTTCACGGAGGCGGAGAGCTTGATCTGTTTTATAACCTTGCCATGTCGAGTTTTTACGGTAATTCAGATTTAACAAAGACCATAAGAAAAAAAGATATCAAAGCACAGGATATTAGGAAAATTGGCGAACGGTATTGTGAGATGCTGCATAAGATTGCGCCTGGAAGCCGTTTTATTACAGATAAACTGCCCTTTAATTTTTTACATATAGGCCTGATCAGACTTGCCTTGCCCAAAGCAAAAATAATTCACTGCAAACGCAGTCCCGAGGATTGTAGTTTGTCCCTCTTTAAGACATTCTTCCCTTCGGAAATTATGGGGTTTTCATATGATTTAAATGATCTCGGTAAATATCACAATCTTTATCAGGAGCTTATGGATCATTGGCATAAAGTAATACCAGGTCATATTTTTGATGTTAACTATGAAGATTTGATCGAAGATCAGGAAGCAACATCACGCAGACTTCTAGAATTTTGTGGACTGGGGTGGGATGATGCTTGTCTTGATTTTCATAACTCCAAGCGCCCTGTCAAAACAGCAAGTGTGGTTCAGGTTCGCCAGCCCATCAATAATTTATCGGTACAGAAATGGAAAAATTTTGAAACACATCTTAAGCCATTACTGGAAAATCTGCATTCAGTATCGGGAAAGGATCATGCTAAGTTAACACAGGATAATTCTCTTCCGGAAAATAATATCCATCTTCCGCTCCTATCTGTGTCCTAGAACCGGTCTTTGAAAGCACTGATTAAAAATCCGCGTATTATTTAAGAACTTTTCTCTAACCAGGTTCAACTGATTTTAGGGTCAGTTTAATCGCTGGTTCAGGTATGAGAATATTTAATGATATAGTATTTTTATATCCACACTTAATGACAAAAAAGAATAGCCAGCATTGGAATACAAAGTTTCTTATGAAGTGATAAGGAAATTTATAAAATCTGACAGTAGAAGAATTTATTGAAATTCGGTCTTAAAGGTTCTCCGGACTGCCGTAAACAGGTTTTCCGCCAAACAGCGTAAGAAGCACTTTTGTATCGGAAATCTGATCCGGGTCAATTTCAAACATATTCTGGTTGAGGACGATAAGGTCGGCAAGTTTGCCAACTTCAATTGATCCTGTTTTGTCTTCCTGTTTATTAACGAAAGCGGCATTTATTGTGAAAGCGTCAATTGCTGTCTGCAGGCTGATCCGTTCATTTGGTGTAAATTCCGGATAAGGTTCACCTAATGCACCTAGGCGGGTAACAGCCGTTTCAATTTCCAGAAACGGGTTGGCCGTTGATACGGACCAGTCACTGCCAAAGGCGATGGTGGCCCCGGTTTTCTCAATGCTTCGGATCGGATACATCCAACCTGTCCGTTCTTCACCGATGGCAGGCACGTTTAGGTCCATTATATATTCATCCGCTGCGGCCCAGTAGGGTTGAAAATTGGCAACTACATCAAGAGCAGCAAAGCGGGGAATATCATCAGGATGAATGACTTGTAAATGAGCAATATGATGACGATTTCCAAGCGGGCCATTCAGTTTACGGGCATATTCGATGGCATCAAGGCTCTGGCGGATGGCGGCGTCACCGATCGCATGAATATGAACCTGAAATCCGTCTGCATCAAGTTCTGCCACTGCTTTTTTAAGCATCTCCGGATCAACCATTGGAATGCCCCTGGTGCCATTGGCTTCCAGATAGGGCTCAAGCATGGCCGCCGTATAATTTTCAAGTACCCCGTCCTGCATAATTTTTATGGATGAAGCATCAACAAGATCGCTGGTAAATTCGTCTCTTAAGCTTTTAAAACCTTCAATCTGTTCAGTACCTTTGTCCCGTTCCCACCACTGTGCCGCGACAACATGTAATGTAAGCTCATTATCTTTTTCCAGTGCGGCATAGGTTTCAAAATCCGGGAGTTCAACCGAGGCATCCTGAATAGAGGTAATGCCGTATGAATGGAGCATATTGATTGTGTACTCTAACCCGGCAATTCTCTTTTCCAGTGATGGCGGTGGTACAAATTTCTGTAATAAGGACATCGCACCTTCCTGAAGGCTGCCAATAAGTTCCCCTGTTTCCGGGTCTCGGTCAATAATACCATCTTCAGGATCAGGTGTATCTTTGGTAATGCCAGCAATTTCAAGAGCAAGGCTATTTGCCCATCCGCTGTGACCGTCGCGTGAAGTCAGATAGACGGGACGATCCGGAACTAGGTCATCAAGAATTTTTTTACTTGGCGCCCCGCCCGCGCCAAAAACGGCCATTGACCAGCCGCCGCCAAGCAGCCATTCGAGATCAGGATTGGCAATTGCATAATCGGCAATTACCTTTTTATAATCTTCCAGTGTGACTTGTGCGTTAAGATCGCAGCTTAAAGCTTCGATCCCGCCCAAAATCGGATGGATATGGCTATCCTGCATTGCCGGCATCATCATGCGTCCATGAAGGTCTATGACTTTTGTATTCTCACCAATCAGATTGGCGACGTCATTATCTGTTCCCACAAATGAAATGTGGTTTCCGGTAATGGCAACGGCTTCGGCCCAACTGTGATTATTATCGACCATATAGATCCGTCCGTTTTTATAAACAGTATCGGCGCTGATTTTAGATCCAATATCGGATGACTGACCACATGCACTAAGTGCCAATATTGCGCAACATATTGTAAAAAAATGAAAATTAATAAAATTGGTAACTTTAATCATTTGTGGTCCCCGTCTGTTTCTCTATAAGCTATCACTGATATTATTAACAAAGCAATAGAGCAAATTAGGGAATGATTTATAGATGGATTAAGTATGATGCAGCAATGATATTATCCGGGTATCATGCTAATATTTGAGTTTGATAAATTTTAAGGGAATTATGATGTCGCAACGGGAAAATGAATTTGGCCAGCCAATTGGCGAAGATGTGCCCAACTGGACAGGAGCCAAATATCCGACACATGCGCCAATGGAAGGTAATTTATGTAGATTGGAAAAAATTGATCTGGATAAGCATTCAAAACAGTTATTTGATTCATTGGCAGAAGATCGGGGCGGAAAATTATGGACCTATATGATGCAGGGGCCATTTAAGTCGGAACTGGAATTTAATGATTGGTTGGCACCTAAATGTGAAAGTATTGATCCTTTATTTTACGTCATTATTGAACGGGCCAGCAATGAAGCCGTGGGACTGGCCAGTTATCTGCGAATTCAGCCTGAACACGGTGTAATTGAAGTGGGAAATATCATGTTTGCGCCAAAATTACAGAAAACGTCAATCGCCACCGAATGTATGTATCTAATGATGAAGCGGGCATTTGGTGAACTTGGCTACAGACGTTATGAATGGAAATGCGATGCTTTAAATGCGCCATCGCGCCGAGCCGCTCTTCGCTTTGGTTTTCATTATGATGGTACATTTGAGCAGGCCGTAATCTATAAGGGTCGCAATCGTGATACGGCCTGGTATTCAATTCTGGATAAAAACTGGCCTATTGTTGAGAAAGGGTTTTTAAGCTGGCTGTCACCGGACAATTTTGATGAAAAAGGAATACAGAAACAAAAATTATCTGAATTAATTAATATGGGAAAAGCAGCGAATTAGTGCTATAAATTGTTTATGAATGTAAGCAAACAGACACTACAGAAATATATGATCTATTTTTTAATCTCTATGGTCGTACTCTTAAAAACCATTGGGCCTGCGCTTTATCTTGTTAATCAGTTTTATCCGGAGGATGATCCATTCGTTATATCCCTGTTTGGTGAAAGTGTGTTTATCTGTACGCCCTCCGGCATCAAATATATAAATGCGGATGAATTAAGATAATTAAGTAAAAAAGTCTGCCTAAAATATATTAAACAGACTTTTTTAGTTTGAATTGAAAATTGGTCAGATCGGGTTTACGGATAAATTTTTACGTTTACGAGCAATCAGTCCAACACCGAGCATCGCACTCATAAAAGCAATGATTGCAGGTGGAAGAGGAACGGCGCTCACGGAAAGTGTATAACCTCCGCCGGCAGATCTGAAGTTTCCGGTAACTGACAGAATTCCAACCTGACCATCAGTAAGTGCATGGAAAAAAGGAATGCCCGATGTATTAACAATCCCACTTGGGCTGGTAATAGTATGAATGATATTGCCAATGCTCCAGGTCATCTGCAAATTATTAATACCATAATTTAAGGGCACGCCAATGCTACCTTGATCATGATTTACACTCACGAAAAATTTCAGATTGGTGAATCCGGAAGAGGTAAATTGGTAAGTATCAGTGATACCACCTATTGGGCCGACTTCATCGTGGAAGTAATTTCCATCGAATGTAGTATCCACATTTTCAACAATGTTATAAACAGTAGCATTGGCCAATGATAAGGGACTAATTACCAGTAAAACCAATGATGAAAATATGAATAAAAACTTTTTTGACATGTCATGAATCCTTCGCAATATAACTAACAAATCGGGGCATATTTTATTGGATTTCAAATTTTAGGTCAATTTCCTAAATATGATAGATTTATTAAAATTATAACCTATTGTTTATATTATATTGTTGGACACTTAAAATTTATAAACATTTGTAAACTAGTTATAAAATTTAATTTAGACAAAAAAACATAACAATTCCAGTAGTGATTCGTGTTATATATTCTCCAATTTATTAGAATTATTTTTTCTATGTTATGTAAAATTCAGTTTAATGAAAAAAAGACGAATTTATTAGGAAAGATTGGAAAATAAAGAGAATTTTAACTTAGCAAGTTTAGTCAGACGCGAATAATACGACCCGGATTCATGATGTTTTTAGGATCAATTGTTTTTTTGATATCCCGCATGATTTTAAGATCAGTTTCGGGCTTATAATGTTCCAGCTCCCCGACTTTTAAAGTGCCTATCCCATGTTCGGCACTGATGCTGCCGCCCAGCTCTGTAACGATATCATGAACCACCCGGTTCAGGTCGGGCCATTTTTTTAAATAGTCCTGTTTATTCATATTCACCGGCTGGGATAAGTTGAAGTGAATGTTTCCGTCACCGATATGGCCGAAGGGAACAGGACGCACGCCGGGCAATGCCTGCATTACGGCTTCGACGGCCTGTTTTAAAAATTCAGGAATTTTTGAAACGGGCACAGCGATATCATGTTTAATGCTGCCCCCTTCAAATTTCTGGGCTTCAGACATAAATTCACGGAGCTTCCAAAGGTCATTTGCCTCATTCATATTTTTGGGGACTACGCCATCAATCACCAGTTCTGCTTCCATCGCTGTTTCAAGTATTCTTTCCATCACTTTTTCAAGATCAAGAAGATCAGGATTAAGGGAAGTTGCACACTCCATTAGAATGTACCATGGATAGGATTGATCTAATGGGTCGCGGCATCCGGGCATATGCTTAATGGTCATATCAAGACCAATACGCGGAAGAATTTCAAAGGCGATCAGGCTATCGCCGCTGATTTCACGCGCTAGATTTAGAAGCTTGATGGCCGCTTCCGGATTTTGAATGGCAACAAAGGCAGTGTTTTTTTGTTTGTGTGCGGGGAAAAGCTTCAACGTGGCAGCAGTGATAATGCCAAGTGTGCCTTCAGCACCGATAAATAACTGTTTTAAATCATAGCCAGTATTGTCTTTTCTGAGGCCGGTAAGACCGTTCCAGATGTCGCCATTGGGTAGCACCACTTCAAGACCGAGTACCAGATCACGCATGACCCCATAATGAAGCACGTTTATACCACCGGCATTTGATGAAATATTGCCGCCGATCATGGCTGATCCTTCGGAGGCAAGATGCATCGGAAATATCATGTCCATTGATGTTGCTATATTATGAGCATCGGCAAGGATCATGCCGCTTTCGACAGTCATGGTGTGGTTCAGGTTATCTTTGACCCTCACCCTGTTCATACGTTTCAGACTTATGATAATTTCATTTCCGCTTGCATCCGGCACGCCGCCACCGACAAGACCGGTATTACCGCTTTGCGGGACCAGTTTAATGTCATGCTCATAAGCAAAATGAACCAGCGCGGAAACTTTCTCTGTACTGTCCGGATATAGAACAAGCGGTGATTTTCCGATAAATTTTTCGCGTGGTTCCTTCAGATGGGGCTCAATTACATCCGGATCAGTGCTGTACCCTTTAGGGCCAGCAATATTTTTCAACTTTTCAAGGTGTAAAATGTCAATTGCCACTTAGGCTTCTCCCCTAGGGGCCGCTGCACGCTCCAGCCTGTCATTAATGGCAAAACCCAGCCCGGTGTTGGGAATGGGGGCGACAGCAATATTTTTTAGGCCAAGATTGTCCAAGGTTCTCATCATTGAAAATAAATTTTTTGCGGCCTCGACCAGATCACCGGAAGGGCTGAGGTTTAAACTGTTTTCTTCCATTTTATATTTCCCAAAAGCAAGAAAAGCTTCGCCGGGTGCCGGGTCTGTTACATTCAGCCTCATTTTTGTTTTTGGCGCATAGTGGCTTTTAAGCTGGCCGGGTGCCGTTGGATTGTCCGTTGGTGAATTTTGTACTTCGATATCTCGTTCCAGGATTTTTTCGATCTGCTCTGCGGTGATGTTGCCGGGACGAAGCAGGGTAATTTCCCCGCCGTCAATCTGCAATATAGTTGATTCAATGCCTTTATTGCATGGACCACCATCAATGATCAATTTAAGTTCTGGGCCAAATTCACTTTCCACATGATCAGCGGTTGTCGGGCTGACATTTCCTGATTTATTAGCACTTGGGGCCGCTATCGGGCCATCAAATTGTTCAAGAAGCGCATGGGCAATTTGATTTTCCGGGACCCTTATGGCAACAGTATCCAGTCCAGCTGTCACCAGATCTGAAAGGCCGCTATTTTCTTTAATTGGCAGAACCATAGTAAACGGGCCCGGCCAGAACGCTTTTGCCAGTTTTCTTGAATGGACATTCATCATCACATACTGCGTTGCATCAGCAGCGTCAGCCAGATGAACAATAAGCGGATTAAACTGAGGACGCTTTTTGGCTTCATATATTTTTGCCACCGCATCAGTGTTTTTTGCATCGGCGCCTAGCCCATAGACTGTTTCAGTCGGGAAAGAGATAATATCCCCCTGCCGGAGTAAATTGGCGGCAAGTTCAAACGTTTCCTGTGATGGATTATGGCGTCGGTTCTTGGTCATTGTCATATTATATACTTGATTGAGATTAATTAATACTGTTCTATAATTGTTGTGGGAGTGCATAACAACCCCGTTTGGGAGATTTATTGAAACGATATGAGGGCATAATGAACGACAGACCATGGATTGACCATTATCCTCCGCATGTAAAATGGGATCAAAAATTTGAAGGAAGACCGCTTCATGTGATCCTTGATGATACAGCGGCAAAACTACCCGATAATATCGTTATAGATTTTTTGGGGAAAACATGGAATTACGGAGAGCTGATCAAAAGCGTTAATGCAGCTTGTAAATCCTTTCAGGAAATGGGGGTTAAGAAAGGTATTAAAGTTGGACTTTTCCTGCCAAACTGCCCCCAATTTGTCGTTGCTTTCTTTGCCATTTCAAAAGCAGGTGGTACGGTTGTTAATTTTAGCCCGCTTTATTCGGAAAAAGAATTATTGCATCAGGTTGAGGATTCTGAAACGGATATTATGGTAACGCTTGATCTTGATGCGCTTTATAGCAAAATGCGCCGGGTCGTTGAACAAAGCCGTCTTAAAAAGCTTGTTGTTGCCAAGTTTTCCGAAGTCCTGCCCTTTCCAAAAAATATTTTGTTTAAAATATTTAAAAACAGCGCCATCGCCCGTGTTGCCAGAGATGACATCAATATTGACTATAATTCACTTTTTGAAAATGACGGGAACTTTCAACCGGTTGAGATAAATCCGGATGAGGATATTGCTGTCCTTCAATATACCGGTGGGACCACAGGTATTCCCAAAGGGGCAATGCTTAGTCATTCCAATCTTTATATCAACATGAAGCAGCTGGAAGTCTGGCCACCAAATCTGGAATTTGGCAAAGAAAATATGGTCGCGTTCCTGCCGTTTTTTCATATATTTGCCCTGACCGTGGTTCTGAATATGGGGCTTAAAATAGGGGCAAGACTGGTTATGGTGCCAAAATTTGAACTGGAAGAAGCTGTACAACTGATGATCCGGGAAAATATCACCATGTTTGCCGGTGTGCCGACCATGTTTACGGCTCTCGCCAGCCATAAGGATGCCGATAAAATCGGTATTGGCAAAATCAAGATGGCAATGTCTGGCGGTGCGCCCCTTCCTGTTGATTTAAGGGCACAATATCGGAACCGTTTTAACCTTGATATCACGGAAGGATATGGTCTGACCGAAGCTTCGCCGGTAACACACGCCAGCCCGATGGGCGAAATAGGCAGCCGGGCAGGGTCCATCGGCTTACCGCTCCCTGCAACCGAAGTATTTATTTTGGATAGAGAAGATCATAGCAAAAAAATGCCGATTGGAGAAAGTGGGGAAATCTGTATCCGGGGTCCGCAGGTGATGAAAGGATACTGGAAAAAACCGGACGCGACGGATCAGGTGATGATCGGCGATATATTAAAAACCGGTGATGTTGGCTATATGGATGCGGAAGGATACACATTCATCATGGACCGCGATAAGGATCTTATTCTGGTCGGTGGGTTTAATGTTTTTCCCAGAACGATTGAGGAAGCCATTAACCAAAATCCTTCTGTGGAAGAAGTTACGGTTATCGGCATACCGGATGATTATCTGGGTGAAACACCAAAGGCTTTCGTAAGGCTTAAAAAAGGGGCGGCGCCCATAACCGAAGACGAACTGATGGCTTTCATCAAACCGTTAATTGGCAAGCATGAACGGCCCTCACAAATTGAATTTCGTGATGAACTGCCGAAAACCATGGTCGGAAAGCTTTCCAAAAAAGAGCTAGTTGCAGAAGAAAAAGCAAAATATGAAGCCGCAAAAGCAGCCAAATGACCACTGCCCTTATTACCCATAGAGATTGCTTAAATCATATCTCTCCGGCCGGTCATCCGGAATGTGTTGAAAGATTAAGTGTTATTCTGGCCGCTTTGGATGACCCCAAATTTCAGAAACTTGACAGGGTTGAAGCTGTTCCTGCTTCAATTGAACAACTGAAACTGGTTCATACGGATGATCAGATTGAGGCCGTTCTCAATAAAATGCCGCTCAATGGTCATGCCATGCTTGACGAAGATACATATTTGTCACCAGGATCAGAGCTGGCGGCACTGCTTGCTGCCGGGGCTGTATGTCAGGCGATTGATCGGGTCATGGCGGGGAAAAATAAAAATGCTTTTTGCGCCATAAGGCCACCAGGTCATCATGCAGAACCAGACAGATCGATGGGGTTTTGCCTGTTTAATTCAGTCGCAATTGCCGCCCTTCACGCTAGAACAAAATATTTCTGTCACCGTGTTGCTATTATAGATTTTGATGTTCATCACGGAAACGGCACCCAGACTGTGGCGGAAAACACACGCGGGCTATTTTATGCATCGACCCATCAATCCCCCTTATATCCTGGAACAGGCCATATTCATGATCAGGGTGTCGGCGTGATAATCAATGCGCCGCTTGCAGCAGGCAGCGGCAGTAATGCCTTTCGAAAATCAGTGGAAAGCCGTATATTGCCAGCTTTAAGAAAGTTCAAGCCGGATTTAATTCTTATTTCGGCGGGGTTTGATGCACATACCCTTGACCCGCTCGCTGATCTTAATCTGGACACAGATGATTATTATTATGTGACGCGGAAATTGATGGAAGTTGCGGATGAGTTTTCAAAAGGCCGTGTTGTGTCAGCCCTGGAAGGGGGTTATAATCTTTCAGTTATCGGCGAATGTGCAAAAGCACATGTTTTAGCATTGATGGAAGAGTGATGTTTCCGCTATAACAGGGCGGTAAAGTAAATCGGGAGCAAGAAGTGGTTAAGGAAACAAAGTCAGCCGTAGAAATACCGGATGATATTAAAAATATGAAATTTGAAGAGGCCCTGTCTGCGCTTGAAGATATTGTCAGAAGTCTTGAAAGTGGTGAAGTATCACTGGAACAATCCATAGAAATCTATACGCGAGGAACCCAGCTTAAGGCCCACTGTGAAGACAAGCTGAAGGATGCAACAGCCCGCATAGAAAAAATAACTAAGTCGAGCGATGGTACTTTAACAAGTACGCCTCTGGACGGCGGAAGCTAGCCTATGTCATCATTGTCAATTGATTTGGCAACAAATTCATTAAATGAATTTGCCGGATCGTTCGATCATTATCTAATTTCTGTTCTTCCCAAAACGGTGGGGATGGAACATTATGTTGTCGAAGCCATGCGCTATGCGCTTCTTGCCGGGGGGAAACGATTAAGGCCGTTTTTGGTGATGAAGTCATCTTCACTTTATTCAGTCAATCCTGATCATGCGCTACGTGTCGCTGTGGCAGTGGAATGTGTTCATACATATTCTCTAATACATGACGATCTTCCGGCAATGGATGATGATGATATGCGCCGTGGCCAGCCCTCAGTCCATAAAAAATTTGATGAAGCAACAGCCATTCTGGCGGGTGATGCCCTTTTAACTTTAGCGTTTGAAATTCTGGCTGACAGTAAAACGCACCCGGATGCTGCTGTTCGCTGTGAGCTGATTGGCTTGTTATCCAAGGCAATAGGTGCTATGGGCATGGTCGGAGGGCAGATGATTGACCTTAAAGCGGAAAACCAGCCCCTGACGGATGAAGAAATAATCCGCATGCAACAGATGAAAACTGGTGCGCTGATCGTTTTTTCCTGTGAAGCGGGAGCAATATTGGCTAAGGTAGCGGATGAAGGGCGTCATAATCTGGCCAACTATGGACGCGATATTGGTCTTGCGTTTCAGATTGTTGACGATTTGCTTGATATTGAGGGCAGTTCGGAAGATATTGGAAAGACAGCCGGCAAAGATTTGGAAGCGGGCAAGGCGACTTTGGTTTCGCTTATGGGAGCCAAGCGTGCAAGAGGGATGGCAGATGAGCTGATTGATCAGGCTGTCAAAAGCCTGGATAAATTTGATGAAAGAGCTGATATCTTAAGGTCGTTGGCTGGTTTTGTGCGTCACAGGGCTCATTAAGAATAGGGTGAAGAGTAATAAAAATGAATGAAAAACCGGAAACACCTTTACTGGATCAAATAAAATATCCAGCTGATGTAAGAAAGCTTCCACCGGAAAAGCTGCAGGATCTGGCTGATGAGCTACGTGCCGATATGATTTATAATGTCTCGCGCACAGGCGGACATCTTGGTGCCGGGCTTGGTGTCGTTGAACTGACGACAGCCATTCATTATGTATTCAATACACCAAAAGATAAGCTGATATGGGATGTGGGACATCAGTGTTACCCCCATAAAATACTGACCGGGCGCCGTGATAAAATGTATACCATTCGAAAAGGTGGCGGTCTTGCCGGTTTTACAAAAAGAAAAGAAAGTGAATATGACCCCTTTGGCGCAGGACACAGTTCCACGTCAATTTCGGCCGGACTTGGCATGGCGGTGGCCCGGGATCTGGAAGGTGGAGCTGAAAATGTTATCGCCGTGATCGGTGACGGGGCTATGAGTGCCGGAATGGCTTATGAGGCAATGAATAATGCAGGGGCATTAAATAGTCGTCTGATTGTTATTCTGAATGACAATGATATGTCAATTGCTCCTCCAGTGGGGGCAATGAGCGCCTATCTTGCGAGGCTGTTATCGTCAAGTTCTTATCTTAACCTTCGGGATTTTGCCAAAAATATTGTCCGCAAATTTCCCCGCACGATCAGCACCACAGCAAGAAAGGCTGAGGAATATGCCCGGGGTATGGCAACGGGAGGGACGCTTTTCGAGGAACTTGGTTTTTATTATGTCGGACCCGTTGACGGTCATAATATGGAACATTTGCTTCCGGTGCTCGAAAATGTGCGTGATGCGACGGGTGGTCCGATCCTTGTTCATGTTGTCACGCAAAAGGGCAAGGGCTATTCATTCGCTGAAAATGCAGCAGATAAATATCACGGCGTTTCGACATTTGATGTAGATACCGGCGCTCAGAAAAAGTCAAAAGCCAATGCCCCAAGTTATACCAGTGTTTTCGCAAAAGCGTTGATTAATGAAGCGAGAAAAGACGATAAAATTGTTGCGATAAATGCGGCAATGCCATCGGGTACTGGTCTTGACAAATTTGCCGATGAATTTCCCGACCGTTGCTTTGATGTTGGTATTGCAGAACAGCATGCCGTTACCTTTGCTGCCGGTCTTGCCTGTGAAGGCTATAAACCGTTTGCCGCCATTTATTCAACATTCCTGCAGCGGGCCTATGATCAGGTTGTGCATGATGTGGCTGTTCAAAACCTGCCCGTTCGTTTTGCCATTGACCGTGCGGGTCTTGTCGGGGCGGATGGCCCGACCCATGCCGGTTCGTTCGATGTAACATACTTAACGACCCTGCCGAATATGGTGGTGATGGCTGCTGCCGATGAAGCGGAACTGACCCATATGATCGCTACAGCCGCGGCTCATGATAGCGGACCTTCAGCTGTGCGCTATCCAAGGGGAGAAGGCACCGGGGTTGAGCTACCGCAAGAAGGAAAAATACTTGAAATTGGCAAGGGCCGAATAGTCCGCGAAGGAAAGCAAATCGCCATTCTGTCCCTTGGCACCCGCCTTGAACATGCCCTGATTGCCGCGGATGAGCTTGCCGCCAAAGGGCTTTCCTGTACGGTCGCCGATGCCCGGTTTGCCAAGCCACTTGATCTTGAAATGATCCGTAAACTGGCGCTGGACCATGATGTTTTACTGACCATTGAGGAAGGCTCTATTGGCGGTTTTGGCAGCCATGTCCTTGAATATCTTTCAAATGAAGGGCTGATGGAACAGGGACTTAAAGTGCGAACATTAAAACTTCCTGATGAGTTTATTGATCAGGACAGCCCGGATGAAATGTATAAAAAAGCGGGCCTTACGGCCGCAGACCTTGTCAGAACCGCACTTCAGGCATTGGGGCATAACGACGTAAATTCTTCTCAGGTCAATGGCTAAAAAGCGCGCAGATCAGATGCTTGTGGATCGCGGTCTTGCAGAAAGCCGCGCAAGGGCACAGGCTTATATCATGGCGGGAAATGTTTATGCCGGTGAGCAGAAAATATCCAAACCTGGCCAACAGTTAAGCGAAGAAATTTCATTGGAAGTGCGCGGCAAGGAGCATCCCTGGGTCAGTCGCGGCGGACTTAAACTGGTTAAAGGGCTGGAAGAGTTTAACATAGACGTGACGGGTATGACCGTTCTGGATGTTGGGGCATCCACTGGCGGTTTTACCGATGTCTGCCTGACAAACGGTGCTGCTAAGGTCTATGCTGTTGATGTTGGGCATGGCCAACTTGCCTGGAAAATCAGAAATGACAATAAAGTTGTCGTTTTTGAAAAAACCAATGCACGCTACCTCACCGAGAACGAAATACCAGATAAAATCAATTTAATTGTTTGCGACGCAAGTTTTATTGGCCTTCAGACTGTTTTACCGGCCCCTATGAAGCTGGCGGCCGATGGCTGTATTTTAATTGCCCTGATCAAACCGCAGTTCGAAGTCGGCAAAGGTAATGTCGGTAAAGGTGGCGTTGTGCGTGAGCCTGAACTTCATCAGGAGGTCTGCGAAAAAATCAAAAGCTGGATTGAAGATGAAATGGACGGGTGGAGCGTTATCGGCCTGACGCAAAGTCCAATTAAAGGACCGGAAGGCAATATAGAATTTCTGATCGGGGCGCGATATGACGCAAAAAATAACCATTGATGAACTTGGCGGCCGTGGAGATGGTATAGCCCATATGGACGGGAAAACCGTTTATGTGCCCTATACTGTATCAGGGGATGTGATTGATGCCAAACTGAATGGTCCCAAAGGACGCCTTCGTCACATTCATATAAAGTCACCCTACAGGGCAGAGCCAATTTGTCAGCATTTTGGGGACTGCGGCGGCTGTATGCTTCAGCATGTGGAAAAAGATTATTATAGGGACTGGAAAAGAAATCTGGTTAAGACCGCCCTTGAAAATCAGGGAATAGCTGATGCGGAAATCAGGCCGCTTGAGATTAGCCCGATAGGAAGCCGTCGCAGGACAAGTTTTCATGCGATCGGCCGTGGAAGTGGTGAAATTATCCTGGGTTATGCCGAAAAAGGCAGTCATAATCTGGTTGATATAAATATGTGTCCGATACAGGTTCCTCAAATTACCTCGTTTATTGAACCTCTCAAGAAATATTTAAGAAAAAATCTTGGCCATAAACAGAAAATGACCATTCAGATTACCAAAGCAGATAATGGTCTGGATGTGGTGTTTAAGGGAAATGGTGAAGTTGACCTTAATATGAGAATGGATCTTGCGGCCTTTGCTGAAGAGAATGATCTGGCAAGGATCAGCTGGTTTGATACAAAGTTGAAAAAGCCTTTTTATGAAATATTGGCAGAGCGCAGAAAGCCCTTTGTAACCTTTGAAGGGAACAAGGTCTTTTTTCCTGAGGGCGCATTTCTGCAGGCAACAGAACATGGTCAGAATGTTCTTATTTCCGCAATGCTTGACGGGATAAAGGGCGCTACCCGTGTTGTTGATTTGTTTTCCGGCTGTGGCACATTTTCGATTGCAGCGGCCAATCATGCAAATGTACATGCGGTTGAAAATAATGAAGAGATGCTGGAGGCATTAAAAAGCAGTGCCAATCAGCTAGGCGGTATAAAGCGGGTGACAACGGAACTTCGTGACCTGTTTCTCAGGCCATTACTCCCTCATGAACTGGACAATTTTGATGTGGCAATAATAGACCCGCCAAGGGCAGGGGCCAGGCACCAGATGGTGGAAATTATCAATTCCAAACTTAAAAAGCTGGTGATGGTGTCCTGCAATCCCGTTACATTTTCACGTGATGTCCAGAACCTGATCGAGGCCGGGTTCAAGATGGGGGCGGTAACACCGGTTGATCAGTTTCTTTATTCAGCGCATCTGGAAATTATTGCCACTTTTGAACGGGCATAATTTTACCACATTTTTTTCTTACTATAAGATCTGGTTGTTGAATTGGAAGCGGTAAGAATTGCCGGAATTTATGGTTAATAAATTATTAAAACGCCTTTTTTAACAATATGTTAGTAAATAGGTTAGGAATTTAAACAAATTTTCAAAAGTCGAGGGGATGGCACAGTCCTTGCAATAAAAAGCGAAAAGTCGCTGATATTTTGCAAGGAGTAATATAATGGATAGCGTAAGAGCCTATAACATGAATTTAAAAGAACTGATCCAACCTGAACCAAAGCAGACTTTAATCAGTGATCAAGCCGTCATCAGCGGTAAATCACAAAAAAGATTAAAAGCCGATAATGATATTAATCCAATTAATCGGCCAGCCAACGATTCATCAGTAAAAATCGACATTTCCCCAATCTGGCGTAATGTTGCGTCAAATATTGATCTTAAAAATGCGACATCATCCGAGGTGGCAAATTTAAGTGCTGCTCTTTTTAATGCCGGAGCAATAAGCTTTGAAGACCATATCAATTTAAGTTTTCAGAAAGATCCGGGAAATGATGAGAAATTTGATGTTATTGCCTATTGGCAACAGCAACAGGAAGAGGCCATTCATCATGGTGCCGTCCATGAAGAGCTGAATGATATCATCAGGATACAATCCCTATTAGGGTATGTGGACAGTATAAAAAATTAATCCTGCCTGATTATTTTAAAATAAATTAGCCATTAAAAGGCAAATCCACATCTTCTGACCATGTAATTTCCCTGTAATTAAATCCGCTTTCAATGGTGGGTTTTATTACTTTGAAATAGGGAGATACATCAAAATCCCGCGGGGTAAACAGGCTGTAATGGCGGATGTGGTAAATCTCTTTTTCCTGAAAACTGGCGTCAGTGGACATTACTTTTTTTACCTCAATCCGTGGCAAGATCGGGTATTTTACCGACTGAAATGCCTGGGCGATCAGGGTTGAGCATATGGCTCTTGTCGGATCTCCGCTTCCCAGTGCCAGCATTCGCCGCCTGAAGAAAAGTGGTACCGGAGGGTATGGAAATAGGTAACGCATAAGGTCTATGATATTTTTCATGTCATACTGTAGGCCAATTCGGGATACCACATAATCAATGACATTCTTTTTTTCTTCAATATTAAGTCCATTTGGCCGGCAGATACGGGTGTTAAAATGGTTATATTTACTTAAAGGAACTGCGTTAACACCCCCCTTGGCATCTGCTTCTATCAGGCAAAGTCTTTCCCCATTTTCGTCTGTCCCTAAAGCGTCACCAACATAAAAACAGGCATGGGACCAGGTTGACTGGGTAAGATATTTGATGATTGAGCTGATATACTGATTGCCTTCTATTAACAGGACATCACCTGGTTCAAGATAGGTTCTCAAATCCTCCTCTGTAATCAGTGTGAAGGGTCTGTAGCGCCAGACGGGCCTTTCCAGATATCGAATTATACTGTTGGAAATTTTTGTTTTTAACCAATTCAACATAGCCTTCTACCCGTTTTCCATCAATATTGAGATCATTCTACAGATATGCCTGATGAGTCTATATATACAGCTATTGTTACACTAGTCTGTCGTTTAAATTATGGTCTTCCAAAAATTTAGGTTTCACTGTAAATCGAATTTTTTTTATCCGCATTGGGCCTTATGGCGCAGAATATGATCGGCCAGCACACAGGCCATCATAGCCTCACCAATAGGAACGGCACGTATGCCGACGCAAGGATCATGACGGCCCTTGGTCAGAATTTCGGTTTCGTTTCCATCAGCATCAATGGTTTCACGTGGGGTCAGTATAGATGATGTTGGCTTAACAGCAAATCGCACAACCACATCCTGTCCGGATGAAATACCGCCCAGAATACCGCCGGCATGATTGCTTTTAAAATGGGGATTGCCATCTTTAATTCTGATTTCATCGGCATTTTGTTCACCCGTCAGGGCAGCGCTGGCAAACCCAGCACCAATTTCAACACCTTTAACGGCATTAATGCTCATCATCGCTGCGGCCAGATCGGCATCCAGCTTGCCATAGATAGGCTCACCCAGCCCGGCTGGTACACCGCTTGCGCGGACTTCGATTACGGCGCCAATGGAGCTTCCGGATTTTCGGATTTGATCGAGATATTTTTCCCAGACGGCAACCATCTCCAAATCCGGACACCAGAATGGATTTTTGGAAATTTGATCATCATCCCACTTGGCAGGATCAATTTTTTTGTCGCCGATTTGTATCAGGGCGCCGGTTATTTTAATTTCGTCACCAAGAATTTTGCGGGCAACTCCGCCGGCAGCAACACGCATGGCTGTTTCACGGGCAGATGAACGACCGCCGCCGCGATAATCACGAATGCCATATTTTTCCATATAAGTGAAATCGGCATGACCGGGACGGTATTTATCTTTGATATCACCATAATCTTTTGAGCGTTGATCTTTATTTTCAATAATGAGGCTGATCGGCGTTCCGGTGGTCAGCCCTTCAAAAACGCCAGACATAATTTTGACCTGATCCGGCTCCTGACGCTGGGTGGTGAAACGGTTTTGTCCGGGCTTTCGCTGATCAAGGTAAATTTGCAGATCTTCTTCAGATAAGCTAAGGCGCGGGGGCACGCCATCAACAACGCAACCGATTGATGGGCCATGACTCTCGCCCCAGGTTGTCACCCGGAACAATTTACCGTAGCTATTGTCTGACATAATTATTCTTCCTTATGCAGGGTAAGGTCGGGACTATCTTCGCGTTTCATTCCCATAACGTGATATCCGGCATCAACATGATGGTTTTCACCGGTAACACCGGATGATAAATCACTGATAAAATAGACGCCTGCATTTCCCACTTCCTCAATGCTGACATTTCGGCCCATTGGGGAATTTAGTTCATTCCATTTCAGAATATAGCGAAAATCACCGATGCCTGATGCAGCCAGAGTTTTAATTGGTCCGGCAGAAATGCTGTTTACACGAATATTTTTGGGACCGAGATCGCGGGCCAGATATTTAACGCTGGCTTCAAGCGCCGCTTTGGCAACGCCCATGACGTTATAATGGGGGATCACCTTTTCGGCACCATAGTAACTTAGCGTGATCATGCTTCCCCCTTCAGTCATCAGCTTCTCGGCGCGCTGGGCCAGGGCCGTAAATGAGTAACAGGAAATATTCATGCTTCTGGCAAAATTACCGGGTGTCGTATCGACATAACGGCCGGTCAGTTCCTCTTTATCAGAGTAGGCAATCGCATGAACAAGGAAATCGAGACGACCCCATTTTTCTTCAAGTGCAGCAAAAACAGCATCAATCGAGGCAGTATCTGTAACGTCACAAGGCAGGATCAGATTTGAGCCAAGGCTCTCTGCCAAAGGGCGCACCCTTTTTTCAATTTGCTCACCCTGATACGTAAACGCCAGTTCGGCACCTTCCTCTGCTGCCTTTTTGGCTATACCCCACGCAATAGAGCGGTTGTTTGCCGCTCCCATGATGATACCGCGCTTTCCTGAAAGAAGTCCTTTTTTTTCAGTCATTTTTTATTCCTCTGGGTAATATGTCCCAAATGTTTTTAAATGATATAGTATCAAATAGTAAATTACCCGTATCCTACACAATAGTCACTCAAATTCAATCACTTGGCTGTATTTTTTCCATTTTTTCCAACCGTCGGTGATAAATTTCCGCATTAATTTCTGCGCCAATTATAAAACCCACACTTAAAAAATAGAAAAAAACGAGGGCAATAATGGCACCGGCAAGGCTGCCGTATGTGACATCATAATTACCGAAATATTTAAGATAAATTGAAAAGCTATTGGCAATAACCATCCAGACAACGATTGCCCCGATTGCCCCTGGAGCGACGGGTCCTGGGGCAATAAGCCGTCTTGGTTTGAGTATGAAATAGGCAAGGCAGAGGGCGCCGAATATGAGGCCAAAACTGGCCGAAAGACGGATGAGGTTCCATAAAAAAATCCAATTTGCTTCAACGGGGCTGTATTTAATAATGGCTTTCCAGATGACGGGGCCGAAAACCAGCGCGGTCATGCCAAGTATAATACTGGATGCGGATAAAATAACCAGTAGAAGTCCCTCGGCACGGCGGCGCAGGTAAGGACGTCTTGACACCGTTGAATAGGCCCGGACAATCGCCAGCCGCGCAGCATCAATGGCGGAGGAAGATACCCAAATGGCACCGATGATGCTGAATGTCATAATGCCCTTACTTGATGTGGAGATCATTTTTTCAATTGGTCCACGCAACACTGAAACGACATCTGCAGGCATATGGTCAAACATTACTGTAAGGGCATCTGTACCAGCAGCTGATTGGCCAAAAGTTCCGGCAAGGGAGACCAGAAAAATGATGAACGGAAATAAAGCCAGCAGGCCAAGAAAGGCCAGATGGCCTGCCATGACCATGCCGTCATGTTTATTAAAATTCGTAATTGTCTTGATCAGAAACTTTACGAATGCTGCTGGTTTTTCCATTTTACCCTAAATGTTCACGTATGTTTTTGGACTCGTCATTCTTAGCCGACCATTTTTTAACAAATTTTTCAAGCTCCGAGTCAGCTTCTGCAGGTAAAGTGACCATTAATTTTACAAACTGGTCACCTTTTTTCTTGGTTTTAGGATCCTCTGCTCCCCGTCCTTTTAACCTCATCAACTTGCCAGAACTTGAGTTTTTTGGAATGGTCAGGGCAATTTTGCCTGAAATTGTCGGCACCGTTACTTTGCCCCCACACACAGCTTCTTCAAGCGTAATGGGAAGCTCCATGTGGATATCATTTCCTTTTAGCGTATAATAAGGGTGCTTGTTGATATGGACTTCAATAAGTGCGTCGCCATCTGGGCCGCCGCCAATACCAGCACCACCTTGCCCTTTAAGCCTGATCTGTTGACCTTCCCTGACATTAACTGGAGTGTTTATGTTGAGGGTTTTGCCATTCTCAAGTCTAACCTGTTTCTTGCTGCCTAAAACAGCGTCGAGAAAATCAATATTGATATTATATGTTTTATCATCGCCGCGTGCAGATGGTTTGGCCCTATGTGTCCGGGTGCGGCCACCACCAAAAAGGCTGGAAAACAAATCTTCGGCATCAAAGCCGGCCCCAAAACCGCTGAAACCCGAAGCGCCACCAAATGGGTTGCCGCCGGCGTGAGCATTCTGGCGGTATCCGGCAAATCCTTTTTCGCTACCATCTGGATTAATTTCACCACGGTCATAACGAGCTCTCATCTTTTCATCGCTCAGCAGGGCATAGGCAGCAGAAACTTCCTTAAACTTCTCTGCCATTTTCTCATCGCCGGGATTTTGATCCGGATGATATTTCATCGCAAGTTTGCGATATGTTTTTTTTAAATCTGCCGGGCTGGTATCTTTGGATACGCCAAGTACTGTATATGGATCTCTCATCATTCCATTCTTTAAATTAAAAACTACCGATTAATATAATTAATTGTTTACGATTTTCCAAGAACCATCTGGTTGGCGGCAGGCAGTCCCGTATGCTGTTTCTGCTTTGCCTGCTATGGTCACCGTTTGCTGATACTCACGGCAATATTGACCATCTGCATTATTATAAGCAGGCTGAGGGGTTACCGACCCGCTATTACCCGTATCCGGATTTGTCCACTGTGCGGCGTTTCCGGAAACGCCGGTTTCAAGGGCTGCCTGGGTTGTCTGATACATTTTCTGCTGATCTGCCTTATCCATTTTGCGGCCAATATCGCGACCAATATAGGCTCCGGCCAACGTGCCAATGGCAACACCGACCGTACTGTTATTGGTTACAGCACTTCCAACCAAAGCGCCGCCAACGCCGCCCAGCAGTGTGCCGCTATCTTCTTTTGTGCAGGACAGCAATGGCACTGCAATTAAGGAAATCAGCGCAACTTTTGCAATGTTTTTTGAATTATTCACTGTATTATCCTTTAACATGGGTTATAGATGTACTCTAAATTATACAATATAATTAATTATAAAATGAAACGATACAAGGGCTGATTATTATGCAGGATCCATTCGAAAAATTCGCAGAGTGGTTTGAAGAAGCAAACAAAGCCGAAGATATGGCAGAAGCAATGTCAATTGCAACTGTTGATGATCAGGGAAGGCCATCTGTCAGAATGGTGCTACTTAAAGATCACGGACCTGATGGGTTTACTTTTTATACTAATCTTGACAGCCGTAAAGGTCAGGAAATAACTCATAATCCCAATATGGCCTTTTGTTTTCACTGGAAAAGTCTAGCCCGGCAAATCCGTATTGAGGGTGCCGTCAGCCAGGTAAGCGATGAAGAGGCTGATGCCTATTTTGCTTCGCGTGCCAGAGACAGCCAGATCGGGGCGTGGGCGTCAAAACAAAGCCAGCCAATGGAAGGACGTTTTGAATTTGAAGCAAGAATTCTTAAATACACAACCAAATTTGGTATCGGTGCGGTTCCCCGTCCTCCACACTGGTCAGGGTTCAGGCTAAAACCAAGACGCATTGAATTCTGGCGCGATCGAAAATTCCGGCTTCATGACAGACATATTTATAAAATTAATGATCAGGGCAATTGGGAAACAGAAATACTTTATCCGTAATGAATACTCACCTTGATAAAAATGATGCTGAAAAACTTCTTAGAAGAGCGACGACAGCCTCTGTTACGGTGGCAATTACGCTTATTGCCCTAAAAACATGGGGATATATTGAAAGCGGATCTGTTGCTATTTTCGGAACGCTTCTTGATAGCGTTATGGATAGCCTGTCATCGATTATTATTTTTGCGGCTGTGCGTTTCTCAATGATCCCTGCGGATAAGGATCACAGGTTTGGTCATGGTAAGGCAGAAGCTATTGCCGGTCTTTTACAGGCCTTTATAATTTTCGCCTCATCGCTGTTTCTACTTAGAGAAGTAATCGAAAAAATAATTAATCCTAGGGCGATTGAAAAACCTGTTCTTGGTGCCGGGATAATTGGGGCATCCGTTTTGCTGACTATTTTGTTGGTTATGTATCAGAAACATGTCACCAGAAAAACCGGTTCTGTCGCTATAGCCGCCGATGGAATGCATTATACTGGGGATATTCTGTTAAATTTAGGGGTGGTCATTTCACTTGTACTGGATGGATATTTTAAATTTACATATGCGGATCCTTTTTTTGGTGCAGTTGCCTGTTTTTATCTTCTCCATAGTGCCTATCAGGTGTTTATTGCCAGTACCGATGTGCTGATGGATAAGGAACTGGATGATGAGGACAGAAAAAAAATCATCAGTATTATAAAAAAGCATAATGAAGTGGTTGGGGTTCATGAGCTTCGGACCCGACGTTCGGGGCTGGATATATTCATCCAGTTTCATATGGAACTACAGGACGGAATAAGCCTTCATGAAGCGCATGAAATTTCAGATCAGGTGGAACAAAAGATTATTGAAACATATAAAAATGCAGAAGTTTTTATTCATGCTGATCCCTTTAATGACAGCAAAAAAGGGGCTATTTAATGATTAAAATTTTTGGCATCAAAAATTGTGATACGATGAAAAAGGCTATGAAATGGCTGGATTCAAAAGGCATTGATTATCTTTTCCATGACTATCGGAAAGATGGCGTTGATGAAGAATTAATCCGGCACTTGGTTTCAGAATGCGGACTTGATGTTGTTCTTAATAAAAAAGGCACAACATGGAGAAAGCTACCTGAATCGGTGAAGGAGGCATTGGATGAGCAAGGGACAATAAATCTTTTATGTGAAAATGAGGCAATGATCAAAAGGCCGGTTTTTGATTTGGGAGATAAATGCATTATCGGTTTTTCAAAGAAAGAGCAGACCTTACTCGAAGAAGCACTATTAAAATAATTATTTATTATTTTTAAAACTATGCTACTGTAGATTAATTAAGAATCATTATTAATAAATGAGTTTCAAAAATGCCCACCCAATCACAAGAAAATGGAAAAACTGAATCTAGGGCCAATGTTAAAAAGACAATTGTCCTGACCGGGGCCAGCCGGGGTATTGGACATGCGACGGTCAAACGCTTTTCCAGCGCCGGGTGGCGGGTTATTACCTGTTCACGTCATCCTTTTTCAGAACATTGCCCCTGGGAAGCAGGACCGGAAGATCATGTGCAAATAGACCTTGGTGACCCGGAAGGGCGTCGTGAAGGCATTCAGGAAATTAAAAAACGTCTTGGTGGTGGACCGCTTCACGCACTTGTCAATAATGCGGGTATTTCACCAAAAGGGGAAAATGGGTCAAGGCTGAACACGCAAAATACCAGTGAGGAAGATTGGAAAAAAGTATTTGAAGTGAATTTCTTTGCACCGATCATGCTGGCCCGTGGTCTTTATGATGAGCTGGCGCTGGCGCGCGGGGCGGTGGTCAATGTAACTTCAATTGCCGGAAGCCGTGTCCACCCCTTTGCCGGAGCCGCCTATGCCACATCAAAAGCGGCACTGGCGTCGCTGACCAGGGAAATGGCCGCCGATTTTGGACCCGATGGTATTCGGGTAAATGCCATTGCGCCAGGGGAGATTAAAACAGCGATCCTTTCGCCGGGTACTGAAGATCTTATCGCTGATATTCCGCTTCGCCGACTTGGCACCCCTGAGGAAGTGGCAAAGACAATTTATTTTCTTTGCACTGAAATGTCTGATTATGTGACAGGTGCGGAAATCCATATTAATGGCGGTCAGCACGTTTAATATTTCAATTCCGTTTTATGGTAATGATTTGGGTTCCGTGTTTCGATGATTTAGCGGTGGATAAAATTGCGCCATGAGTGAGCCACAGAGCATCAGTGCACAACCAATTAATGCTTTCTGTCCCAATGTTTCATTAAGCAGCAAGTAACCGGCAAAGGCAGCGAACAGTGCTTCCGTGCTGAAGATCAGAGCGGTTTGTGAGGGTGGTGTTACTTTTTGACCGTAAATCTGCAGCGTATATCCGACGGCAATGGCAACAGCGCCGCTGAAAATGACATAAAACAACTCAATACCACTAGAGAGGAACATTCTTTCATCCATCAAAACGGCCATCATCAGGCTTAATGTACCACAAACGATAAACTGGCGGATGGCAAAAGCAACCGGGTGATGACGATGCGAAATATGATCAATTACGATCAAATGAGCGCCCCAGAAAAAAGCACTGATCAGAACAAAAAAATCGCCCTTTTCCATATTAAATCCGCTCATACCGGAAAGAAGATATAATCCCGAACAGGCAATTAGAATAGCCAGCCATATTTTATGGTTATAACGATGACCTATGAATATGCCGATCATCGGTACAAAAACAATATAAAGTCCTGTAATAAAGCCGGTGTTGGAAATGGTCGTAAATTTTATGCCAATCTGCTGAAAGGCAACCGCAACAAACATAATGCTGCCGGCAATGATGCTGCCGAAAAGCATGTGGGTTTTATCAGCGCTTTGCATGATTGAAATATTGCCGCGTCTGAAATAACGAACCGGTAAAAGACACAATGCCGCAATGAAAAATCGGTATGCATTAAAAATATACGGATCCATAGTGTCCATGGCGTTTTTCTGTATAACGAAACTGCCCCCCCATAAAGCGGCAGTACATAACAGCATTATATTTGACTGAATCAATGTCATGGCATTTTCTTTCGACAGCTAATCACGCAAGGCGAAGTGGACGGCGAGTATGCCTTTTTAATTTAAATAATCAAGTCCAATATCCACGGCGGGGGCGGATTGTGTGATACGGCCGACAGAGACAAAGTCAATGCCGGTTTCGGCAATGGATTTTATGGTGTCCAAAGTGACACCACCGGAGGCTTCCAATTTTACACGGCCGCCAAAATCACCAACAGCTGTGCGCATCATATCAAGGGACATATTGTCAAGCAGCAGACGGTCAGCCCCGGCGGCAACGGCCTCGGCAGCCTGATCAAGCGTATCACATTCAACAGTGATCCCGATTGTGCTTGCACGGGTGCCATATTTTCTGGCGGCGTCGACCGCGTTTTTAATGCTGCCAACGCTGGCAATATGATTATCCTTGATCAGAATACCATCATCAAGCCGCATACGGTGATTAACAGCACCACCCATTCTGGTGGCATATTTGGCCAGTTTTCGCAGTGTGGGGATCGTCTTTCGCGTATCCAGAAGCTTACAGTCAGTATGCTCGATTTCCCTTACATACTGTCTGGTAAGGGTTGCAATACCGGACAGATGTTGTAGCACGTTAAGGGCGGACCGTTCGGCGGTCAGAATGTTTCTGGCATTTCCTTCAAGGCGCATGATGACATTGCCGGCGGTTACTTCAACGCCGTCCTGAACCAGTATTTCCACTCTGATGGCGCTATCGACGGTATGGATTATTTTGGCAGCAATATCAATGCCAGCAATAACCATGGTCTGCCGGGCATTCATTTCTGCTTTTAAAGTGGCATCCGCAGGAATGGTGGCAAGTGTTGTCAGGTCGCCAGCGCCAATATCCTCATCAAGCAGGCTTTTTATAAAATGCCGAAGCTCTTCCTTATAAAGCGGCATGTTAAAAGGCCCGGCCCGATTTGGGGGGCTGGTTTGATGCCGCTGGTGGTGACATTTCAAGCATTTTATTTAAGGGGGCCAGGGCTTTGATCCGGGTTATTTCATCGACTTCAATTTGCGGCTCCAGTGTGTTTAAACAATTATAGAGTTTTTCAAGTGTATTTAAGGCCATGAACGGGCATTGATTACAGTTACAATTGCCGTCTGCACCGGGGGCACCAATAAATGTTTTATGAGGCGCGCTTTTTTGCATCTGGTGTATGATGCCGGGCTCTGTCGCAACCAGAAATTTTTCAGCCGGATTTTCAAGCACAAATTTCAGGATTGACGATGTTGAACCGACATGATCGGCATGACGAAGGATATGATCCGGGCATTCCGGATGCGCTGTTACCGGCGCGTCTGGATGTTCGGCTTTCAGTTTGATCAGCTCTTTTTCAGAAAAACGCTCATGGACGATACAGCTACCGGGCCACAGAACCATGTCGCGACCGGTTTTCTTCGCCAGATAGGCGCCAAGATGGCGGTCCGGGGCCAGTATGATTTTCTGGTTCTCAGGCAGCTGGTTTATAATATGCTCAGCATTGGATGAGGTTATGATGATATCCGACATTGCCTTAATATCAGCAGAACAGTTGATATAAGTTATGCATAAATGGTCCGGATATTTATCGCGGAACTTCATAAACCTGTCCGGTGGGCAGCTGTCTTCAAGTGAGCAGCCCGCTTCCATATCCGGCAGCACAACGGTTTTTCCCGGGCTGAGAATTTTGGCCACTTCAGCCATAAACCGCACACCGCAAAAGACGATGACATCAGCATCTGTTGCCGCGGCTTTCCGGGAAAGATCAAGGCTGTCACCTACGAAGTCAGCCAGATCCTGAATTTCGGCATCCTGATAATAATGCGCAAGGATCACGGCATTTTTTTCTTTTCGCAAGCGATTGATTTCATTCAATAGCTCGGCTTTTGGCATTGTTTCTTTAGCCGTTAAAGGAATTGTCATTTTTTAAACCCAGTTGTCAGTACTTTATATTCTTCTATGTAAGCCCTGGACCATCGTGATTCAAGAATTATTCATGAAATTCAGCTTTTTCGGGAATACGGGTAAAAGCAATTTTTGTGCCGCTAAAGGGAGCCATGGTTTCAGGCAGGGTACCCAGAACAACCGTATCAAGACCATATTTTTTATTTATATCATCCATAGCAACGGAAAGGCGGCGGTGGCGGTTTTGTGTTTTGCTGATCGGATCATCCAGCTGCTTGAACATATCGGGCATTATTTTTTCAGCGGGGACAAGCCCGAAAAATGTGACAGAAAGCTGTTTGATATGGGTGGGGGTATTATCCTCAATCATTTTTTGCCAGAGAATGTTTAAAGCGCGAAGAAAAGAGAAACTGTCTTCAGCAAGAGGGATTTTAATATCCATTTGCCATTTGTATTTTCTGCCGTCCCCTTTCGGGATATCAAAGCGAACATAAAGACTGTAATCTCGGGCAAAATATCCAAGACGTCTTAACCGGCTGGCGGCCTTAAGGGTCAGGCGTCTTGCGACCAGACGCGCCTTGTGACGCGGTCGCATGTTGGGGGCAAGAACATGACTATGGCCGACAGTGCGGCGGGTAGGATCATCGTTGGTTGTTGTTTCTATGCCGTGGAGGGCATACCAGAAGCGTTCCCCCTCAACACTGTTCCAGATACGTCTTACATGCTTCGGGTTCAGATTCCAGAAACATGTGATATCGTTAATCCCGGCCCGGGACAGGCGGGCATCCATATTACGCCCGATGCCGGGCAGGTCTGATAATTTAAGATGAGCTAGCCGGTCGGGCAGCTCTGTCGCATAAAGCACGGTCAGGCCATCGGGTTTTTGCAAATTGCTGGCGACCTTGGCGAGGAAGCGGTTTGGGCCTATCCCCACCGAAGACCTCAGGCAGGGGCCGACATTCTGGAGAATGGCTTTTTTGATGTTACGGGCAATTTCAAAGGCTTTTTCCTTTTCGCGCTCATGACCGATCAGACGGCAGGCCACCTCATCAATCGAGCAGACTTTGGTTATGGGAATGTGTTTATCGATCTGTTCCATGATTTTATGGTGATATTCGACATATTTGTCATGACGGGCAGGAACCGTAACCAGCCCGGGGCAAAGTTTTCTAGCCTGATAAATCATGGTGCCGGTTTTAACGCCATATGCTTTTGCCTCATAGCTGGCGGCAATGGCACAGGTGGCTTCGGTATCAGAAGGGACAACAGCAACAGGGCGACCCCGCAGCTGTGGATTTAATTGCTGTTCAACACTGGCAAAATAACTGTTCAGGTCAAGGTAAAGCCAGCCAAGCCCGGTTGGAACGTCCAACATGGTTGTGATCCTTTTCATTATCTGACCCCAATTTAAGGAAAGATAAAGATTATCATAAAAATAGAACAAAACAAGAACAAATGGAAAAATATCAGAATAAATTTATTTTCCTTTTTTTCTTAAATGGCTTAACGTAAAAACAAACAATGAATGACTTGAGCACCATGACCGAACATGACGAACGGACCGTAAAATACAGTGTTGCCAGACGGTTTATTATCAAGCTAGGCATTATAGCCCATGGATATGGCCCATCAGCAGCCCGACTGGAAGGTTACTTAACCCAGGTGACCGAGGCGCTGGGCTATAATGGTGTGTTCCGGTCAACCAGATCGGAAATGATTTATGCCTTCTGGAAAGATGATGAAAATGACCAGATCATGCATATGGCTCATGTGGAAAAGGGCGGTTTTAACATGGCCAAGCTTGCCCGTGTCGGTGAACTGGTTGAAGGCGTTGTTGATGGGGGGATTTCGTTGGACGATGCCTATTCATTGCTGGATGAAATTGAAGCGCTGCCCAACCCATGGGGACCATTGGGAAAAGCCATCGGGTTTTTATTCGTAGGGGTGGGATTCTCCGGACTGATGTCAGGCAATATACTGGATATTATTCTCTCCGGTGCTTTATCGGTTCTTGTCTATATCAACGTTCATATTGCCCATAAATATGAAGGGAGAATGCTTGAACTTCTGCCGTTCTCGAGCGCTTATGCTGTCGGAATACTTACCGCTATACTTAAAATTTATCTGCCTGAAATTAACATGCTGGTGATCGTGATTTCCGCGATTATCAGCATTATCCCCGGATTTACGGTAAGTGCGAGTATTGTTGAAATTGTCAGCAATCATGTGGTTTCGGGAAGTGCCAACCTGATCAGCGGTCTGATATATCTGTTAAAGCAGTTTTTTGGCGCCTGGTTCGGGCTGGCGACCATCAATATATTATGGTCAGGGGATATGGTTGATGCAGTGCAGACTGAAAATTTCGGCGACTGGCTTTTCCTTCCTCTGTTGTTCATTGGTCTGGGCATTGCTTATCAGTCACTGATCAGGGATTTCCCCTGGGTGATATTATGTTGCCTTGTCTCCTATCTTGGTGTGCTGTTTGGCAATGAGTTCGAAGTCACCTATCTTGGTACATTGATGGGGGCGATTGTCGCAACAATATATGCCAATCTGTGGGCACGGAAATTCAATCGGCCCACGTCAATTGTGCTGGTGCCGGCCATTACCGTTATGGTCAGCGGCAGTGTCGGGTTTAGGGGACTTCTTATCGCAGCGGGAGGTGAAAGTGATAAGGGGTTTGACCAGTTTCTGCAAATGTTTGTTGTTGCGCTTGTGATTGCAGCAGGGCTGCTGATCGCCAATACAATCGTCCGTCCCAAAGCCACCCTCTAGAGTTTTATTAATAAGCTTAATTTTTCTTAACCTTACTTTGTAACCAGTTGTTTACTTCAGCGGAATACACTTGGAAAATCCAAATTCGTTGAGGTTAGCACGATGACCAATATCAAAAGGCTTCATAAAATCATCCAGGAAATGGGCAGTGATCCAAATGTATCAATGCATGAACTCGTGCGTGAGGTGCTGAAAAGGGATCATAACTTTGATGATTATTATCTTGAAAATATATCGGAGCCCGTCAGCGAAGAGGAAGCTCAGGAATATGCTGATCGGGGGCGGATTTTTTCAGAGAATGCCAGAGAAAATCAGGCACAAGTCAACGAGTTTCTCGCGCAGGATCAGAATAGCGTGAAGATGGCCATTCGTGACAAAGAAAGCTTAAGGTTTGAGACCATAGAGCAGCTTCAAAGTAAATTAAAAACAGGATGGACTGATATTGTGAAGTCCACAGATGATCCCGAAGAAAATTCCGATGAGTAACGTTTCTGTTCACTGTAATTCTAAATAAGCGTTCCTTTTAGCCTTGATATCATTTCAATATCCACTAGGGTAGAAAAAGAAATACAGTGCTTGAAAAGAGGATGTTATGGAAAGCTATGGTGTCTTGTCAGTGATACCACCGTTGCTCAGTGTGGCGCTGGCGATTTATACACGTAATATAATCCTGGCACTGACAGCCGGAGCCTTAAGCGGAACACTTATCCTTAATCATTTCAATCCGTTTTTTGCTACTGTCAGTCTGATGCGCGACCATAGATTTGTAGAAGTGTCCAGCCCATCCAATACGCAAGTTATACTGATTACATTGATCATTGGCGGGTTTGTTAATCTTCTAGAACAGTCTGGTGGTGCAAAGGCATTTTCCTCTGTCATGGTAAAGCTGGTTTCAAATAAGGTAAAAGGACAGCTCGCTACATGGCTCTCCGGCATTAGCGTGTTTTTTTCCGATACGGCAAATTCATTAATTGTCGGTCCTTTGTTTCGGCCAGTCTTTCGGGAACTGAAAATCTGCCGTGAAAAACTGGCTTATATAATTGATACCACGGCCGCACCGGTAGTTATTTTGGTTCCGGTGGCCAGCTGGGGTGTTTATATTATGAGCCTGATTGAAAATTCATACTCAGGCATGGGGGTAAAGGCTGACCCGTTTTCTGTTCTGCTTGAGGTCTGGCCCTATCAGTTTTATGCGTTTCTCGCCCTTTTTGCTGTCCCTATGTTTATATCAACAGGCAAGGATTTTGGCCCGATGGCAGCGGCGCAGAAACGTTTCCTCGAAGAATTGGGCAAAACGGAAAATATATCGGAGGCAAAGAAGGAAGAAACAAAACTGATTGTGGTGATCCTGCCTTTTGCCATCATGGCTGCAACACTTGCCGCAGTGCTTGGTTATTATGCCATGACAGAAGGTGTCAAAAGTGTGCATGTAAATGCGGGGCTCTGCCTTTCCTATTTATTCGCTTCAATGGGATGCGCATATGTAATGAAGCGGTATCAGCAAATAACCTATGACAGGTCAATGGAACTATTTTTTGAAGGGGTTGGTAACCTTATCAGCGTTGGGGCCATTCTGGCGCTTGCCTGGGCTCTTAGTTCCATCTGCCGTGAACTTGAAACGGGTCAATATCTGGCAACCCTGATCGGGGACAGTCTTAATCCCCGCTTCTTTCCAATTGCGGTATTCATTTTTGGCGCCATGATGTCTTTTGCAACCGGGTCCTCATTTGGAACATTTGCCATTCTGATGGCGACAACTTTGCCTGTAGCTCATATTCTGGGGGCAGATTTAATTCTGACAATCGCAGCCATATTAAGCGGCGGCCTGTTCGGGGATCATACATCCCCCATTTCCGATACAACGGTGCTGGCATCGATGGGTGCCGGATGTCCGCATATTGATCATGTATCAACGCAGTTCCCCTATGCGATGATTGCCGGGTTCATGACCGTTTTAGCTTTTCTGCTGCTGGCTATTTTTGACACGTCTTATATAATTCTGGTGGTCATGCCGCTTCAGTATATTGTGATCAGGTTAATAATGCGGCGCTATGGTTCTTAAAAAATAATACTTTGAAAAAATCCGGCCATCCTCTAGGGTTATAAAAAATAACAGAGGGAAGTTTTATGGAAGGTTACGGTGCATTGTCGGTGTTGCCTCCGGCGCTAAGTATTATTTTGGCGGTTTATACACGAAATATCATATTTTCACTGACACTTGGGGCTTATAGCGGTGCTTTGATAAGTGCCGATTTTAATCCGTTCCTGGCATTTGCCGAGCTTCTTGAAAAGCACGCCTTTGTCCAGATTTCCACCCCCTCCAATACCCAGGTGCTGATTGTTATGCTGGCTATTGGTGGATTTATTCAGATGCTTGATAAATCCGGTGGCTCACGCGCCTTTGCCTCTGTCATGGTGAAATTTATCGGCGATCCGGTCCGTGCACAGCTGGCGGCCTGGACAACAGGACTTAGCGTCTTTTTTACCGATAGCGGTAATGCACTGATTGTCGGGCCGCTTTTTAAACCGGTCTTTCGGGAACTGAAAATCTGCCGTGAAAAGCTGGCTTATATTATTGATACGACCGCTTCACCGGTGACTATCCTCATCCCTTTTATCGGTTGGGGTGTGTATATTATGAGTTTGATTGAAAATGCCTATCGCGATGTGGGGCTGGAGGGCGAGCCTTATCAGGTGCTGCTCAGTGTCTGGCCCTATCAGTTTTATGCGTTTCTGGCTCTTATCTCCATTCCCATGATCCTATCAACTGGCAAGGATTTTGGTCCTATGGCAAAGGCACAGAGCCAGTATAATAAAGCGGTTGAAGAAGGACTTCTGGATGATGAACTGGATGAGCCCGATCCGGCGAATAAAGAACAGTATAAATTAATAACGGTTATCCTGCCGCTTTCCGTGATGCTGACAACCATGATTACCTATATGGGGTATTTTGCCTATCTGGACGGTATTAAAAGCCTGCATATGCGGGCAGGGATCTGTCTTTCCTATACCTTTGCTTCTATTGCCTGTGCCTATCTGATGAAAAAGCATAAGAAGACAACCTATAATGAAAGTCTCAATATTTTTGTGCGGGGAATGCAGAAGCTTGTCTTTATCTGTTTCGTGCTTGTGCTGGCCTGGACGCTCAGTTCCCTTTGTCGTGATCTTCATACAGGGGATTATCTTGCCACCCTGATTGGGGATCGGATTTCACCAAATTTCTTTCCGCTGATAGTCTTTTTCCTTGGGGCAATGATGTCATTCGCCACGGGATCATCTTACGGCACTTTCGCCATTCTGATGATTATTGTTGTGCCGATTGCCAACACCCTTGGAGCGCCGATGATACTCACTATTGCCGCCGTGCTCAGCGGTGGTCTGTTTGGAGATCATACGTCTCCCATTTCCGATACGACGGTTCTGGCATCGATGGGGGCGGGATGCCCTCACATCGATCATGTATCAACGCAGTTCGCTTATGCGGCTCTAAATGGAACGATGGCAATGCTGGCCTTTATTGTGGCAGGATTTTATCAAAGCCCGGCTATCATATTTTTTATCATCATCATTCAGTTTATAACGATCAGAATGGTTATGAAATTTTATGGTCATGATGCCCGCGGCGAATAGCCTTGCAAATTTATAAATTCAATTCGCCGCTGTTTCAGGATGCTCGAATGTTGGTGAAATTTTCTTAACAAAAACTTATACTGTAAGCGCTGAAAATTGCCATGTTATTTGGCAGAGAACAGAGAGGGAGTGGAAAACGGATGAGCAAAATTTATGAGAATATTGTTGAGACGGTCGGAAACACGCCGGTCGTCAAACTGAATAATCTGAGCCCGGGCAATGTCAATATTTACGCAAAGCTGGAATATTTTAATCCGATGGGGTCAGTTAAGGACCGCCTAGCTCTAGGTGTGATTACGGATGCTGAAAGGCGAGGAGAGCTTAAACCCGGTCAGACAATCGTTGAAGCAACAAGCGGTAATACGGGTATAGGTCTCGCTATGATCTGCGCGCAGCGGGGATACCCGCTTGTCATAACAATGGCGGAAAGTTTCAGCGTAGAGCGGCGCCGGTTAATGCGTTTCCTTGGGGCCAAGGTCGTTTTAACGCCGGCAGCACTTAAAGGATCCGGTATGGTTGCCAAAGCCGATGAACTCGCAAAAGAGCATGGCTGGTGGCAGTCCAAGCAGTTTGAAAATCCGGCTAACGCTGATATTCATGAAAAAACCACAGCCAGAGAAATACTGAATGATTTTGCAGAAATTGGACTTGATTACTGGATCACCGGTTTTGGTTCAGGCGGAACGGTTAATGGTGTTTCACGTGTTCTGAAAAAGGAAAGTCCCGGGACAAAAATTATTGTGGCCGAGCCTGATAATGCGCAGTTGCTCGCAAGCGGAATACCGCAAGTGCATAATGCCGATGGATCATATGCAAGCAATCACCCCGCTTTTCAGCCGCATCCGATGCAGGGATGGACGCCGGATTTTATTCCACGTCTGACTGAGCAGGCAGTCCAAAACGGAACCATTGATGATCTGATCGCTGTTTCCGGAAGTTTGGCGATGGAATGTTCAAAAAACCTAGCCCAGAAAGAAGGAATATTTGTCGGGGTTTCTGCCGGGGCAGGTTTTGCCGCAGCCCTAGAGATTGCAAAAACAGCACCGGATGGGTCAAATATTCTTGTTATGTTCCCCGATACGGGGGAGCGGTATTTAAGCACACCTTTATTTAGCTGGGTTTCCACGGATATGACCGAAGAAGAAATAGAAATTTCAAAATCAACACCAAATTACCGGTTTGATTAAAAATTCAAGGGGATAAGATTGAAATTGAACAAATCAAGGTTACACAGCCGGATTGAAGCATTAAGCAAAATTGGCAGTACCCCCGAAGGTGGTTCAAGACGCATTGCCCTGACCGATGCGGATAAAGAAGGTCGGGATCTGGTTATTTCATGGATGAAGGAAAGCGGACTTCAGGTTCAGATTGATCAGATCGGTAATATATTCGCCACTTTAAAAGGAAAGAAAAGTGGTCAGCCGATTATGACAGGGTCACATATTGATACGGTCGGAAATGGCGGGCATCTGGACGGATGTTACGGCGTACTTGCCGGGCTTGAGGTATTGGCAACTTTTGCGGATCATGGAGAAGTGCCAAATTTTGATCTGTGTGTGGCAATATTCACCAATGAAGAAGGGGTGCGGTTTCAGCCTGACATGCTTGGCTCACTTGTTTATGCCGGGGGAATGTCGATTGAAGAGGCGCATGCTATCTGCTCTACGGATGGTAAGACACTTTATGAGGAACTGATCAGAACAGGTTTTCTGGGGACAATGAAATGTGGGTCCACAATTCCGCATGCTTTTATCGAGCTTCATATAGAGCAGGGACCAATACTTGAAAGCAAAAATGATTTTATCGGCGTTGTGGAAGGCGTGCAGGGGATTTCCTGGACCGGTGTGACTTTTCGGGGCCAGTCAAATCATGCGGGAACAACCCCGATGAATTTAAGGAAAGATGCGGCTTATGCGGCCTCAAGGCTGGCAGTTTCGGTGCGTGAAATTACAAAAGAAATTGGTGAAGGGCAGGTCGGCACTGTGGGTGTCATTACACCCAAACCAAACCTGATTAATGTTGTTCCCGGTGAGGTCAATATGACAGTGGACCTTAGGAATATTGATGATGAAAAACTGAAAAAGGCGGAAAAAATTCTTCATAAGGAAATTGAAAATATCTGTCATGAAGAGAAAGTCGTGGCAGATACCGAGAAGCTTGTCAGGTTCGAGCCTGTTCAATTTGACAAGAGGATCTGTGATCTGATTGCAGAGGTCACAGAAAATGTCGGTTTTTCATATTCAAGACTTAACTCCGGTGCGGGGCATGATGCACAAATGATGGCACGACTTTGCCCGACAGCGATGATTTTTGTGCCATCAAAAGCAGGCATTAGCCATAATCCGAAAGAATATACGGACAAAAAATTTCTGGATGCTGGCGCAGATATTCTGTTTAAAATAATTAAGCGAATTGATCAGGGGGATATTTGACAACATGATTGTTAAAAATATATAGTCAATTATATTGTCAGTTCCTGTTGATAAATTTCGGCAGTTAAGTGAGGGAAAATGAAAACTGAAGCTAAAAGGCTAAACACAGTTATCCGTGATGTAAGATCCAGTTTTAATCTGCTCGGGGATCGCTCAAATGATCTATTGAAAGATCTGGAGGTTAATGCATCAATGCGTTTTGTTCTGGAAAATTTATCTGTGACGGGCGAGAAAACTGTGCCGGAGATTGCCAGATCAAAAAATGTTTCGCGTCAGCATATTCAGATCGTGGTAAATGACCTGCTTGATAAAGGGCTGGTGACAAGTCGGGCTAACCCGTCAGACAAACGCAGCCTTTTGATATCGCTCACTGAACGCGGGGATAGAATATTTTCAGAAATCTGGAACCGTGAGCTGGTTGAAGTTCAGAATTTGGCGGAATATTTCACCGCCGAAGAATTAAGGGTAACATCTAAAACGCTTCAGAAACTAAGTAAATTTCTGAGCTGAATTGGGATGTTAACTCTGACTACCCAGGAATTCAGAGATTTTGCCAAGACCGGTTTTTAAAATTTCGGCGCTGTTGGCATAGCCCATTCGTAGATACCCTTCCATATCCATAACACTTCCGGGCGTGAGCATCACGCCGGTTTCATTCAGCAGCTTGATACAAAAGTCGCGCGATCTTAAATCAAGATCATATTTAAGGAGTGCTGTTGTTCCGGATTTTGGCTTTACATATGAAATGAGCGGTTCATTTGCGACCCAATCATCTAGGATTTTTAAATTTTCCCGAGTGATTTTCTGGCTTCTGGCTATGATTTTATGTTTATTTTCAAGCGCAATGGCCGCAAAATAATCATCAATCATACTGACACTAATTGTATTATAATCCCGGTGAATTGAAATGCTCTCGAGAACCTCTCGCGGTGCTGCTACCCAGCCTACGCGAAGCCCGGCAAGCGAAAATGCTTTTGACATGCTACCGGTGCTGATCCCTTTTTCATAAATATCAGCAATTGATTTCGTGAAGCCACTTCCTTCCTGATCTGTTCCACGATAAACTTCATCACACAGGAGATAGGCGTCACACGTACGGGCAATATCCGCTATTTCATGTAACACTTCTTCACTGATTAAAGCGCCCGTCGGATTATTCGGGTTATTCACCGAAATTAATTTTGTTTTTGCGCTCACCATGCTTTTCATCTCGTCAAGGTTAGGTAAAAAGTCGTCTTCTTCACGAAGCTGGAGGATTTTGACTTTTGCCCCGAAACTTTCCGGAATAGAGTAATGCTGCTGATATGTGGGCAGAATGGTGATTACCTCGTCTTTGGGACCAACCAACGCAGAGTATACGAGTGCATTGGCGCCAATCGCACCGTGGGCAACCATAATATTTTCAGGTTTTTGGGAGTCATAGAGTGCCGAAATGGCATTTTTCAGCCTTGAGGATCCTTCAATGGCTCCATAAGTCATTTTAAGCGGTAGAAGTTCAGACAGGGCCGCTTCTTTTTTATCGGTTATTTTCAGTAGTTCATCAATTGTAAGCGATTGAACGCATGTTTCAGCTAGATTATATTTGCAATGATTTTCAAATTCATTCATCCATATTTCGACGCCAAATTCTCTTATTTTCATAACAAAACCCTTGATTAAATTTGCTTATAGATTAGGCATAATTTTTGGAATAGCAAATTTAAAATATCTGACCAATATTTAAAAATGCCGCTGTTGCACCGTCAGACCCCAGCCCGATCCCGAGATATGTCGGGCCAAGAATGGTATCTATTCCGACGAAAACGCTTGAACTCCAGCGCAGATCAGTAAGGCTTACATCTTCCCAACGGTTCCAGACATTACCAGCCTCGACCGTTCCCCCCAGATAAATTGGTGTTTCCGTCAGATATTGTGGTCCTCCTGAAATACGCCGATAGTAAATTGCCGTCAGAAGTCCGCCATGGTTACCGGTTAGCTGACCCGGTGCAAATGCTGTCAACCTCATAAATCCGCCAAGAGGAAAGAGATTTGTTTCATTCGGGTTTCCATTATAGGATGTTGCAAACAAGGGTCTGAAACCAAGAGTGTTTTTGCCCCAGCTAAAGGGGAAATATCCGCCAAATTCTACTGTATCGGCCCCGGAATCGCCGCCAAGCCAGGAAAGTGTATTTTCGCTGACAATTTCCACAACAGCGCCTGACGTTGGAAACTGGGTGTTATCCATGGTATCAATAAGAAATTCAGTGACAAACTTGGTCTTATCATAAGATACTTTTGGGATAGAAGGAAAACCAATTCTTCCTTTAACATTGCCAAATGTTTTTCTAATTCCGGCGCGTAATGTGCCCCATCGGCCAAAATTTCGTCCTGCACCTATCTGTGTGCCAAACTCTGAGATCCTGACCTGACCGAGAATGGTACCATCCCCATTATCACTTAACAGGTTTCTATTGATTTTTCCTCCACCCGCATTGGCAAATAGGTAGTATTTTTCCTTATAATCAATAGGTTGGTAAAATTCAGTGAAAAGGCTGAATTCCTGACCGACTTTGAAGAGCGTTTGCCATTCACCGCCGTAAGAATTAATTGCAAGGTTTGTGAAGCCGACGGCCAGCTGAAAATCACTTTCCCCTTCAAAATCTTCCTGTATGGCCAGCCCAAAACGAAAATAATCTTCGCCCCCTTCACGCTGCTTTGTTCTTATCTCCAGCCCTGTTTCACCATTTTCATTGAGCGTCTGATAATTCACTTCTTCGAATAATTCCAGACCATAAATCTCTGTTAAATCCTTTGATAACTGGACAGCATCTAAAATTTGCCCATCCGATTGTGTAATATGTGATCTGATGACCTGATCAGAAACGTCAGAATTATTATTAATACGGACAAAATCAATGGTCGGCGGGTCATATTTTTCTTCAGAATGATTTTTTGTATAATTATTCCAATTGCTCTGGTTCAGTCTATATTTTTTAAGATGATCAAGAACCGACAAAGCCGCCTCAACGCCTTTAGGGATCGTTTCTGTTGTAATATCAAAATCGAGAAAATCTATATCATCCAATTCAGGACGAATAAGAATATCCTCGTCTTTAAGAGTGGCAATCAGCTTGTCAGCAGTTTTGTGGCTTTGAAGCGATGTAAGCTGATCAAGAACGGAGGCGAATGATGTTATTTCCTCTTTTTTTAGAAGCGGCGTGGTGACATCAACCACGATGATAATATCGGCACCCATATCCCGGACGACATTAATAGGAATATTATTTGCGATGCCCCCGTCAACAAGTAGAGTTCCATTAAGCTCAACCGGGGGAAATAAAGCTGGGACAGTCATGCTTGCAACAATAGCGGAGGCAAGATTGCCATTTTTTAAGACGACCTCTTCACCATTCTCAAGGTTGGTGGCAACCGCCCGAAATGGAATAGAAAGTTTGCAAAAATCTTCCGTTTGTGTTTTTTTATTTAGAAGTTCAGCAAATAAAAGTCTTAAATTATTTGGGGTAATCAGTCCGCTGGGAAGTTTGATTTTTCCATCTTTAAGCCCGACTTTAAACTTGATCAGGAACCCATCATCGTCTTTTTTGCGGCGGAAAGATTTTTGTTTTCTGGGAGCACTGTTGGAGAGTGTTTCCTGCCAGTCAATATTTTTTATTATTTCTTCAAGCTCATCTGCGGAATAACCGGACGCATAAAGACCGCCGATTATGGCACCAAAGCTCGTCCCGGCAATCATATCAATTGGAATATGGTTTTCTTCAAGAACTTTTAGTACACCAACATGGGCTGCTCCACGCGCACCACCACCGGAAAGGACGAGACCAATCTTTGGTCTTTCCTTTTCTGCCAATTGTGCTTTTGCCTGTGGATAATATGCCATTACACAGCAAAGCATTATGGTGTAAATAAATTTATACAAAAAATGAATCTCCGGATTTAATTCATCTTAAAACCAATAATATACGAATACTAAATTTTTGAACTACTGATTTTTCATGCAAATGGTTCGGTGAACAGCACCGAACCATAAAGCAAAGGAAATTTAGTTATTTACTTGAATATTTTATATCACCACCAACTATTGTCATAAGCACTTTAGTGTTGATGATTTCAGCCGGATCAATGTCAAAAATATTATCACTGATAACAACCATATCAGCAAGCTTTCCTGGTTCAATGGTGCCAAGATCATTTTCCTGAAAGCCGGCATAGGCGTTATTAATGGTGTATGCCTTGACCGCCTGTTCGATGGATATTTTTTGTTCCGGCACCCAACCATCAGGATTTTTGCCGTCCAGTGTGCGACGTGTAACTGCGGCATAAATGCCACTAAGGGGTTCAAGTGGAGCAACCATCCAGTCCGATCCAAATGTGACGATGGCCCCGGCATCAAAAAGCGATTTAAACGGATAAGTGCCTGCCAGGCGCTCTTTACCTATTCGTTTTTCTGCCCACCTGCCATCATCAATTGCGTGGTAGGGCTGTACGGAGGCAATGATGCCTAATCCGGCCATTTTTTGAATGGCATCGGGGGTTAAATGCTGGGCATGTTCAATTCGCGGACGGTTGCCGGTCGCGCCAATTTCCTCAAAAATCCTGATCAGGTTATCATTTGTCTGGTCACCGATTGCGTGGACGGCCAACTGAAATCCAAGGTCATTGGCTTCGGCAAGATTTTTCTTAAGAACATCCATCTGCATCAGCGGGAAGCCGTTGGTGTCAGGTTCATCGGTATAGGGTTCATAAAACCATGCCGTCGTGCTGCCCAACGATCCGTCAGCCAGTTCCTTAACACCGCCAAAGCGCAGCCAGGTATCGCCTTTGCTTTCGCGTTCAATCATATCATGCAGCTTATGGACATTGGGAATTAGGGGAAAGTAATAAACACGGATTCTAAGGCGGCCTTCATCCTTCGCTTTTTTAAAGATCGCAATGTTATCCCAAGTGCCCATATTATGAATTTGGGTGACGCCATTTTCCAATGCTTCCTGAATGCCGGCATCAAATGTTCTTGTCGCCTGGGCCGTGGTCATTGGCGGAACAATGCTATATACCGCATTCATAGCGTTATCTTTAAGAACGCCCGTTGGTTCGCCATTTTCATCACGGACAATCAGGCCGCCTTCCGGGTCGGGTGTGTCTTTTGTAATTCCGGCAAGTTTTAAGACAAGTGAATTGACAATGGCCATATGGCCGTCAGTACGCAGCAGGAAAAGGGGGTTGTTCGGTGTATATTCGTCAATCCATTCCTTCTTAGGAAGTTGTCCTTCCCAGGCTTCATGATCCCAAAGCCCACCAGTAATCCATTCTCCCTCCGGGGCAGATGCCGCATAGTTTTTTACCGTTTCTATAAATTCGGCAGAACTTTTAGTGCCCTGCGTTTTAATGCCGAGAAGTGATGCCGAGCCATCCATAAAATGTGTGTGATTATCAATAAAGCCGGGCAGAACCAATTTTCCGGATACATCAATGACTTCAGCGCCTGGATGATCGTTTTTAAGTTCAGATCCGCCGACAGCAATAATCCGGTCATCCTTCATAACGACGGTTTCCGCCCAGGGTTGGTCAGCATTTCCGGTCCATACTTTGGCGTTTATCATTATTTTTTCATTTGAAGCGGCTTGTTGATTATTTTTGTCTGTCTCGGCAGATGAGCAGGCAGCAATCGTTAATAATCCTATACTCAATATTATTTTTATAAATTTATCCATTTTAAAAAAATCCATCTGGTTTATTTCCATGCGGCTTTTGCGAGTCCGTCCCTCCTGGGGTCCGCGGCACCATGCCATTTTCCGTTTTCGATCGCAAGGGCATGAACCCCGCCAAAATAGGGGTCATACTGGCTGTCTGATACACCGTAAGCCGGTCTTTTCAGATTATAACCATATTTTGCCAGCCCGGAAAGGAGCTCATTTGAAATATTTGGCCCTTCTATATAGGCCTGATCGTCGGGAACGACATGTACCCGGTAAGCCCCGACGGCTTTTTCAATATTTTTATCCACATCTATCCAGTAACTTGTGACCTGGGCGACAGCAGAAATAATCCGTGCGCTGGCCGGGCTGCCCAGGACCATGACCGGTTCCCCATCTTTCTTTACAATTGTGCCTGTCATCGAACTTAAGGGCATTTCATTTTGTTTGAGGACATAGGGGGAGCCGTCATCATTTAACCGGAATGACTGCATATAGTTATTATACAGAAACCCGAGTGTCGGATGAGCGACAAGCGCGCCAAAATAATTATCAATACTTTGGGTGACGGCGACAGCATTGCCGTCCCCATCGACAATGGAAAAATGTGTGGTTTCACCGCCTTTGCCGTTTTTATAATGATCCAGCATTTTAGCGGCCTGTTCCTTTGACAGTTTTATGCTGATATCGTCATCATAATCATAAAAATTTGGTACCGGGTCATGTGCCCTGGTACCGTGACCAAGTCGCATGGCATTAAGCAGGGCAATCCTTCTCTTTGCATTATCCTCTTCTATCGCTTTGGGCGTTTCTGCTTCAAGAATATTTAATATCTGCATCATGATCCAGCCACCAAATGGTGGCGGTAAGGAGATCACCTCATAACCGCGGTAATTTGATCTAAGGGCGGGAACAATTTTCGGATCCTTGAAGTTGGCCAGATCGTCATAAGTAATCCAGCCACCATTTTCAGCCATATCAGCCGCTATTTCGCGGGCCATATCCCCTTTATAAAATTCATCCGCCCCTTTTTCTGCTATCCGCGCTAATGTTTTCGCCATCAGCGGTTGTTTGAAGACTTCCTCGATCTGATAAGCGCTACCATCAGGCTTTAAAAAAATATCGGCAGCCGCTTTTTGTCCTTTAAGCCCCATGCCGTAATGGCTGAATGCGCGGTAGCGAAAAGGACCGACCACAAAACCATCTTTATAAAGCTCAACGGCCGGGTTCACCAGTTCCTTCCAGCTCAGCTTGCCGCTTCCATATTTTTTGTGGGTAAAGGAAAGCACTTTAAGATTGGATGGAATTGTTGATGCTGTTCGCCCTCCAACCAGTTGATCTCTTGTCACTTGCTCAGGAATTTGTGCCGGTGATAATGTGCTTCCCTGAATAACAAAAGGTTCACCATTCTTGGGTTGGACCAGCATGACGGTCTGGCCAAATATTCCCGATCCTGCCGGTTCCGACGCGCCTAACGCCAGAGATACGGCAACGGCCGCATCAAAAGCGTTACCGCCTTTTTCAAGGACAGTTACCCCGGCATTGGTTGCTTCCGGAGACGCTGATACAACATAGCCGGCAAAATTCTTGGTTTGCGCAAAAGTTGATGAAGTAATGAAAGCAAGCAAATAAATTAAGGCAACTGCCCTGCAATAACGAAACATATCTTTCCCCTTTACTTGATATGTTAGTTATCATTCATTCTTACTCATAATGCAATGCATTAATCGGGTTGGTTTTGGCGATATTAAATGCATGTGTCGCAACCGTCGCCCATGATAGTAAAAGTCCGCAAATACCGGCCCCCAGCAGCATGCCGTAAGGCAGACCAATACGCTCCGCAAAAAATTCCAGATAACGGCCAGATGCTAAATAAGCCAGTATTAAAGCAATTGGTGTTGCCCAAAGAACCGGGGTTGAGAATTGCCATATCAGAAGTCTTATAATCTGATTGTTACTGGCTCCCAGAACTTTTCTAATGCCGATTTCCTTGGTTCGCTGCTCGGCCATAAAGGCCGCCAGTCCAAACAGGCCTATTGCGGCAAGGAAAAGGGCAACAAAAGCAAAAGCCGCCAGTGATTTGGTTCCCATATCGAAAATCATATAGACCAACTGGAAGGTTTCATTTAGAAATTTACCCTGCATCGGATAATCGGGGTAAACGTCCTGCCATACTTCTTCAATATCCTTAACGACGCTGACAGGGGCATTTTTTGATATTTTTATCGATGCCAGCCGATAAGACGCATCGCGCATGAAAAAGAAGAATGGTTTGACACTGTTAAAAAGACCAAGAATATTTCGGTCCGCCATAACACCGACAATGGTATAGGTGGTTATACCTTTTTCCTTTTCATCTTCGTAGAATACCTGGTTTAGCGCTGCTTCCGGCGTGCTGAACCCTAAGGCTTTTGCCGCCGTTTCATTGACCAGAACATTCACTGCTCCACGGGCTCTTATGTGGGTGTCCATGGCAATGTCTTTGGATATATTCCTGCCAGCGACCATGGGAATATCGTAGGTACTGACAAAATGATCATCAATATTCAGCTGGTTTATAGTCACTGTCTGATTAAAATCATTGAGGATTTTTGACGCCCTGATGGTGCTGTTCGTCTGTTCATAGGGTACCTGTGAAGACAAGGTGAAGTCATCAACATAAGGGATGCTCAGCATTTCATTTCTAAGAACCTCATGACGGTCTGTCATCTGATCAACATTAATACGGTCCAGGGTATAAACCTGATCCTTGGGAAATATTCTGCTACTTTCCTCAACTTTTTCATTTTGGGCATAAACCACAAGTACCATTGCCAGAATACAAACCGAAAAAGTAAATTGTACGCTTATCATGATCGCTCTGATAATAGTCGCGGCTTTTCCCTTGCGGGCAGTATCCCTCAATGCTTCAATCGGGTTTGTTTTGGTAATGACATATGCGGGATATGAACCGGATAGTATTCCCACGACCAATGTCGTCAATAGCAGCCATGGTAATGTGCTCAGATAATTGATGCTGAGAATTTTACCGGTGGCCGAGTTGAATAAAGGTATAATCAGCTCAAGAGCTGCCAGGGCCAGTATCATTGCAAATAACGTAATGGTTAAACTTTCGACAATAAACTGCAGGAGCAGTTGAAATTGCCCGGCACCAAGCGTTTTTCTAAGGCCTACTTCGCGGGCACGACCCATGGACTGTGCCGTTGCAAGATTTGTATAATTAACACAGGCGATAATAAGAACCATTATTCCCAGCACTTTTACAACCGTTATGACGGGAATACCGAGCATGTCCCAGATCGCCGTATTGGCATCGGCGAGGGAGTGTACTTCAAAGCTATCCAGAAATTCTTTCTGTTCATCCGGCATATGTCTTTCATAAATACCATCCATTTGAGTTTGCAGCCATGCCCGGTCGAGAGAGGGAGGAAGCAGGATATAGGTCATGTTTCCTGAAGAGGTATTGCCCCAGTTTGTGTCAGGCTGAAATTCTGTAATACGTTCCATCGCCCTCATGGGGATCAGGATTCCAAGTGGGGTACCCATGACAATCTGGGAATTAAAATGAGAGTTTTTGGGAATATCGCGGATGACTGCCATAACTGTAAGGTCATACTCATGATCCAGGGTAATAGATTTCCCTATTGGATTTTCATTGCCAAAATATTTTTTGGCTTCCATATCGGTTATGACTATGCCGTTTGAACCATCCAGTGCAGTTGCGTCGCCCTGGATAAAATCAAAATCAAAAATTTTCAGAAGTTCGGGATCTGCGAACCGTACTCTTTGATAATAATTATCTTCCCCGACAGAAATCAGGAATTCCCGTAAAATAGTTCTTGCCACTGCTTCTACATCGGGAAGTTCCGTTTTGATGAGCGGGCCAACAGCAGACTGGACTGTATCAATTTGCGAAACGCCGATATTGGCCTGGGAACTAACATTACCCCGTAAGGTATAAATGCGGTCAAAATTCTTAAAAAATGAATCATGTGAATATTCATAATCATAAAACAGGCCCCCAAACAAATATATAGCCAAACCAATGGATAAGCCTAGAACATTGATGATGGCGTAAAGTTTGTTTTTTAGGATGCTTCTGATCGCTATTTTTACATAATTGCTGAACATTTTTTTCTCTTTGTTTATTTTACGTTATTCACTCTTCAGAGAGTATATTGGATTTACACTGGCGGCGGACCAGGCGCGTAGCGCCGTTGTTGCGTAGGCAAGGACGAAAGCCGTTAGGCCCGCGATCAGATAAGGTGTTAAAGACATGTCAATGCGGTAACTGAAACCGGACAGCCAGTCGTTCATCATCAGCCAGGCAGCCGGCCAGGCAATAATATTTGCGACGATGACCAGCTTGGAAAGCTCCCAGGACAGCATAGTCACAATATTAAGAATTGATGCGCCAAGGACCTTACGAATACCTATTTCCTTTGTACGACGTTCAGCAATGAATGATGCAAGGCCATAAAGACCGATACAGGCAATCATTGCTGCTATTCCGGCAAAGCCAATAAACATTCTGAAAACGCGGCCTTCAACGGCATAGAAGGAAGCATAATCCTCTTCCAGGAACGAACGGCGGATCGGGTAGGACGGAACATGCTGCTGCCAAGTGCTGTCGATCAGCTTAACTGTCTGGTTTAAATTTCCTTTTGTAGCCTTCACGATCATTACATTGGCACCTGCCGTTAACATAAATGATAGTGCTGCTGGTTCGGACCGAATTGAGCTGTAATGTGCATCTTCAACAATGCCGACAATATTAAAGTTAAGTCTGTAATCGGTGCCGTCATCTGAAAAAGCACTATATACCTGTTGACCAACAGCATCATTTGGATCTGTCCAGCCAGCCTGTTTAGCAGCCGTTTCATTAAGGATTAGCCCGCCTTCAACTGTTGGGGCTTCCTTACTTATATCCGGCAGAAAATCCCCGCGGAATTCATCACTTAAGGCGCGTCCGGCAACCATCTTCATTCCCAATGTATCAAAATAGCCGTCACTCACTCCGATCCGCCGGGTTATGATTTGAAAATCCGGACTTTCTCCTTCCTTCTGGAATGATGAACCGTCGAAAAGATCTTCGGTTGGTATAATGGTGCCGCTGGAAACGGAGACAACGAGCGGGTTTGAGACCAATTCATCATGCATTGTCTGATATGCGTCACTGGCTTCCTGATTATTCAGGCGGACAACAACGACGTCCTCAGGTAGGTATCCGAGCGGTTTGTTGAGGGCAAAATCAATTTGCCTGTTTACAACGCCTGTTGCTGAAATTAGACCGATGGCAATTGAAAACTGGAGAATAACAAGTCCGGCCCTTAATTTTGAAGAACCGATCCCGTCAAAAACACGCCCCTGAAGGGCTTTTGCCGGAAGGATGCCTGACACAAACAGGGCAGGATAAAGACCAGATAATATACCGACAAGAAAAGTCGTTAAAATCAGGCTACTTATGAAACCACCACTATATATTGGGTCTGCGGTCAAGGGTACGCCGAGCATTGATCCAAAGAAAGGCGCAAATATTTCAACAATAACGAGCGACACGGCGAGGGCGATCAGGGCCATGACTGTTGATTCAATAATGAACTGCAGGGCTATTTGCTGGCGGGTGGCCCCCAGCACCTTGCGCACGCCAACTTCTTTAACACGGTTGCTGCTCTGGGCAATTTGCATATTGATAAAATTAAATGTTGCGATAATCAGCGTCAGTAGGGCGACAAAACCGAATATTGTGATATCAGATTTTTGGCGTGCGGGTTTGGAGAGCCCGGTCACAGTATCCTTCACGGTCATTTCATTCTGAAGTTCCGTATTAAAATGGATATCACTTAACGGCTGTGCATGTACGGCGATATTATTGGCAAAATCACCGCCTATATTGTTTTTGATATAGTCGTAAGCTTTTTGGGCAAAAGCGTCACCGGATATATTCGGGGAAAGCCTAACATAATGATAAAGCTGATCGGAAAAATTTCTTTCCCAGAAATTCGGGGAATTCCAGATTACCGGAAGCATTTCCATATTAATAAAAATATTGGAAACCTGATGAGAATTGCTTTTGTTATTGTCAACAATGGCCGTGACCTGAAAATCATATTTTCCGTCCAGGGTAAAACTTTTTCCGATCGCCTCTTCCCCGGGGAATAGTAGTTCTGCTGCGGCTTCTGTCAGAACGGCATTATTTAAATTGGAAAGGGCAGTTACAATTGATCCGCTTTCTACTTTGTAGGAAAAGAAATCAAAGAAATTGGGATCAACGAAACTGATGGTCTGGTATTGTTTTTCGTCTCCGATGCTAAGCAGTCTTTCCGATAATGTAATCCTGGTCAGGTCTTCGACATCACCCGGATAGGCTTCAACGATATTTTTGGATAATGGATTGAAAAAAGTGGCAAAGCGGCCGCCTGAAGTCGTGCTTTCCCAGTTTAGCCGGTAAACACGGTCACTGCCCATTACGGCTTTATCAAACGACGTTTCGTGTGCAACAAAAAGAATGATCAGAATGGACACGGCTAAACCAACTGCCAGTCCGATTATATTGATGGCACTATAAAGTCTGAATTTCAGTATATTACGAAATGACATATTTAAATAATTGGCAAACATTCTATTCTCCTATTCATATCTTAGTGCGTTAATGGGGTTGGATCGGGCGACCCGGATTGAATTACCGGCGACAGTGATCCAGGCAATCAGCAGCGCGCCAATACCGGCAATGATACAGAAGGCAATAACAAAAATATTATCAATGCGGTAAGAGAAGCCCTCTAACCATTTTACCATAAAGTAAAATGAAAACGGCCATGCAATGAGGTTGGCAAGGATGACCGGTTTGGAAAATTGCCAGATCAGGAGCCTAACCACGTCAAAGACGCTGGCCCCCATGACTTTACGGATGCCGATTTCTTTTATTCTTCTGTCGGCAGTAAAGCTTGCAAGCCCGTATAGCCCAAGGCTTGAGATGACAATAGCAAGAGAAGCGAAAATAAGGAATAAACGGCCCTGTTCCTGATCAGCCTTATATTGCTCCATAATTTTATCATCAAGAAAAGTCTGACTCATTGGCACCTGCGGGAAAAGCTCGCGCCAGATGTCGTTGATATTTTTGACGAGTGTGTCAATGTTTTGGGTTGAGTATTTAATGGTCAGTTTATTGTAAAATTCCTGATCGATATAGTAAAAGGTCGGATTGGTCGTTTCGCGCGTTGTCTGTAGATACAGATCAGGAATGACCCCGACGATGGTGTAGGCAACTTCATCAATAAGCTGCTTGCCCAGCGCACCATCAGCGTCTTTAAAGCCCAGTTTGGTAACGGCGGATTCGTTAATTAGGATATTGCCGTTTTTTTGCGGCTCTCCATAAAGCCGGGCGATGTCATCTCCTCTGTCGAGCGAAAGATTGCGGCCTTTGTCCAGCTTTATGCCATAAGTCGCCAGATAATCCGGGTCGATACTTTCAATGCGCAGCAAAATGGGGTCACTTTTCCTGCCATCCACATCGCTGAATCCGATAAGGGCGACCATACGGTCTGCGGGAACGACGGAGCTTAATGTTGCTTGCTTAATCTCGGGAAGCTCAAGAAGCCGGTTTTTAAGGATTTGCGCCTTACCTATGACAAGCGGATCATTAATATGGTCGAGAACCAGTAAATTTTCCTTATCGAACCCTGCATCACGGTTGATGCTATAAGTAAGCTGTGAATAGACAACCAAAGCACAGACTATCAGCGAAATGCAGATGGTGAACTGGGCAATCACCAGAAATGTTCTGAATTTTAGCGACCCGACCGGTTCTGCGCGGCCGGCAGCTAGGATGCGACTGGGTCTGAAGCCTGACATAATAAAGGCAGGGTGGGCACCGGCCCCGAGGGCAACAAGTAAAGTCAGAATAATGAGGGACGCTAATGTAATCGGCGAATGCAATGCCCCTATTTCCATCACTTTATCAATAAGGATATTATAATATGGCAGGATAATTTCAACCATGACCATTGCCAGCAGAAAGGCGGTAAAGGCCATTAACGCCGCTTCGCTTAAGAACTGGATGATAATATCATTCCTCTGTGCGCCGAGCACTTTTCTCAAGGCAACTTCCTTTGCCCGAAGGCTGGCACGGGCGGTGGACAGGTTCATAAAATTAAAACAGGCGATGATCAGGATCATTACGGCGATCAGCAGGAAAGACACTATTGTGGTCATGCTGCCTTTTGGCTTGATCCGCGCGGTGGGCGATCCTTTTAAATGAATATCCGTTAGCGGTACAAGACGCAGGTTCCAGCGCTTACTAGGAACAATCTGATCGTTGGGCCTTGGGCCCCGTCGGTCGAGAAAAGCGGGGAACCGTTCCGCTACTCTATCCATAGAAAGGCCCGGCTTTAATTTGACATAGATATATGTGCCGATTTCAAACCAGTCATCAAGCAGGGAAGGGCGCTCGTCACGTTTTGGTAATTCGTTGTAACTGAGCGGGATCGCAATATCGAGATTAAAATGTGTTGTGCGCGGTAAATCGGCAAAAACGGCGGTAACCCGGTAACGATGATCATTGCTGAAAATAAGTTCCCTGCCGACGGCATCGGTGGAGCCAAAATATTTCAGGGCCAGTTTCTTGGATATTACCGCGGAAGTTGGGTCCATCAAGGCAGAGGCTATTGAACCTTTTAAAAAGGGGACTTCAAAAACCTGGAAAAAGTTATTATCCACAAAGGCGACATTTTCTGAAAAATAATCATTCCCCTTTTGGATATTACGGTCCTGATAGGTCAGGCGGGCAGATTGTTCAACCTCCGGAAAATCAGCGTCAATAAAGGGTTTTAGCGGCCCCATTGTTGCGGCAAGCTCGAATGTTTTTGTTGATGGCGGATGACTGATAAGTTCCAGACGGAAAATCCTGTCATTATTTTTAAACCATTTATCGAAGCTAAGCTCATCCTTTACGAAAAGCATGATCAGGATACAGGTGGCAAATCCCACGGCAAGCCCGAAAATATTAATTGCGCTGAAAAGCTTGTGCTTTAAAATATTGCGGCTGGCGCTGATCATGTAATTGCTCAGTTTCATCATTCGTACCTTAATGCTTTAATTGGATTTGCCCTTGCGACCCGCATACTGTTGCCGGCAACAGTTATCCACGCAATCATCAGTGCGGCTATTCCGGAAATGGCACAAAAGCCCAGAATGAATATGCTTTCTATTCGATAGGCAAAGCCCTCGAGCCAAATTGACATGGCATAATATGATACAGGCCATGCGATTAAATTTGCTAACATCACAGGTTTTGAGAATTGCCAGACCAAAAGCTTGACGATGTCATAAACAGTTGCCCCCATGACCTTACGAATGCCAATTTCCTTGGTACGCCGTTCGGCTGTAAAGCTGGCAAGTCCATATAGTCCCAGACTGGCTATTAAAATTGCAAGGGCGGAAAATGCGACAAACATTGTCATTTCGCCCTGTTCGGTATGATATTGCTCTTCCAACTGATCTACAGCATAATTATAACTGAACGGGATACTTGGTATTTCTCTTTTCCAAATAGTGTGTGCCTGATTAACTATCGCTAAGGAATCCCCGCTATATTTAAGGGTAATATATCTTGCACTTTCGGGTATAAGCTCAAAGACTTCCGGTCTGATTTCTTTCTTAAGACTGTCGAGGTGAATATCCGGAATGACGCCAATTATCTGATATTCCTGTATAAGATTTTTATCATTATCTTGGATGTTTCGGTATAATATTTTGCCTAATGCATTTTGCGGATTTGAAAACCCGAACTTTTTAACGCCTGTTTCATTTATGATCAGGGACGCAGGGAACCTTCTTCCAGTCTTTAATTCATCTATTTCGGATCCCCGATCATTTTTAGTGTCATCGTAATAACGCCCGGCGAGGAGAGGGATGCGATAAGTTTCAAAATAATTATATCCAATTTGACGAACACCAATTTGTAAATTTTCAGAAGAGGTCATTTCCGGAGTTCGCAGTCCAATATTATCTTCAGAGTATTTTCCGGGAGCGTCATCTGACCATGTGACATTTATAACATTAGGGAGACGTTTAAATTCATCGATTAACAGATTCAGTTTTTTATCTGCTTCGTCTCTGTTTAGATTGTTAATGATCAGCAGATTTTCTTTATTGAAGCCAAGTTCAAAATTCTGTGTATAGAGCACCTGACCATAAACCACTGCTGTTGAAACAAATAGGGTAATGGATACGGCGAATTGGAATATTACCAGCGCGGCCCTTAATTTGACAGAATGTCCGTTTTCTGATGATTTATTAGTTTTCAAAATTTCGGCAGGACGAAATTTTGATAAGATTAATGCGGGGTATGTCCCGCCTAAAATGCCAACAATTGAAGCAAAAAGTATAATTAAAAATAAATCTGAAGATGTATAGTTTAAAGCAAGATTTTTTCCGATAATTTCATTGTAAAATGGCAGAACCATCTCAACAATTACAACGGAAACAAAGAGAGCTAAAAAGGTAATGAATATAGATTCTCCAATGAATTGAGCCACCAGGTTTTTACGCGACGCACCTAATACTTTTCGCAGGCTTACTTCTTTAGCGCGCTGACTGGCCCGTGCAATGCTAAGGTTCATAAAGTTGATGCTGGCAATGATTAATATAAGCGCTGCAACCGCTGAAAAGGTAAGAACAATATTGATGCTTCCTCTATCACGAAACTCACCTTTTCCCTGCGCTTTCAGATGAAGGTCGCGAATATTTTGCGAACTTAAAATTATTGATTTTGAGTTGGGTTCTCCGATGTTTGAGCTCGGAAAGTTCCTATCAATAAATGCAGGCATCTGATCATTTATGTCTTGAATGTCAGCGTTTGGACTTACTGAAAAATAAAGATGCGAATTTGACGAGAACCAGTTGTCAAACATCCAGGGCTGATCTAGCCATTCATTTTCTACTATGGATACCATAGCGGAAACATTTACCTGACTATTTTCAGGCATATCTTCAATAACTGCACTTACAATAAACTCACGTTCAAAAGCGTCAGCATTGACTGTTAGGGTTTTTCCAAGGGCATTTTCATGCGGAAATAACTTTTCCGCTAAAGTATGGTTTAATACGATGTTGTTTTGGTTCTCTAATGTATTTTCAAGATTTCCATCAAGAGTTTTAAAGTCAAATATTTTCACAAAGGAAGGATCAACAAGACTGACAACTTCTTCGTAATTTAGATCCCCTATACTCATTGTGGCGCGAGTGTTTGATATTCGTGCCGCTTCTTCCACTTGTGGAAAATCTTTCTTTAACGCATGTACAATTGGTCCGGAAACCATAGTAAATACCAAAGGTTCACGACCAGCAGGTAAAAAGGTTTGGTGCATACGGTAAATATTGTCAGCGTTTTTCCAAAATTTATCATATGAAAGCTCATCGCGCACAAATAGTGAAATTAATATAACTGCAGCAAGGCCAATAGAGAGCCCAAAAATATTTATCGTACTGAACAGCTTGTGCTTTAAAATATTGCGGCTGGCGCTGATCATATAATTGCTCAGTTTCATCATTCGTACCTTAATGCTTTAATTGGATTTGCCCTTGCGACCCGCATGCTGTTTCCGGCAACAGTGGCCCAGGCGATGAGAAGGGCTGATACACCGGCAAGAACACAAAAGCCGAGAATAAAGATATTTTCTATTCGGTAGGCAAAACTTTCGAGCCAGATTGACATGCTGTAATAAGCGACAGGCCATGCAATGAGATTGGCGATTATAACCGGTTTTGTGAATTGCCAGACAAGGAGTTTGATAATATCAATGACGCTTGCGCCGAGCACTTTTCTGACCCCTATTTCCTTGGTGCGGCGTTCGGACGTGAAACTTGCCAATCCATAAAGGCCCAGGCAGGCAATTAAAATGGCAAGGCCGGAAAAGGCCGCGAACATGGTCATTTCACCTTGTTCCGCCTGATATTGTTCATACAGCTGATCAATCGTATGGTTATATTCAAATGGAATAGTGGGAATCTCTCGCTCCCAGATTGCTCTGGTTTCGTCCACAATGGCAGCGGGGGATCCTGTGAAGCGAACGGATATATATTGTGCATATTCTGACATTAGCTCAAACATTTCCGGTCTGATTTCTTTTTTTAATGTATCCAGGTAAATATCAGGGGTGACACCAATGATCTGGTATTCCCGTGTTAATTCTTCGCCGTTATTGCCAATCGGACGATAAAGAATTTTACCGATTGCATCTTCGGGGCTTTTAAATCCAAAGCGGTGAACGGCCGTTTCGTTTATGATAAGTGAACTGGTAAAACCATTTCCGGCGCGAATTTCTTCCGCCTCGGCTCTTCGGTCATTTTTATTAATATCATACGTGCGGCCACTAAGCATTTTAATGCCGTAGGTTTCAAAAAAATCATAACCCACGGTTCGGTTGCCAATCAGCAGGGTTTTATTCTGTGGCATTTCAGGGGTTCTGAGTGTTGTATTATTTTCTGTTGGTACGCCTGGAGCATCATTTGACCATGTGACATGCGATACATTTGGCAGGTGCCTATATTCATCAACAAGCAATTGTCGTTTTTCAACGGCGGCATCGCGATAAAGATTTTTAATGACAAGGAGATTTTCCTTGTCAAAGCCAATATCCTTGTTTTTTGCATAGAGCATCTGCCCATAGACAACAGCGGTTGAAACAAAAAGGGTTATGGATACGGCAAACTGAAAAATAACAAGTGCAGATCTTAATTTAAGGGACGCATTACTGTCATGGGACTGGTTGGTTTTTAAAATTTCGGCGGGCCTAAATCCCGATAATACCATTGCCGGGTATATACCCCCCAAAATACCGACAATAAAAGCAAGGGAAAGCATTATTACAATGTCGAATGAAGCATAATGAAAGGTAAGTTCCTTCCCAAGAATTTTATTATAAACCGGCAAAGCCATCTCCACCATTACAATTGCCGTGAACAGGGCAAACAAAGTGATGAAAACGGATTCCCCGATAAATTGGGTTATCAGATTTTTTCTTGAGGCCCCCATTACTTTGCGAAGGCTCACCTCTCTGGCGCGGCCGCTGGCCCGGGCCGTGCTTAAATTCATAAAATTAATACTGGCGATAATCAGGATAAGGACGGCAACGGCAGAAAAAGTTAGAACAGTCGTCATGCTGCCCATTTTCTGATATTCGCCGTTGGTCGGACCCAATAAATGAAGATCCTTAATATTTTGGGAGTTTAATATGACAAAACTAGAGACCGGATCGTCACTACCGCCATCTTCAAAATTCCGGTCAATAAAGGCAGGCATCTGTTTATTTATATCATCAATATCTGTTCCCGGTGCAACCGTGAAATAAAGATGAGAATTGACGGAGAACCAGCTGTCGAACATCCATTCCTGGGATTTCCATTCTTCTTCAACAATTTTAACAATAGCGACGGTGTTTAACTGACTGTTTTCCGGCATGTCTTCTATGACGGCGCCGATCATGAATTCGCGTTCGAAAACGTCCGCATTGATGGTGAGGGTTTGGCCAAGTGCATTGCCACCCGGGAAATATTTATCGGCCAGACTTTGATTAATAATCAGCCCATTCGGATCATTTATGGTTCTTTCAAGGTCACCTGCTATCACCGTGAAATCAAAAATATTGACAAAATCAGGATCGGCCAGCGTCAATCGTTCATCAAAATATCTGTTATTTTGAATAAATGTTGCCTTTTGGCGTGCTTCGCGTGATGCATGGGTGACCTGGGGGAAGTCTTTTTCTAAGGCATGGATAATCGGGCCTGCTGATGCGGAAAAGACCATTGGCGGCCGTCCGGATGGCAAGAATGTCTGGTGCATACGGTAAATATTGTCGGCATTTTTCCAGAATTTATCATAAGAAAGTTCATCGCGTACAAAAAGGGCAATTAACATGCAGGAAGCCAGGCCGATTGCCAGCCCCAGAATATTGATCATACTGAAAAGTTTATGATTATAAATATTGCGCCAGGCACTAATGGTATAATTTTTAAGCAACATCATTCGTACCTCAGCGCCTTAATTGGGTTGGCTTTGGCGACCCGCATGCTGTTTCCCGCAACAGTGCTCCATGCGATCAGCAGAGCCGTAATGGCGGCAAGAAGGCAAAATCCGAGTATGAAGAAATCCTCAATACGGTAAACGAAGCTTTCCAACCAGAGTGTCATGGCGAAATAGGAGACGGGCCAGGCAATCAGGTTTGCAATCAGCACAGGTTTTGAGAATTGCCAGACCAGAAGCTTTACAACATCAAAGACGCTGGCACCCATTACTTTACGAATACCAATTTCCTTGGTTCTGCGCTCGGCCGTATAGCTGGCCAGTCCATAAAGCCCGAGACAGGCAACCAGAATAGCCAGACAGGAAAAGGCCGCGAACATAGTCGCCTGCCCCTGTTCGGCGTTATATTGTTTGGCGACAGCGGCAGAAATAAAATCATAATTAAAAGGGATGCTGGGAATTTCCTGTTCCCATAATTTTCTGACCTGATCCGTGAAGGCAACAGGGCTACCCGAAAAGCGGGCAGAAATCACACTGCCGTAATCTGGTGAAAGATCGTAAATTTCAGGGCGTATTGTTGATTTTAAACTATCAAAATGAATGTCCGGAACGACACCGATAATTTCATAAGTTGCTTCCAGATTTTCACCTGGTTGACCTTTGGATCCAAAAACCAATTTTCCTATGGCTTCTTCGGGTGAGCCGAGCCCCAATCTTCTAAGCGCAGATTCGTTAACGATTATGGAACCGGTATAATTTAGTCCCTTTCTTAAATCGTCCGTTAAAACCTCTTTATCGCCGCGTTCAATGCTATATTCACGACCGGCAATCAGCGGCACTTTGTATGTTTTAAAATAGTCATAGCCGATTTCCCGGCTTCCGATCAGGGAGGCATCTTCCAGTGCCTGATCCCCTGTTCTCATTAATGTATTATTGTTATCCCCGGATTCAGGCATAAAATTTGACCAGGTCACGGAAACGGTGTTCGGCATCCGGCGGATTTCATCAACCAGAAGCGGCAATTTTTTCAGAACAATGTCCCGGTAAATTTCTTTTACAACGAGTATATTTTCCTTGTCATAGCCAAGGTTCATATTTTTTGCATAGAGCATCTGACCGTAAACAACGGACGTTGAAACAAAAAGAGTAATGGACACTGCAAACTGGACAATTACAAGAATTGAACGTAGCTTAATCGAGGCGTCGGATTCAGATGACTTGTTTGCCTTTAAAGTTTCTGCTGGTCTAAAATGGGATAGGACGAAAGCCGGATATGAACCGCCAAGAAGGCCGACGAAAATGGCAAGGCCCGCTACGTAAAGAAGATCGGTTGATCCATAATCAATTTTAAGCGTCTTGCCCAGCACTTCATTGTATGTTGGTAATGCGAATTCAACAAGGACAACGGCCATTACCATGCCGAGTACAGTCACCAGAATTGATTCACCAAGAAACTGGATAATCAGATCTTTCCTTGAGGCACCGAGCACTTTGCGAAGGCTGACTTCTTTGGCCCGGCCACTGGCGCGGGCGGTACTTAAATTCATAAAATTTATGGCAGCAATAATAAGAAGAAGTAAGGCGACAGTAGAGAAAATAATGACCGTATTCATATCGCCAAGGTCATGATATTCCCCATCTCCTCTGGCTTTCAGATGTAGATCCTTAATATTCATGGTATTCATAAATACAAAGTCAGAAGTTTTGGCGCCCGTGCCCCCAAAGGGAAGTTTGGGGAAATTCCTGTCAATAAATTCCGGCATTGAAGCATTTATGCTTTTTATATCAGAGCCTTTTTTAAGGGTAAAAAACAGATGGGAATTTGTTGAAAACCAGGCATCAAACATCCAGTCTTTTTCTTTCCAGGCCGGTTCATCAATGGCGACTAGGGCGTCGGCATTTACCTGACTGTTTTTTGCCATATCCTTAATGACAGCGGCAACTTTGTAATCGCGTTTATAGCTGTCAAAATCGATGGTGATAACTTTACCGATGGCGTTTTCGGCCCCAAAATATTTTTTGGCCAGTTTTTCGGTCAGGACAATGTTACTGAGGCTTTTAAGGGCGGTGCTCAGATCACCCTCTACAGGTTCAAGATCAAATATATTTATAAAATCTTCATCAACCAGACTGATATCATCAACAAAATATTGATTATTAATTATGATGGTCGGTTCCTGACTGGCAATACGGCTTGCATATTCTATTTGCGGGAAATCTTTCAGTAATGCATGAATAACCGGCCCAGGGGTCATGACCATGTTCATGGGGTCCCTGCCGGGAACGCTGAATGTAACATGGGTGCGGTAAATCTGATCGGCCTTGGACCAGAATTTGTCGTAGGAAAGCTCACTGCGGACAAAAAGCGCAATGAGAATACAGGCGGCAAGCCCTATGGCGAGACCAAAAATATTAATCGCGCTGAAAAGCTTATGCTTAAAAATATTGCGCCAGGCGCTTATCAAATAACTGTTAAATAGCATTTCTTCATCCTGAATTGGGTCCCTACTCCCATAATCTTCAAAAATGAACTATATTTTGGAACGCATACTTTCCGTGACCACATGACCATCAAGCAGGTTTATGGTCCGGCGGGCATAGTCAGCATGTGACGGGCTGTGTGTTACCATAACGATGGTGGTGCCTTCCTCGTTCAGTTTTTGCAGCATTTCCATCACTTCCTGACCGTGGGCCGTGTCAAGGTTACCGGTCGGCTCGTCAGCGAGGATCATACTTTGATTGCCGACAACGGCACGGGCGACGGCAACGCGCTGCTGCTGACCACCGGATAGCTGGCTTGGCATATGTTTGGCGCGGTGGGCGATGCCGACTTTATCCATAACGGCGGCAACCCGCTCTTTACGCTCGGCGGCCGGAATGTCATGATAGAGAAGAGCCAGTTCAATATTTTCCGCAACCGTCAGTTCATCAATCAGGTTAAAACTTTGAAAGATAAAGCCTATATTCTGTTTGCGGATGACACCCAGTTGGGATTCGGAGTAGCCGGCAACGTCCTCATCTTTAAAGAAATAATGCCCACTGGTTGGCGTATCGAGCATGCCGATTATATTAAGCAGGGTCGATTTGCCGCATCCGGATGGCCCCATGATGGCAACAAATTCACCTGTTTCTATTTCAATGTTGACATTATTCAGCGCTACCGTTTCAACCTCGTCAGTACGGTATGCCTTTGTCAGATCTTGCAGTTTTAACATATTTTAGTCCTTTTGTTTTTTGTACTCTGATTATTCTTCGGTAAGTTTCAGTCGGTCCATGTCCATGAAAGTTGTGTAAGGCGATGTTATAACCCTCTCACCAACTTCAAGGCCTTCCAAGACTTCTATAAAGTTGTTGTTTTTCCGCCCCAGGCGGACATTACGCTTTATGGCAAATGTGTTATCCGGGCTCACGACGAAAATCCAGCTACCCCCAGTGTCCTGATAAAATGCACCATTTGGAATAAGAATGGCTTCAGAGCTGTCACCCAGCGTCAGTTTGGATTGCAGGGTCTGTCCGCGGCGGATATCTTCTGGCTGCTCTTCTGTAAAGACCATATCTATTTTAAACTGATTATTCTGCACATTCGGATAAATCTTTTTTATGCGAAGTGGAAATTCATCACCGTCACCCGGACGCACATATACCCCTGTCTGCCCGAGATCCACACGGTTCAGGTAAAATTCGTCCACCTGGACTTCGAGCTTGAAATGGTCAGGATCATCGATCTGGCCGATTGTATCTCCCCGGCCTACTGTCTGACCCAATTCCAGATCAAACCCGGAAAGCTTGCCGTCTATCTGCGCTTTCATATTCAGATTTTCAAGGTTATTACGGGCAATCGCCAGGTTCCGTTCCAGATTGGCACTATCAATTTTCGACAGCTCAAGCTGTTGTTCCTGCATGCGTGCATCTGTTTCCTGGGATTGTTTTGTAACCTCAAGCATTTTCTTTTTATAAGTCAGATCCTCTTCCGCTTCATCGAGCTGGGTTTTGGTAAAATTACCCTGCTTGTAAAGCGTTCTGTAGCGTTCGACATTGCGGGTTAGCTTCTGAATTTCATATTCCAGTGTTGTAATTTCCGTAATATGCCGTAAACGGTTTTGTTCCAGCTGAAGTTCCAAAGTTCGCATGGCATTCAATTCACCGGCGACACGGGCCTCGTTCTGGAACACTTCAAGCTGCAAAGTGGGATTTGAAAGTTCAACAATTTCCTGCCCCTGTTTAACCAGGGCACCATCCTCGACCAGAATTTTCTCAACCCGGCCACCTTCCGTGGCGGAAACAAAAACGGTGTTCAGTGGAGTGACTTTGCCGCGGATTGGAATATAATCCTCATAAATGCCACTGGTTACGGTTGAGACTACAAGGCGGCTTTCTTCAACACGGAATGTCCGCCCTCCTGTTGCACTTTCAATGATGAAATACAGCACTGCGGCAGCCGCAAGGCCGCCGACCCCCCAAAGAGCCATTTTAAGTGGGTTTTTCTTTTTCTCTATTTTTCGGTCCATGCCTACTCCAGCATGGGCACCCTCAGGTTTTTTGATATTGTCAATCTTTGTCATAATTTTCACTGTAAATTTTGATTTTTAATACTGTCTATTATTTCTGCAAAGACTGTGCCAAAAAATAAACTATTGATATTCAATGTTTTAATACTTTACTGTTCGTTTTCGAACAGTATATACTGTTCATTATTGAACACATGTGTGCGAAATTGAACAATGCAAAAATTCAGGAATTTTAAATGGAAAAGCATGGATCCATACTCATTGTAGATGATGATGACGATATTCTTGTCGCGGGCAGATTGCTTCTGAAAAGACATTTTGAAAATGTTGTCACGATTAGTGAACCTGGCCAGATTGCCGACGCCATGAAGAAAACTGATTTTGATGCTATATTGCTGGATATGAATTTTGGCCCGGGACAAAGTTCAGGGGAAGAAGGGTTTCACTGGCTTGGGGAAATACTAAAAATAGATTCTGAAGCTGTTGTCATCATGATTACCGCTCATGGTGGTGTTAATATTGCGGTTGAGGCTATGAAAATGGGGGCAACAGATTTTGTTTCAAAACCGTGGCAGAATGAAAAAGTTGTTGCGACATTGTCAGCAGCGGTCAAACTTAGGGACAGTCGCAGTAAAGCAGCAACATTAAAACAGGCAAACAGGACTTTGGTTGCAGACAGGGGCAGCCAGCAGATTATAGGAAATTCGGCGGCGCTTAAAGATATTCAGTCGATGATTGAAAAAGCGGCACCGACAGATGCCAATGTGTTGATTGTCGGTGAAAATGGAACGGGTAAGGAACTGGTGGCACGGGAGCTTCACAGGCTTTCAAACAGGGCGGATGAAATTTTTTTGAGTGTTGATATGGGCGCAATCAGTGAAAGCCTTTTTGACAGTGAGTTATTCGGGCACAAAAAAGGGTCATTCACCGATGCGAAAGAGGACCGCGTTGGAAGGTTTCACGCTGCTTCCGGCGGCACTCTTTTTCTAGATGAAATCGGGAATTTGCCTCTTCATCTTCAGGCAAAATTGCTTACAGTTCTGGAACAAAGAAAAGTAACGCCTGTTGGATCAAACCAGCCAATTTCAATTGATGTTCGTGTGATTGCTGCCACGAATTTAACATCAAAACAGCTTAGTGATGAAAATCGTTTCAGACAGGATTTGTTATTCCGTCTGAATACGGTCGAGATCTGTGTGCCACCTTTAAGAGAGCGGCCGGATGATATTGAAGAAATTGCCAACTATTATATAGACCTTTACTGCAGGAAATATGATAAACCATTAAAAAGGCTTTCAGGGGAAGCTTTAGTAGCGATCAAGGCATATGCATGGCCGGGAAATGTGCGGGCGCTAAGACATGCGATAGAGAGAGCCGTTATTCTTAGTCATGGCGTGAGATTTAATGCGTCCGATTTTGCTCTTGATACCCTGCCGGGCAATGCCGGGGAACTTGAAAATAAGATAACAATAAAAGCGGGGCCGGAAAATGAGGATATTGAGCTGCCGGAAGGGAACTTGAATCTGGAACGAATGGAATATGTTTTAATAGAAAGGTCACTTAAGAAACACCGCTATAATATTTCGCATGCGGCGAAGGAACTGGGTCTGACAAGGGCCGCCCTTTACCGGAGGATGGAGAAATATGGGTTTTAAACGCTTCAGTCTGCTTCTTACTATAAGATTGGTGCTGTTATTTATCACGGTATCCAGTCTGGCGATCCTGGTGATCAGCCCGGGGTTTCTGGCAGCAAGTCTATTGGTGGCGATGGTTGCTATGTCGCAGATTTTTGAAATTGTTCGCTTTGTGAAACTGACCAATGATGATCTGACCCGATTTCTGGATGCTATGCGTTATGGGGACTTTGGTCAAAAATTCGATCATGCCGGAATGGGGGCGGGTTTTATTGAACTGGGTGAAGCAATTACCGATATTCTGGAGCGATTTCGCCAGTATAGAGGACAGCAGGAAGAAGAACTTAAGCATCTTAAAGCCCTGATAGAACATGTACCTGTGCCCCTTATGTCGATAAAAGGTGATGGAACTATTTTAATTCATAATAATGCGGCCCGCCGGTTATTTGGGTCTATTCATGTCGCTAAAGTCGCAGACCTTACTCAATTTGGTGAAGAATTCAGAAAACGGGTTTTAACCCTGGAACCCGGGGAACGACATCTTGTTACCATTAAAATTGATAATATAGAGCAGACCCTGACCATTGCATCCACACAAATTATTACAGCAGGAAAAGTGGAAAAAATTATTTCGCTCCAGGATATTCAGAGTGAGCTTGACGTCGCGCAACTCAAAGCATGGCAGGATCTGGTTCGGGTGCTTACCCATGAAATTATGAACAGTATTACGCCGGTTTCGTCCCTGGCCAAAACGTCAACAGACCTTGTTGATGACGTCATTATAAAAGCAGGCGGGCAGGAAGATCTGATTGAGGAGCTTACAAATGTCCGAGACGCGGTGGATACGGTTGCCAGACGGTCTGACAGCCTGATGCATTTTGTGCAAAGTTATAGACGTCTGACGCGGCTACCGCCCCCAGAAAAAGAGCAATTAAAAGTCAATAATATTATTGATGATGTGATTAGAATAGCCGCCGCCGGATGGACTGACGAAGAAATTAAAATTGAGAAATCAGTATCCACGGCAGGATTGGAAATATCCGCTGACCGTGAAATGCTTGAACAAATGCTGATAAACCTTATAAAGAATGCTGAACAGGCCCTTAAAGGACACGAAAATGCCAGGGTCGAGATCAGGGCAAAACTCAACAAACGTGGCAGGATAGTAATTGAGGTTGCCGATAATGGTCCGGGAATTCCTGATGATCTCGCCGCAAAAATATTTGTACCGTTTTATACAACAAAAAGGGACGGTTCCGGGGTAGGGCTGGCACTTACCCGTCAGGTTATGATAGCCCATGGTGGATCAGTCAGTCTGGCAAAAACGGAAGGTGGTGGTGCCACTTTTATTTTAACATTCTAGGAAAGTCAGAATATTTTGCCCAATTGTGCCATCAGATTTAAAAATATTTCCAAAAAGTATGATGACGTCATTGCACTCGACGCAGTTAATCTTGAAATTAATGATAACAGTACCACGGCACTTGTTGGAGAAAGCGGTAGCGGAAAAACAACCCTGCTTAGACTGGTCAACGGTCTCATGCAGCCTTCGGAGGGGCAGGTTGAAATATTTGGTGACCCGATTGATTATACTACGCTCCCAGATATGAGAAAAAAAATGGGTTATGCGGTTCAGGGTGGTGGGTTGTTCCCTCATATGACGGTATACCAGAATATCACCATAATGGCGAAGTTAGAAAAATGGGATGAGGCCAGAATAAAAGAACGTGCGGATTATCTGATTGACCTTGTAAATTTACATAAGGATTTGCTGGACCGCTTCCCGCATGAATTATCAGGAGGGCAAAGGCAAAGGGTCAGTTTATGTCGCGCTTTGATGTTGAATCCGTCACTTCTATTGCTGGATGAACCATTTTCCGCTCTTGATCCGATAACCAAAGGCTATATTCATGATGAATTTGTGAAACTTCAAAAGGCAGAAAGTCGAACTATTCTACTTGTTACCCATGACATGGAAGAGGCTGCAAAACTTGCAGACAATATAGTCATCATAAAAAAGGGAAAAGTCGTTCAAAACGGGAAAGTGGAAGAAATTATCGCTTCGCCCAAAAATGAATATGTCAGTAATTTGCTGGACAAGGTAACAGACTAAACAGAACTGAGCAGAATGCTTGTTTCGCTGTTCAAAACGCCATCGATCATCCGGACCTCACGCAGAACACGGTCAAAATCATTAAGGTTGGCAGTTTGAATTTCCGCAACCAGATCCCAGGCGCCATTGGTTGTGTGCAATGTCTGAAGCTCGGGAATGCCACGAAGTTTGCGGATGACCTGGGATGTCGATTTTCCAACGACTTCGATCAGCATTAATGATCTTATCGCGTCGGCCTCATAATCTTCACGGACCCGAACTGTAAACCCGATCAGGGTCCCGGAGGAAGTTAAACGGTCCAGTCTGTTTTGAATTGTGCCTCTCGAAACTTTTAAAATCTCGGCAAGTTTTGACAATGGTGCCCGTCCATCCCTCCTGAGCAGGGCAATCAATTCACGGTCAAGCTGGTCATAAATATACTTGGCATTGGATCGTTTGCTATAAGGCATGATATTATTCACATTATTAACATTTTGCATAATATATACTGTCATATTGTCAAAATAACTACAAAAATATGTAGAAATATGACATTGTTTATAAAAATTTATCTTATTATCATAAAAAAATCTTAAAAATCAGAAATTAATAAACTGGAGTCTGTCATGAATAATTTGGTGCCAAAGGATATCAATCTTGTTCCTTTTGTCAGCGTTGATAACATGATGAAAATTGTTCTGGAAATTGGCATTGAAAATACCCTTATCGGTATTTGCGATTATCTGGAAGAAGATTTCAAACGCTGGGAACTGTTTGATAAAACACCACGTGTAGCCTCTCACTCAAATGAAGGGGTGATCGAGCTGATGCCGACGAGTGACGGTGAAGTTTACGGATTTAAATATGTAAACGGACATCCGAAAAACACCAAAGAAGGACTACAGACCGTTACGGCATTTGGTGTGCTTGCGGATGTGAATACGGGCTATCCGGTTCTTCTGTCTGAAATGACTATATTGACAGCACTGCGTACGGCATCGACATCGGCGATGGCGGCAAAATATCTGATGCCGAAAGGCTCAAAATGTATGGCAATGATCGGAAATGGTGCCCAGTCGGAATTTCAGGCGCTTGCCTTCAAGGCGATTTGCGGCATAAAGGAACTGAGACTCTATGATATTGATCCTTCGGCAACGGACCGCTGCATTAAAAATCTGTCAGGTCGCGGTTTAAATATTGTTAAATGTGACAGTGAACAATCCGCTGTTGAAGGAGCGGATATCATCACCACAGTGACTGCAGATAAGCAGTATGCGACCATTCTCACCGATAATATGGTTGGGGATAGTGTTCATATCAATGCGGTCGGGGGTGACTGCCCCGGAAAAACAGAGTTACATAAAGATATATTGCTTCGCTCCAAAATATTTGTTGAATATCCGCCGCAAACCCGTATCGAAGGGGAAATTCAGCAGCTTGATGAAGATTATCCGGTAACCGAACTCTGGCAAGTGATGACTGGCGAGGTAGAGGGACGAACCGATCAAAAGCAAATCACTTTATTTGACAGTGTCGGATTTGCCATTGAGGATTTTTCTGCTCTTCGTTATATCCGCGATCAGCTTGAAAAGACGGGCGAATATCAAAATCTTGATATGGTGGCGGACCCTGACGATCCCCGTGATCTGTTCGGCATGATATTACGTGCCAGAGAGAACATGTCCCACAAAGGAAAATAAAATGGACAGAAAAAGTGCCCAGGCACCGGCAGCCGTCATTATGATCCGTCCTCATCATTTTTCACCAAATGATCAGACGGCAAAGGACAATGCATTTCAGCAGTCGGATCAGGCAAGATCGGCACTTGAGATCGCCAGGGATGCCTATGAGGAAGCGACACTTGCCGCTGAAAAGCTGGAAGCAAAGGGCGTAAAAGTTCATATTTTTGAAGATAAGGGCATTGATACGCCGGATTCCGTGTTTCCAAATAACTGGTTTTCAACTCATGCCGGAGGGCATATAGCAATTTATCCGATGTTTCCTGAAAACAGACGATTAGAACGGCGTTACGATATCATTGAAATGCTCAAAAAAAAATATCGGGTTCAGGACATTATTGATTATTCCGGACTTGAATATGATGGGCTTTTTCTTGAAGGAACCGGGGCGATGGTGCTGGATCATATTGACAGGGTTGCCTATGCCGTAAAATCCAACCGTACCAACCCCGTCGCATTAGAGCGGTTCTGTACTCATTTTAATTTTGAACCTATGGTTTTTGATGCCCTTGATGAAATGGGCAAGCCGATTTATCACACCAATGTTCTGATGTGTATTGCCACTGATTTTGTCATGATATCTCTGGAAATGATTACGGATAAGGTAAGAAGAAATGAAATTGTTGAGCGATTTGAAGAATCTGGCAGGAAAATTATTGACCTTAGCCGCAAGCAAATAGCAAGCTTTGCCGGAAATGCATTGGAGCTACAGGGTAAAAATGGTCGTCTTCTGGCGATTTCCTCTGTTGCGCTCAAGGCATTAACATCGGAACAGAAGTCTGGCATTGAAAAATACGTTGAACTATTACCCCTTTCCATTCCGACTGTTGAACTGGCTGGCGGGTCGGTGCGTTGTATGCTTGCCGGGATACATTTATTGCCACGCTGATTTGACTTAAATGGATAAATACCCAATAATCAAAATTCTATATTAAATAAAAGAACTGAGGGGTAGTCCAATCCCACTTTTAAAACGAAATTTTGTGAAGGTTATTCTGACAGCCCTTTGTCTGGCTCTTCATTCAATTGCTTCAGCCGATGAAAATAAAATCGTTATTGGCAGTAAAATGGATAGTGAAAGCTATCTTCTTGCTGAAATGATGGCTCAGCTTCTTGAAAATAATGGATTTGAAATAGAGCGAAAATTCGGTCTTGGTGGTACGCTGATTTGTTATAATGCCCTGGTGGCGGGGGAAATTGATCTTTATCCCGAATATACCGGTACTGTGTCAGCCGTTATTCTGACACCCGAAGAGCGGCAAAAGACTGATGGCACTATTGAGAGTTTTAAGACCCAATTAAATCAAAAGGGACTGAATTTATTTTCACCTTTTGGTTTTAATAATAGCTATGTGCTTACTATGAAGAAAAGTTTGAGCGACAAACTAGGGGTGCGAAAAATTTCAGATTTAAAGTCACACTCTGATCTTATCGTGAGCGTAAGCCATGAATTCTTAAATCGGGAGGATGGATGGCTCGGCTTAAAGACGGTTTACGGGCTTGATCTTCCGGCAACGGGCATCCAACATGGGCTTGCCTATAAAGCGATTGATGAAGGGTCAATTGATATAACAGATGCATATTCAACGGATGGCGATATTGAAAGATATAGCCTTACTTTTCTTCAGGATGATCTTGACTTCTTTCCAAAATATTATGGAGCGGCTTTTGCCAGAACTGACTTTTCTGATAAGGCGGTGGCGGCGATATCCAGACTTGAAAATGCCCTTGATGATGAAGGGATGCGGACATTGAATGCGAAAGTTGTTATTGATCAACAGACGTTTGCAACAGTTGCTTATGATTTTCTGGAAAAACGGGGTTTTCTTAATCCTAAGCAATCATCAGTGCAAAATTCAATCGCCTCAAGACTTATCAAAAACACAGTTACCCATATTAAATTAACGCTTATTGCACTTACTATCGGCTGCTTTACAGGTCTTTTGCTTGCTGTTGTTATATTCCGCTCGCAAGTGATCTCCCGATATGTGATTTATTTCAGCGGGCTTTTACAGACTGTTCCTTCAATCGCGCTACTAGCATTAATGATCCCCTTATTGGGAATAGGAGAAGTTCCGGCGATTACGGCCTTATTTCTTTATTCGTTATTGCCCATTCTCAGAAGTGCTGTTACCGCGCTCAGCACTATTGATCCAATACTGACAAATGTATCGAAAGCAATCGGAATGAACAAATACCAGCAGCTTAGATATGTCCTTTTTCCGTTGGCCCTTCCCAATATTCTTGCCGGGATTAAGACGGCAGCTGTGATCTGTATTGGCACGGCAACCCTTGCCGCCTTTATCGGCGCCGGTGGGTTGGGGGAGCCTATTGTTACGGGTCTTGCCCTTAATGATACCAGCTTAATATTACAGGGCGCCATCCCGGCAGCCATTCTGGCAATTATTGTTGAGCTTATGTTTGAAGGACTTGAGAAAAGGATTATACCAGCCCATATGCGCAAAACCCATTAGGGGATAATTAATTCTTGACCAACCGGATGGATTTTTCATGAAACTGAATTTTTCCTTCCTTGAATAATTTTCCAAGGGCTTTTTTATAATTTGACTTGCTTGCATGAAAGACATGGTTGATTTCGTCGGGCGTGCTTTTGTCCGTCAAGTGGGTTTGACCGCCATGTTCAATAAGATGTTCCAGAATTTTGTCAGATAAATCATCACGCATTTCATAGGCGAGCTTTTGTAAGGTGAGATTAATTCGACTATCGGCACGCGGCTCGCCAATATATCCAATAAACCGATCACCAACGTTGATGGGCCGTACAATTTCATTATTATGAATAAGACCCAGATGGCTGCCATTGATAACCGCTTTATAGCCGAGATTGCTTCGGCTTGCGATCAGTAGATCGACTTCCTCTCTGATCTCAAAATCATCTTCGTTTGTCTCTTTAAGAAAACTGCTTAGGCGTGATGACGCGGCTATACGGTTAGTTTTATCAATAAAAATATAAACGACATAATTGCGGCCAACTTCCATTGGCACGCGCTGTTCCTTAAAAGGCGCCAAAAGATCTTTGCTTAAACCCCAGTCAAGAAAACTGCCAAACCGGCTTTGTCCAACAACAGGTAGATAGGCGCATTCCCCCACCATCGCAATGGGAGTTTCGGTCGTGGCAACAGGCCTGTCTTCGGAATCCAGATAGACAAAAACATCAATAAATGCCCCCACGGCCCAGAGCTCTTCATCGTCGGGCAGATATTTTTTAGGAAGCAGAATTTCTTCGTCATCACTTTTAAGGTAGACACCGAAATCAACATGTTTGATGATTTCGAGTGTGTGCATTTTGCCGACGTCAATCATGGTTGGTTTTTCTTTTTGGGGTTATCATCCGATTCTGTATTTTTAAGTTCCGGCCGCCACCAGTGACTTGTTTTCATGCGTCCGCGGTCAATAAACCAGTCATCAAGCTTAAGGGCCAGTTTTTTAAACGGCCCTTTGGCCAGTTTTAGCCACATGCGATGAATAAATTTTGTAAAATCACGGTTATAGGGACAGGAACGGATACAGATTATACAGTCAGTATTCTGATTGCACCAGAATTTAAAGCATTTTTCAGCAGATGGGGTCCATTTGACCACACCTTTAATGTTGCTTGCACTATGAACATGATCGGACGGGGCATCAAACGGTATTGCTTTTGGCGGGCATGCTTTTGCACAGCGGTCACAAATTGTACAGAATTCTTCAACGCCGAATTTTTTAGGCGTGTTAATTTCAAGCGGCATGTCTGTGAAAATTTTGCCAATACGAAAACGCGGGCCGTATTTTTCATTAATAAGCATGCCGTGCCGACCCACTTCGCCAAGTCCTGCCTGTAACGCCAGCGGAATACAAAGCGCCGTATCATTAAGGGTAGCATAAGCCCTATACCCCATATTGCGAATATACTGAGCCAGGGTAATGATTGCTACTCCATCAAACGTATAACCAAGCCCGGTTGCCGCCCCTGATAAAGCTGAGGGAACTGTTTTGATAAGGTCCCGGTCCATTGGCTCCAAAGTCACAATAACATTGGGGATATCCTCCGGTATCTCTTGCGGCTTCTGACCGTTGCCCTGCATGGAAAAAATTGATTTATACATCCATCTTTCATCATATTCACAGACACCCAGATCACCAACGCCGCAAAAACCTGCCACTTTTCTGAGATCACGGGTTGCTTCTGCCGGGCTTTCATACGGGTATGGCTCCGGCCAGCCCTGATCATGGGATGTGTAATAATCCCAAAAGCCCTCTTTACGGATTTCACCCGGTTTTTCTTTTCTGAACTCACCTGATTTTTCAATATCACGAATGACATTATTGACATGCCATGCCGCATTTCGGAAGGCATAATCCTTCTGGCTGAACCCATCCGTTTTGCGCGCTTTTGCGTAAGGCATATAATAGCCTTCAAAAAATTTATCTGATTTTTCGGATTTTATTTCCGGGTCCCACATTGCCCGGCAATAGATATCGAATTTCTGTTCGAACCTTTCAAAATCCTCACCGACTTTTACGCCGGTCAGATCGTCAATTGGCCGCGCATGGCGTGACGATTTTAAATTTGAGTTGCTCATATGAACGAAAAATCCTTGCGTCCCTGTTGTTGCTGGTTATGAAATTACACATATTTTGCTTTTGCATCAAACAAATATAAATGTAATGCTATGGGTTAAAGTAAAGGGGATGATATATGGTCAGTTTTTTTCAACGTTATTTGCTGCCGGGCTTCGTCTATCAGTCGGTGATCATTGCTGGCGGTTATGCAACGGGACGTGAGATTGTCGAGTTTTTCTTTGGACCCGGGCCACTTGGTGGCCTTCTGGGGATTTTTGTCGCGATGACAATCTGGAGTGTTACTCTTGCCGCCTGCTTTGAGCTGGCACGCATCACCAAAAGCTATGATTATAAAACATATTTTAATCAAACCCTGGGCCGCTTTAGCATTTTATTTGAAATTGTCTATATGCTGCAAATCGTTCTGGTGATATCAATTGTTGGTGCTGCGGCAGGGGAACTGTTATCAGAAAATTATGGAATACCGTCGGTTTGGGGTACGGTCACAATGATGGTGTCCGTTGGAATTCTGGTTTTTTACGGTTCCAGCCTGATTGAAAAATTCTTAAGCATCTGGTCACTGCTGCTTTATATGGCCTATGCGGCTTTTGTTATTTTATGTATCAGTGTTTTTGGCGACAGGATTGCTGAAAATTTTGCCAGTTATCCAATCGGTGAGGGTTGGTTTAAAGGGGGACTGACCTATTCAGGGTATAACCTGGCCACGATCCCGGCGGTTCTGTTTTGTATTAATCACATTAAAACCCGTAAAGAAGCAATATGTGCCGGGCTTCTTTCCGGTCCGATTGCTATGATTCCAGGTATATTCTTTTTCGTGGCTATGATGGGCTATTATCCTGAAATTATGGATCGGTCACTTCCGGTTAATTACCTGCTTGAGCTTTTGGATGTTCCGGCCTTCAAAGTCATATTTCAGATTATACTTTTTGGCACCTTTATTGAAACCTGTACCGCAATGATCCATTCTATTAATGAACGGATTGCCACTTCCTATCATCACAAAGATAAGGAAATGCCGCGGTTCTTAAGGCCGCTCATCGCTATTGCCATCTTGTTCACGGCCATTGTGCTGGCAACAAAATTCGGTATTGTAAATCTAATCTCGCAAGGATATGGCACACTGACCTGGATATTTATCATATTGATCATCATTCCATTATTTACTATTGGTATGTGGAAAATAATAAAAAGTGATGAGTGATGAAAATTACAGTGATTGGTGCCGGTCTTCTTGGCGTAACGACGGCATATTTTCTGGCCAGAGATGGGCATGAGGTTGATGTTATAGATCGTGCAAACGGTCCGGCAATGGAAACCAGTTTTGCCAATGCCGGAATGCTCACCCCGTCAATGGCGGACCCATGGAATGCGCCGGGAATTTTAGGCACACTGCTTTCATCGTTTTTCAGTTCTCACAGTTCTTTCAAATTAAGAGCAAAGGCGATCCCTTCCATGATTGGTTGGGGGCTGAGCTTTTTAAATAATTCAAGAAAACCACTTTATTTAAATAATCTTCATCGCAGTGCTGCGCTCGCCTGTTATTCAATGGACATGCTGACAAAATTAAATGAAGAACTGGATATTCATTATGACGGGATTACGACCGGTTCCCTGAAAGTATTTCGTGACCAGAAAAGTCTGGAAAAGCTTGCCAAACTTTCTGAGCATCTTAAAGATCATGATATGACTTTTCGGGTTGTAAAGGGTGATGCACTTCTGGAGGTTGAACCATCATTAGCACCAGTTGCGCATCAATTATGCGGCGGGGTTTATTTCCCAGGGGATCATGCCGGCAATGCATATTTATTTACCTGTGAAATGGAAAAAGAAGCAAAAAAACTGGGTGTCAATTTTCATTACGGCATTGACGTTAAGAAAATGATCCGTGAAGGATCAAAAGTCAGCCGGTTAATTACAGAGAATAATGAACTTGAGGCAGATAAATTTGTACTTGCCGCGGGAAGCTATTCAACATTAATTGCAAAGTCGGCAGGATTATTTGTACCGATCAGACCAGCGAAAGGATATTCACTGTCCGTTCCCCTTAACGGATGGAACGGTGGTCCGCGGATGCCGTTGATTGATGACGGTTTTCACGCGGCAATTTCACCGCTTGGTAATGTTCTTAGAATTGCAGGAACGGCAGAGTTTGCGGGATATGATCGTTCACTGACAAGGGAACGGCTTGATAATCTTTATCATCTGCTTGATGAAATATACCCTGATTTCAAGCCTTTTATGGATCCTGACAATGTGACAGAATGGGCAGGGCTCAGGCCACTGACAGCAGATGGCTCGCCCTTTATCGGTCAGACGGAAATAGAAAATCTGTATATTAATGCCGGCCACGGACCGCTTGGCTGGACCATGGCCGCAGGGTCGGCAAAGATGCTTGCTGATATTATTGCAACAAGACGCCTTTCAATTGATCCGAAGCCTTATTCACTTAGCCGTTATTAAAATGGGTTCCCGAACATTGTCGAATAGACAACCAGCGTAATGGCGATCGTTGCGACATATTTGGTGCTGAAATGCCATAGCCTGTAATCACGGCTACCGTATTTAAACCCAAGTTGGGTTTGAACCATTTCCACTTTCATTGCCCATCCGGCAAATAAACCAATCAGCAGGGCATTTATCGGTAAGAGCACGTTGGCAACGGTATAATCCATGATGCCGAACAGGTTTTTACCTTCGTAAAGAGGAATAAAGTCAAGGGGTTTTAAATCCGCCAGCACATTAAAGGACAGAACCATAAACATGCCAACAGACCAGGCGACCAAACCGGTTGCCCAGGCCATTTTTATACGCGACATACCATTATCAACAAACCAGGCAACAATCGGCTCAAGCATTCCTATGGTTGATGTCAGGGCGGCAAAGGACAATAGGGTAAAAAATAATGTACCGAAAATTAATCCACCCGGCATCTGGCCAAAGGCAATCGGCAGGGTGGCAAAAATGAGGCCGGGGCCTTCACCCGGTGTCAGACCATATTCAAACACAATTGGAAAAATTGCAAACCCGGCAAGCAGGGCCACAATGGTATCAGCAATGGCGATAATGCCGGCGGATTTTGGCAGTGAGACATCATCGGGAAGATAGGCACCATAGGTAATAAGCCCGCCAACACCAATGGCGAGGGAGAAAAGAGCTTGTCCCAATGCCTCAAGGATTGCCCTTGGGGTAAGTTTTGAAAAATCGGGATTTAGAAGAAAGTCCACTGCTTTTGCAGAGTCCCCTGTGATCATTGCATAAGCCGCCAGAAAAATAAGGATTATAAATAATGCCGGCAACATAAATTTGACGGCTTTTTCAAGCCCTTCTTTTACACCCAGCGAAATGATTGCAACGGTTATGAAAAGAAAAATGCTGAACCAGGCAACAAGGGCCGGCCAGTTTGCCTGTGCTTCGGCAAAAATGGCACCCGAAGCGGCGGCATCCACACCTATAAACTGACCTGCAGCCGCTTTGTATATATAATCGATCGACCAGCCAGCCACGACGCTATAATAGGAAAGCCCGCAAACCGGGACCAGAATGCTGATCCAGCCAATTGATTTCCAGAAGGGATGGTGGCCCATACGAATTAATTTTTCCATTGTGCCGACCGCATTTAATTTCCCAGCACGGCCAATGGCCAGTTCCGACATGATTAGGGGGACACCCAGCAGAAATACAAAGCCGACATAGACGATAATAAATGCACCGCCGCCATTCTGCCCGGCAATATAGGGAAAACGCCAGAGATTGCCCAGTCCGACGGCGCATCCGATTGCTGCCATAAGAAATGTTGTCCGTGAAGACCATGTGACTTTTTGAACGGTAGTATCACTCATGACGAAAACCCTATTATGTGAATATTTTATTTATAAGATAAAATGAAGACTAGCGAGAATATTTGCCGATATCAATGCTTCATTGCATTTTATAAAAAAACATCTCATATTATCGAAAAATGGGAGAACGGGAAGGAATATCCAATGTATAAAGTCATTATTTTTTTCGTTATGGCGGTGATCCTGACAGCCTGCGGGCAAGCAGAAAATAGTGCTTCACCCAAAAAAATGAGCAATGAAGCGCGGCCAAATATACTTCTGATTGTTGCGGATGATCTTGGATATTCGGACATCGCCCCTTTTGGGGGCGAAATTTCAACACCAAATCTTGATACCCTTGCTGCCGGTGGCATTAAAATGAGCAATATGTATGCGGCAGCAGCCTGCTCACCAACCAGAACCATGTTGATCGGCGGGGCTGACAGCCACAGAGGCGGTATGGGAACCATGTTTAATGATCAGGCGCCCAACCAATTGGGTAAACCGGGTTATGAAGGCTATCTGAATAATGATGTCGTGACCGTATCCACACTTTTGCAAGATGCGGGGTATCATACCTATATGACCGGGAAATGGCATCTTGGCTATGAGGAGGACCAATCACCAAAGGTCAGAGGATTTGAAAAATCATTTGCTCTTTTGCAGGGAGGCTCAGGCCATTTTGATGATGCACCCTTAACTATTGATCAGGATACATCATGGTTCCGTGAAGATGGAAAAAGAGTACCCTGGCCGGAGCATCAATTTTCGAGCCAGTTTTATACTGATAAAATGATTGATTATATTGATCAGTCAAAAAATGACGGAAAACCATTTTTTGCCTATCTTGCCTATACCGCCCCGCATTGGCCGCTTCAGGCTCCGGAAGATTATATCGACAAATATAAAGGTCAATATGATGAAGGATATAATGTTCTGACTGAGAAGCGTATGAAATCCATGGAGGCTATTGGACTAATAAATCCAGGACTTAAGCCGCCGGTTCATGCATATCCCGATTCCGAAAACTGGAATAATTTAAGTGAAGAGCAGAAAAAAGTAAAAGCCCGCCAAATGGAAATTTATGCGGCTATGATTGATAATATGGATTATCATATCGGCCGCATGCTTGATTATCTGGATAAAATCGGACAGCGGGAAAATACGATTGTGATTTTTATGTCTGATAATGGGGCTGCCGGGTTTGGACCGGGAATGGCAAGGGCGTTTCCCAAAGAATGGATCGAGGCCAATTTTGATAATTCATATGAAAATATGGGTAAAAAAGGCTCATACGTATATTATGGTCCTCACTGGGCACAGGCGGGGTCTGCCCCATCTCGCATGTTCAAGGGCTTTATCACCGAGGGCGGAATTAAAGTACCGGGAATTATAAATTTCGGTGATAAAATAAAGCATCTTAAAGGGGAGTTTGATGATCATTTCCTAACGGTGCTTGATCTTCCTGTGACATTTCTGGATTTGGCAAATGCAGATCTTCCCGGAACAGACTATAAAGGCCGTAAGGTATACCCATATATCGGTAAATCAATTCTTCCCTATTTGTATGGTGACGCAAAGACAATACATAATGACGATGATGTGATGTCCTGGGAGCTGGGTAACCGCATGGCTGTTCGTAAAGGTGACTGGAAAATAATTAAAATCTCCGGAAAGTACGGTACAGGTGAGTGGGAGCTTTTCAATATCAAAAATGATCCGGGTGAGACTCATGATTTAAGTCATGAGGATAAAGTCAAACTGGCTGAAATGGTTGGTGAATGGGACAAATATGCGCAAGAAAACGGAGTCGTTTTGGCTCAATAATTTTGTTTGAAAAAGCTGATTTTTTTTCAGGATGGCGGTTTTTAGCTAACTTACTGTAGGAAATAAGCTAATTTGAATTTTTTTTTCGGCTTTTTGAACTTTTTTTTTGACAAACCATAAAAATAAAAGTATGCACATTTTCAGACAATTGACGCACGTGCCACGACGGTGTCTCCTGAGGCTCGCCAGTACGGGTAACGACGTATATGTCCTTTATTAATTAAGTATGACAATTTTGTCATTTTTGTTAATCAGGGAGATTACGGAGGTTATTCGTATGAAAAAATGTTCATATGACTTTTTGCTCAGAGCAAAGGCGGTCAAATACTAGATGGTAATTCATTTAGCGTCCGATAATTTATCCAGAAATCTCTAAATCACAGCTTAAGTGCCTGTATGGTTGGTATTTAAGCTGAAAAAATTGGGTCATCCTCTCGGGGATTGTGTTTGATGTTTTTTGGTTTGGAGAAATACCATGAAAACACTTGAATATAGTCAGTATTATACTGAAGAAAAAAGAGATTTGGTAACTGATGGCAAATTTGATTTTTTAAGTCTGCCGGAGGCCGTTGCGTCACTGAAAAGTGAAGTACCCATTTATGTGATTTACCCTGAAGTCATAAAGACTCGGGCAGAATATTTTATAAATAATTTCCCGGGACGGGTAATGTTTGCTGTGAAAGCAAATCCGAATGTAACAGTTCTCAAATGTCTTTGGGATGCCGGTATCCGTCATTTTGATGTTGCTTCAATTAATGAAGTAAATCTTGTGGCCGGGTTATTGCCAGAAGCAAAAATGTATTTCATGCATCCGGTGAAATCACGCAAAGCCATTCGTGACAGCTATGCAATGGGCCTTCGTCATTATGCTGTTGATTCAATGGACGAGCTTCATAAAATCATCGAAGAAACGAATGAAGCAACTGATCTTGTCATTCATATCCGTATTCTGCTTGAAAATCAGAGTGCCGCTTATGATCTTTCCGGAAAGTTCGGCGCCAGTGCTGCTTCCGCGGTGAATTTGCTGAAACAGGCTGCTTTATATTCAAGCCGTTTGGGGATTACTTTCCATGTAGGTTCCCAGACGATGGATTCCGCTGCCTATAGAAAAGCATTGGGTGTAACAAAATCGATTATTGATAATGCAGGTGTGCCTGTTGAATTTATCGATGTCGGTGGTGGTTTTCCTGTGGCATATCCGGGAATGCCGTCTGCGCCGCTTTCAAATTATTTCAACCAGATCGAAGAGGCAATGGCTGAATTTGGACTTGATCATCTTGAGCTTGTGGGTGAGCCGGGGCGCGCTTTGGTTGCTGAAGGTGGGTCTACTCTTGCGCGCGTTGAGCTGCGTCGCGGTAATGATCTTTATCTTAATGAAGGCGTTTATGGGTCTTTTTTTGATGCAGGAACTCCGGAATGGCGTTATCCTACATCACGAATCGGAATGAATAAAAAACACGAAACCATAGCGGAATACCGTTTTTTTGGTCCAACCTGTGATTCAATTGACACAATGGTCGGACCGTTCCACCTGCCTGCAAATATTAAAGAAGGTGACTGGATCGAAGTGGCCAATCTTGGTGCTTACGGACAGGCCATGGCAACACATTTTAATGGTTTCCAATCCGATATCACAATCACTGTGCCAGGTTTTCCGGCCCATTTAAAATTTGTTGAAAATAATACGTAGAATAAGGAATTTATAGTATGACAATCAGAAACATACCCGATAAGTCAGAAATATTAAACTCTGTTGTCGAACATATTGATATTAAAAGTTTTGATGCCCGCCCGATCATTGATCAGATGGAAAAAATGTCTTTTACCAGTCGTGATCTGGCCCGTGCGGCACGTATATTTAATATGGCTATTGAAGATCCTGACTGCAGTGTAATTTTAACACTTGCCGGGTCAACATCTGCGGGTGGCTGTCTTGATGTATATCGGGATATGGTAGAGCTGGGTATGGTTGATGCAATTGTTGCCACAGGGGCAAGCATTGTTGATATGGACTTTTTTGAAGCTCTCGGTTTTAAACATTATCAGGGGGACCAGATTGCAGATGATAATATGCTGCGTGAGCTGGCAATTGACCGTATCTATGATACCTATATTGATGAAGATGAGCTTCAGATTTGCGATCAGGTCATTAAAGATATCGCCGATAGCCTTGAGCCGCGGGTCTATTCATCACGCGAATTTATCTATGAAATGGGCCGTTGGCTGAAAACCAATGCCAAGAAAAAGAATTCACTGATCGAATGCTGTTTTGATCATAATGTTCCTATTTTTGTGCCGGCCTTTTCTGATTGCTCGGCCGGGTTTGGGCTGGTGAAGCATCAGGTCGAAAATCCTGACAGTCATCTGTCAATTGATAGTGTTCGTGATTTCCGTGAACTGACCGACCTTAAAATCAAAGCCGGTTCCACCGGACTATTCATGGTTGGTGGCGGTGTGCCGAAAAACTTTGTTCAGGATACAGTCGTTTGTGCTGAAATTCTTGGTATTGAAGCTGAGATGCACAGATATGCGGTGCAGATCACAGTGGCCGATGTTCGTGATGGCGCCTGTTCATCTTCGACCTTAAAAGAAGCCAACAGCTGGGGTAAAGTTGATCTAGCCTGGGAACAGATGGTTTTCGCCGAAGCATCAAGTGTTGTACCGCTTATTGCCAGTGATGCCTACCACCGGGGTGGCTGGAAAAAACGCAGCAAAAAAGAATATACAAAACTGTTTCAGGGGTAATCAGAATGGCTGATTATAAAATCCTTGCATCTGAAGATGCCTTTCTTGGCTTGGAAGAAGAGGATGCCGTATCCTATGAACAGGCAAAAGCGGTCATCATTCCCTTTGGGCTGGAAGCGTCCGTTTCCTATGGCGGCGGGACAGAAAATGGGCCGGCCGCTATATTGAAAGCGAGCCATCAGGTTGAGCTTTTTGATGAGGATCTCTGGTGTGAGCCTTACAAAAATTATGGTGTTGTTACGCTTGAGTGCGCTGCCGATAATAAAAAGGACATACCATCTGAACTGGACAGGTTGGAAGAAATCGTCAGGTCAGTTCTGGAAGATGGAAAATTTCCCCTTGTACTGGGCGGGGAACATTCACTGACGGCAGGATCAATCAGGCCATTTGTCAAAAAATATGATGAGCTGGTTGTCCTGCATTTTGATGCCCATGCTGATTTGCGCGATGGTTATGAAGGTGAGCATTATTCACATGCAGCCGCTCTCAGAAGGGTAATGGATTTTGATAATGTAAAACTTTATTCTTTTGGCATCCGTAATATTTCAGCGGGGGAAATCCCATTCCTTGAAGCCAATGGCCACAGGGTTAAGATTTACTGGGCCAAGGATAAGTCGGCCTGGAACTTTGATGAAATTATTTCTCACTTTAAAGGGAAAAATGTATATCTGACTTTTGACCTTGATGGCTTTGACAGTTCGGTCATGCCAGCGACAGGAACGCCTGAGCCGGGTGGCCTCTTCTGGGATGATGTCATTCCAATTATCAAGGCAGTGGCAAAAGAAAGCAATATTGTTGGGGCGGATGTAGTTGAACTGGCCCCGATGGAAAATCTGCATGCATCAGATTTCCTGGCTGCCAAGCTTTGCTATAAAATTTTGTCCTATTCTCTTAATCAGAAATAAATTTACTAAAATGAATAACGACCTTTGCCGTAATGGGTGAAGGTCGTTGTTTTTTGTCAATTTGTTGCATAAATGTAACGGTTTTTTGATGCGTTCGTTGCTGAAAAGTGACTCTGTTGTATTTATGTGACTCTTATTGGTTGTAAAATGGACAAAAATTGATCCAAATAGGACTCATTCAACATTTCACAAAATCAATAAATTTCTTGCATTTGGGCCAATTATATTGGAGCTTGAGACCCATTCACAAAATACTGTAAGGTTAAGCTAAATAAACTACAGTTAAATAAAATATTATGGAGGATTTTGCCATATGAGTTTCCGCGAGGGTATACTAACGGCCTTAATTGTTATCTTGAGCATTTCATCTTTTGCTACAGCACAAGCTGCAAGCTGTGGCAATGCACCGGATCTGCTTGAAGAAATTATGAAACGGGGGAAAATTCGAATTGGCTGGATTAATTCAAAACCATTTCAGTACCGTAATGAAAAAGGCGAACTTGAAGGTGCCTTTGTCAATGCCGGTAATATGCTCGGGCAAGAACTCCTGAAAGTCGAAGTGGAATGGGTGGAGGCAAAATGGGATACATTCATTGCCGGGCTTCAATCCGGTAAATATGATGTTGTTATTTCCAATGTCGCCCGAAGGCCAAACCGGGCGGTTTCGGTCTGGTTTACCAAACCTGTGGTAATTGGTTCGCAAACTTTTCTTGTCCGAAAAGATAAAAATATTAAAAAACTGGCTGACCTTGATAAACCGGGTGCCACGGTTGTTGTCCGTCTTGGAAGCGCGGCCCATATTACCTATACCGAAAATGAAAAAGATTTTTTTAAAAATGCCCGAATTAAATCGGTTGCGCCACCGGCTCTTCCAGAACAGGAAGTGGCCAGTGGTCGTGCAATTGCCATGGGGGCCGGATCAATTGAAACGCAGCAGATTGCCCGTGCAAATCCGGACTGGGCAGAAGTAGTAGTCTTACCTGAATCGCCAAGATCGGTTGGGGCCGGTTTTGTAGTACCGCAATGCCAGCATAATCTGCTTCACGTCATGGATACATTTGCAGACACACTTATCGAAACCCAGTTTCTGGTCAAACAGGCAGAAATTTATCCCGATTTGGTCGCAGGTTCTATTGTCGCGCCAACCCGTCTGATTGGCGATTTACCACGCTGATAATGTAAGAAACCCAGGATAAAAAGCTATAGAATATGGAATTTGAATTTCGTTTTGATATTGTATGGAACAATTTACCGCTTCTTCTGGAAGGGGTTCAGACGACAATAGTTCTCTCACTTCTGACCATGGTTCTGGGCACGGTTATCGGACTGTTTGTTGCCATAATCCGTCTAAGGGTGAAACGGGTCTATGCCGTCCCGTTTATTATTTATGTGGAAGTATTCAGGGGTACCCCCGGGCTTATACAGATTGTCTGGATCTATTATTGTCTGCCAATTGTGACCGGGTTTCAGCTGGGGGAACTGACATCACTTGTTATCGCTATGGCGCTTAATGTGGGTGCCTATCTTTCGGAAGTATTCCGTGCCGGCATTCAGGGGGTTGATAAGGGACATATTGAAGCCGCTGCGGCGCTCGGCTTTCGACCTGCTCAGATTACCCGTAGAGTGGTTGTGCCGCAGGCCGCTTACCGCATGATCCCGGCGATCGGCAATGTATTTGTCTCGGCTATCAAGCTTTCATCACTTTGTTCAGTGCTTGGCATGGCCGAACTGATGTATCAGGGGCAGATCATCATTGCCAATTTCTTCCGGCCCATTGAGGTTTTTACTGTAGTGGCGGTTATTTATCTGATTATGGCTTACACAACATCTCTGTTTATGATGTATCTTGAATGGAAATTTGCCTGGGTACGGCGAAGCGATAACTCATTTTGGGAAAAATTCAGATATATTAGCCGTGCTGCCTTCAGTCTTAAACCGCAGGGGGATATTTAACCATGTCCTCGCTTGCAAAAAACACAGAAAATAAACTCGCGGTGGAAATTACCGACCTTCATAAATCATTTGGTTCTTTGGAAGTGCTGAAAGGCATTAATCTTCGTGTCAAACCCGGTGAAGTGATCTGTATGTTGGGGGCGTCAGGTTCCGGAAAATCGACGCTGCTGCGCTGTATCAATCAGCTGACAATTCAGGACCGTGGCGAAATACTGATTTACGGTGATCCGATCGGGTTTGAAAAATCTAAAGACGGAAAATTGAAAGAAGCAAGTACAGGCACCCTAGCAAAACAAAGAAGCCATATCGGTTTTGTGTTTCAGCAATTTAATTTATGGCCGCACCGAACTGTTCTGGGCAATATTACTGATGCTCTCCTGGTCGTGAAAAAACTGACAAAAGATCAGGCGGAGAAAATAGCCCTTGTAAGACTTGAAGAAGTGGGGCTGACAGACTGGAAGGATGAATATCCGTCAACCCTGTCAGGAGGACAACAGCAGCGTGTCGCCATTGCCCGTATGCTGGCGATGGAGCCTGATGTCATGCTGTTTGATGAGCCAACGTCTGCCCTTGATCCCGAACGGGTGGGTGAAGTGATTGACGTCATGCGGGCACTGGCCCAAAAAGGTCATACCATGATCCTGGCGACCCATGAATTAAACTTCGCCCGAGATACGGCGGATCGGGCCATATTCATTGATCAGGGTGTCATTGTTGAAGAAGGACCGGCAAAGGATTTCTTCAAAAATCCGAAAAGTGAGAAACTACGTTCATTTTTAAAACGCATGGGAAATGGGTAAGATGAGTCATACAGACAAAATCAGTCATTCCCCTGAATATCATCTGGCTAAATATGCCTGTGAACTGTCCTTTGATGATATGGACAAAGTTGCGCGGCAGCATTTATCGCATTTGATTTTTGATGCGGTTGCCATTTCAATTGGTGCCTATAATAAAGGCCATAAATCAGGGCTCATTAACGAAAATTTTATTCTGGAAACGTATCAGAACTCAGGACAAGTCCGCCTCTGGTCCGGGCGGGGGACGCTAACCGCTGATCTGGCGGCCCTGTGCAACGGCACATGGACCGAAGTTCTTGATTTTCAGGATGTTGTGGTTGATCCACGTAATAATGGCCATCTGGGTGTAACAATTATTCCAGCGGCTTTTGCCATCGCTGAGAGAGAAGGGCGAAGCGGTGCTGATCTGATTACCGCCGTCGCAGCAGGGATTGAAGCATCTATTGCCATACTTCGTTCTGTTGGGCGCCGTCACAGAAGCGAGGGACGCGGTTTTAGGACCACAAGCATTGCGGCGCCACTTGGTGCCGCTGTCGCCTGCGCCAAATTGCTTGATCTTGATGCGACGGGAATGCTGAATGCCATGGGCATTGCCGGTGCCTGTTCCCCCAACGGATTGATGCCCTCACTTTCCGCATCCAACGGGTCTTTCGGCATGGACAAGGACTGGGTCAACGGGCAGGCGGCCCAGCTTGCAGTAAATGCTGCTGATCTTGCAGCACGTGGGATGACCGCAAGTGACCGGGTCGCCACCGGTGAAATGGGTATTGTTGCCAGCCATGGTCATGGTGACGGGCAGCCGCTTATTGTGCCGGAAAAAGGAACCCCGAATATAGGACTTATTTCCCTAAAGAAATTTGCGGCCTGTTACGGTGTCCATAGCGCGATGGAAGCAACCATTAATTTGAAAAAAAATCATAATATACAGATTAATGACATCAGAAAAATAATAGTAAGGGTAAAAGCGGACAGTGCCAAAACACTCTCCACCAGATCAATTTCCAATCATATGGCGGCCCGTTTCAGTCTTCCTTATGCGGTTGCTTCTGCCGCTATCAGGGGGGAGCAATCTTCACTTGAAGATTTTGAGGAACCGGCAATTTTTGATAAAGACGTACTGGATTTTATGGATGTCATAGAAATTATTGCAGATCCTGCTCTTACCGATTTTCATGTACGTACCGGCGGTTTCCCGGCCCATGTTGAAATCTTGACAAAAGATGCATCATTTGATTTGCGAATTGATTATCCGGTAGGATCCATGCAGCGACCAATGTCATGGCAGGAGATAGAGGAAAAATTTATAGCGCTCACCACACCCCATTTTTCAGAAGTGCAGCAAAAGAAGATTTTGGAAGCGGGCAAAGATATTTCAAAATTAAAATCATTGGATGAACTGACCTCTTTGCTTTAGTCTTAATAAGAATAAGATAAAAAATATAATCCGTTAATGAATTTATACAATTTAGAGCAATCAGCATGACCCTGCCATTTTCAGTAGAAGAATTTAAAGCGCGAATTAAAACGGTTCAGAACCGAATGGAAGAGCGTGATGTCGATGTGCTGATGGTTTCTGATCCAGGGAATATATACTGGCTGACGGGAATAGAGAACTGGACATTTTATGTGCCGCAGTTTGTTCTAATCTTGCTGGATAAGGATGAACCCGTCTGGATCGGTAGGGAAATCGATACCTCTGGCGCTAAGCGTTCAGGTTGGTTTAGTGCTGACAATGTTTATAGTTACCCGGAAAATTTAATTCAGAAAGACGGTGTTCATCCATCAATCGCTATCGGGTCTTTAATGAAAGATTTTGGGTTTGGGTCAGCACGGATCGGATACGAATCCGACAGTTATTATTTTTCTGTTATGTCCTTTGATTTTTTAAAAAAGGAACTGTCTGATGCCACATTCATTGACTGCAATCTGCTGGTCAATTGGGCAAGGACGGTGAAAAGCGAAGCTGAACTTACCTATCTGAGGCAAGCATCGCGGATTGTCGAGAAGGCGATGAATGTGGCCTATGAAATGATCAGGCCGGGGGTTCGACAATGTGATGTGGTCGCAGAAATCTATAAAACGCAAATTGCCCCCGGTCCTGAATATGGTGGTGATCTAACAGCGGTTTGCCCGCTTATTCTGGCCGGGGAAAATACTTCAACTGCTCATCCGATCTGGAACGATCAGCCGTTTGAGAATAACCAGACCATTGCCATTGAACTGGGCGGCGCCCGCAGACGGTACACAAGCGCTTTGGCAAGAACGATGCATCTGGGGCATAATCCGCCAGAGAAACTGATTGATACGTCAAAGGCAGTGGAAGAAGGACTTGAAGCCATTATCGCGTTTTTAAAGGCAGGTGTAACGGGGGATGAGGTCTATGAAATATGGAATACTATTCTTGCCCGATATAATCTTACCAAAAACAGCCGGATTGGCTATGCACAAGGAATTGGTTTTCCTCCTGACTGGGGCGAGCATACAATCAGCCTTAGAAAAGGAGAGGACAGACCCATTGATGCGGATTGCTGCATACATATTATGATCGGTATGTGGATGGACGGCTGGGGCATGGAAATGTCGGAAACAGTACGGGTGTGTAAAACAAATATAGAATGCCTAACAAATTTTCCACGTGAAATTAATGTGATCCGAACATGAGCAAAAATGGCAAAGAGAATAAAACAGGTCAAAAAAAGGAAAATGGTGCTATTAAGCTAAGTTCGCCGCCCTGTTTGATGGGTGAAGTTGATCTTGAATATATGGGGTTGAATGATATTCCTGAAAATAACCAAAAGAAGAAAAAGGAAGATAAATAGGATTTATTTTCTACTGCGCATGCCGGGGATAATTTTTAAATCTTTCCTGCAGGTCATTTTTTTATATTTTTCAGTTTCCACACCATAAATGGCAATCATACCGTTTTCATCATAATGAAGCCCCCAGCCAAATTTTTTAACCAGTGGTGAAGTTCGCAGGCATGCCTTTGGTTTTGAGAAAAATATATCTCTGTTCAGGTCTATGTCCTCATTTTTAAGATTATTTTTTTCTGTATGTATCTTAAACAAAATATCATCACTGTTTAATGTGTATGGAGCACTATTGATCAACGAATACTGCAAACCCGCTATCGTTATTTCCTTTTCTGGAACCGTTCCCTCGGTCGCATCAGAATCCGGCGAAACAGTGATGAATGTGTTATAATAATTTGTTGATTTCATATCTGAATAACATTTCTATGAATTTTGTTCCGAGGGGATTTCAACCGAACGATTTGCAATGACAAATAGAACCAAGGTGAGCATAAAGGCAATAAGGAAACCACTTATGACCGGAAGAAGAGAGCCGTCATAATATTGCCCGATAATGGTGCCGCCAATAATGGATATGATGAATGAAATCGAACCGATGATCGCGGAGGCAATACCGGCAATATGACCCATCGGTTCCATCGCGAGCGCATTTAAATTACCGAAAATAAAGCCCAGATTAAAAAACATGAAACTGGCAAAAGTAAGAAACATCCAGAACTTTATATCAATATTCAGTAACAAAATCAGGAAAAGTGCAGAGGCAATCATATTTGCGGTCATTGCCCGTCTGCTGATAGTGCGCATACCATATTTCATGACGAGGTTTGAATTTAAAAGCGAGGCAACACCAAATGTCAGCGCAAGGCCGCCGAAATAAAGCACGAACATTTCACCTGTATTAAATATTTCCTGAAATATCTGACGGCTTGAATTGATATAACCCATCATGCTGCTGAACATTAAACCCATGCCGAGTGTGTAACAGACAGTGGCCTTATTGCCGATGACGGCACAAAGTCCGTGATAGAGGTTTACGGCCTTATAAGGCACTCGGTTTTCTTCTGAAAGGGTTTCTTCGAGCCGGAATGTTACCCAGGCGAGGACCGTGACCGCATAAAAAACATAGAAAAGAAAAATATATCGCCACGATGCGGCAAATAAAATGCCTTGACCAAGGCTTGGGGCAAGGGCCGGAGTCATAATAAAAATCATCATGACCAGTGACATAATTCTGGCCATTCCTGCACCACTATATTTATCACGGACAATGGACATGGTTGATACATACGGTCCTGATGCACCCAGTCCCTGAATGAAACGGCCAACAAGCATTATTTCAAGTGAGGGTGCATTAAAGCAAATGACACTGCCCAACAGATAAAAAATCATGCAGTAAAAAAGTATTTTTTTACGGCCGATCGCGTCCGACAACGGCCCACTGATTAATTGACCAATTGCCATACCTGCGAAAATAACACTGATGATGTGCTGAGGCTGGTTTACGTGCTCAACATTGAGATCATTTCCTATTATGCCAAGGGCAGGCAGCATTGCATCAATGGAAATGGCCACGATTGACATCAGCACAGCCATTAATGCAATGAATTCCTTTTCACCAACTTTTGATGGATTGGCTATCTTATAATTCTTACTATTACCCATTTTTATTTTTCTATCTTTAAGCCACTATTGAATATGCTCAGGATCCATCCAGAAAATTTCCCATGTATGCCCGTCCGGATCATCAAAGCTGCGCTGATACATAAACCCATAGTCCTGCGGGTCACGTATTTCCTGCCCACCTGCTTTTACCGCTTTATCCACCAGTTCATTTACCGCTTCTTTATTCTCAGCGTTGAGCGCAATCATCACTTCTGAAGACTGATGGGCATTGATAATTTCTTTGTCTGTGAAATTTTTATAATGCCCATGTGTCAGCAACATCACAAATATGGTGTCGGAGACGATCATACAGGCCCCGTGTTCATTGGTAAATTGCGGGTTAAAGCCATAGCCGATTTGTTTAAAAAAATCCATGGATTTATTCAGATCGGTTACCGGAAGGTTTATAAAAATCATTTGAGACATACTAAATACCCTTTATGCGTTTTTTAATTTTTCAATATCGATTTTGGTCATTTTGAGCATTTCAGCCATCACCTGTTCAGCTTTTTTGGGGTCGGCGCTGCTCATCAAATCACCCAGTATGCGCGGGACAACCTGCCATGAAACACCAAATTTGTCGGTGAGCCAGCCGCACTGGCCAGGTTCACCACCATCAGATAATTTTTCCCAATAATAGTCGACTTCTTCCTGATCAGTACAATCAATCATGAATGATATGGCCGGTGAAAAGGTGAAATGCGGACCACCATTGAGAGCAGTAAATTTTTGTCCGCCGAGTTCAAAGGATACGGTCATAACTTCTCCCGCCTTTTTGCCTGTAACTGCTTCTGCTGATTTTCCATAATGGGCAATGTTAGTGATTTTCGAATTTTTAAATATCGACAGATAAAAGTTCGCGGCGTCTTCCGCCTGATGATCAAACCACAGGAATGGGGTTATTTTCGACATTTTCACTTTCCGGTAAATTAGTATCAAAGTCTAAAATTCAACGATTGTTTTAAATCCGCCATAGGCCATTCGTTTACAGTCAAAAGGCATATTGTCCAAGTCACAGCTTTCTGCTAGGCGTGGATCATTGTGGACTTTTTCATTCACTGCATCACGGTGTTCGCGCGACTTATATTCAATATAGGAAAAGACGGCTATTTCGTCTTCCGGTACATTAAATGCTGCCGGAAAAGTCAGGCAGAACCCTTTATCCTCCATATCTTCACCAATACATTCCCTATAGGAAATGGCACCATGCTCCTGCCAGATTTTACCAGCAATTTCAGCCATTTTTTTATAATCATCCAGCCGGTCTTTTTTAACGGCAAGAACAAACCCGTCGACATAGGTCATGTTATTTTCCTTCCTGATTTTGTGTTTGTTTCATAATTATTTGGTTTAAATTCTCAAGGCCGCTGTCAAAGCTTGAATTCATCATTTTTTCGACGTTAAAAACTGTATGCATCAATTTCATAAGAAAATTTCGCTGCCACCACATGCTCCAGGTTACTTCTGTGCCATTACCCACCGGTGTGAGTGTAAAACCAGCCCTATTTGTTGATGCAAATGGTTTAATGAATTCCAGTCTTACCATCACTTTTTCATGAGGGATGCTTTCTACAATCGTATCACTGCCCATACCGGTCTTTTTGCCATTCCAGCTGTAACTTGCCCCCACCCCGGATTCCGGCCCTTCATATGTAATTTCTGCCTCAGGGTCGGCGCGCATCCAAGGGTTCCAGGTATTAAAATTGCGGGAATTATTGATCTGTTCAAAAATAACGTCGGCAGGAGCTTCTATGATCCTCGAGCGGGAAATTTTAAAAACTGTCGATTTTGACAATATTTTTATCAGAAAAATGACAATAAGAACGGCCAGTCCGATCAATATATAATTCAGCATCCTGTTTTTCCTTTTTAATTATCAATTTTAATATTCATCATGGAGCCGACACCAACCATATGTGGGCGTTTGCGGTGTTCCTTTTGGCACATTTTGCCAGTCTTCCTGCCGGCCATATGGTGTAAGATCAAGCAGGGCATAAGTTGATCCAAGTGTATCCATGCCCCGTCCCTTAGTGAAATAGGTCCTGAATATTTCACCCTTATGACGTATAAAAACATTAAGTCCGAAATATTGCGGCACATCAAAATCAGGATTGAAATCATCCATGGTTGAAACCCAGAGAAACTTCCAACCCATTCTTTTTTTGAAAGCTTCAATTTCATTGATTGGTGCCCGGGCTACAACACAAAAAGTCGTATTGCGGGCATTAATATGGGCAAGGTTAGGCATATTATCCATCGCCAACCCACATCCTGTACAGGGACTTTTATCACCGGGTTTTAACATATGGTGATAAACAATAAGCTGATCACGCCCTTCAAAAAGATCGCCAAGGCTCAATGTACCATCATTGCTTTCAAAATTATAATTCTTTGTGACTTTAACCCATGGCAGTCGGCGGCGCTTCTCCGCAAGCTCATCAAGGGCACGGGTCAGCTTCTTTTCTTCGATCAAATGCGCTTCTCTCGCCCTTAACCATTCCTCTTTTGTTGCCTCAATATACTCCACCATGATTTTACCCTTTTTTATGTCTTGTATTTATTTAGCGATCACTATATAAATGCGCCATTAAATGTTTGTCAAGCATTTTTGTAATGATCACTACAAAAGAGGTAATATGACGAAAGGAAGGCCAAGAAAGTTCGATAAGGACGACGCTCTTGAAACAGCTATGAAGCTATTCTGGCAGCATGGGTACGAAGGTGTCTCTATCGCAAAATTGGCAGAAGCCATGGGTATTAATGTGCCAAGTCTTTATTCTGCTTTTGGAAACAAAGAAAAACTGTTTATGGCGGCTTTTGATAAATATAGCCTTTTAGGCGGTCATATTTATATAGATTCGCTCAAACAAAAGACTGCCCGCGAAGTGGCATACAGTATTTTAAAAGGTGAAGTCGAGCTTGTTACAAATCCGGAACATCCTGATGGATGTATGGTGATTTTAGGGGCACTTGTTACCAGCTCCGATTCAGATCATATCAAAAAAAGAATGGATGAAATGCGGCAAACGCCGCCAAAATGGATGGCTGAACGCTTCGCACAAGCCATTAAAGAGGGTGACTTATCGCCTGAGGTGGACCCGAAAAGTCTGGCCTGTTACATCATGACTTTAAATTCCGGCCTTGCCGTTCAGGCAAAAAGTGGTGTCGGCAAGAAGGAGCTGATGAAAGTCGTTGATATAGCCATGAGAAACTGGCCTTTTGTTGACTGACTTTGTTTTGAAGATCCAAATTCAGCAAATAAAATTATTATTCAGTGCCATAAAAATTTCCCAATCATTATATAATTCTATAGGGTATGGATTGATAACTTTGATTTGGAGAAAAATATGAAACATGTGCCGCTGCGCCGCTCGTTATTAGCATTCAGTTTAACGATGCCGTTTTATGGATTTGGACTGTCTTTAATTGCCAGTGCTCAGGAAGATAATAATACGGAAATTCATAAAAAACTCAGCGATCTTGAAAAAATATATGGCGGAAGACTTGGCATTTCCATGATAAATACCGGCGATAACAGTATAATAAATCATCGCGGCGATGAACGTTTTCCCTTTTGCAGCACTTTCAAACTCATGCTTGCTTCGGCAATTTTGCAGGAAAGCATATCAAATCCAGATATGCTAAATATGCGGGTTAACTATAGCGAAGCTGATAAAGTGACTTATTCTCCAATTACCGAGAAGCATTTTGATGATGGTATGACCATTGCCGAGCTTTGTGCCGCTGCGGTGCAATATAGTGATAATACGGCGGCCAATCTTCTCATAAAACATCTGGGCGGGCCGGAGGCCGTCACTCAATTTGCCCGTTCAATTGGTGATGAAGTGTTCCGGCTTGACCGCTGGGAAACTGAACTCAACTCCGCCATACCGGGTGATCCGCGTGATACGACGACACCGGGAGCGATGGCAAAATCCATTCAAAAACTGGTACTTGGTGACGGGCTTCCCAATAAACAGCAAAAGCACTTACAGGAGTGGCTTAAAGGAAATACAACGGGGGATACCCGCATACGCGCAGGTGTTCCAAAAGGCTGGGTTGTCGGTGATAAAACCGGTAGCGGTTCATATGGGGTAACCAATGATATAGGTGTTATCTGGCCCGTAAATGGCGCGCCGGTTGTATTGGCTGTTTATTATGCGCATACGGATGAAAAAGCCCCAAATGTAAATGAGGTTGTTGCCGATGCAACCCGGGTTTTATTGACAGGTTAGAGCCTTGAAGTACTCTATTTAGCGCTTAACATATACTGGTTAATCACATTTTCGTACCATTCCTGCTTGGAGCTTATTCTTTCCGGCTCACCATATTCAACGGCCAGATCACGCAGGTCTGAGAGCGATAATTTTCCGGCCTCGAAGTCTGCCCCCTTGCCACTGTCATAGCTCTTATAACGGGCTGCTTTGTGTGCTGGCAATGCGCTATCATTAAGTATGCGGTGCGCTATTTCAAGGCCGCGGGCGAAACTGTCCATGCCACCGATATGGGCAATGAAGATATCCTCCATGTCTGTGCTTTCACGGCGGGTTTTGGCATCAAAATTGAGCCCTCCTGAGCCAAGGCCACCGGATGCGAGAACCACCATCATCGCATGAACCGTGTCATACATATCGACCGGGAACTGGTCCGTATCCCAGCCATTTTGAGGATCACCACGATTGGCATCAATGCTGCCGAGCAGTCCGGCATCGGCACACATCTGAAGATCATGCGCAAAAGTATGTCCGGCCAGGGTGGCATGATTGGCTTCGATATTCAGTTTGAAATCCTGATCAAGGCCATGATGGCGCAGGAAACCGATAACTGTCTGAGCGTCAAAATCATATTGGTGCTTTGTTGGTTCCATCGGTTTTGGTTCAATCAGGAATGTTCCCTTAAAGCCATTGGCGCGTCCATAATCTCGGGCGGTTGTAAGAAAAGTTGCAAGGTGCTCGAGCTCGCGTCTGGTGTCGGTATTTTGCAGGCACATATACCCCTCGCGACCGCCCCAGAACACATAATTTTCGCCGCCCAGTTCTATGGTGGCATCAATGGCGCCTTTTACCTGCGCTGCGGCATGGGTCAGAACTTTAAAATCAGGATTGGTTGAGGCGCCGTTCATATAACGCGGGTTGCTGAAGACATTGGCTGTCCCCCAAAGCAGCTTCATTCCTGTTTCACGCTGCCGTTCTTTGGCAAGCGAGACCATATGGCTAAGGTTTTTTCGCGTTCAAGAACACTGCTGGCATCGGGGGCTAGGTCAATATCGTGAAAACAGTAATAGGGAACCCCAAGTTTGGTAAAAAGCTCAAAAGCGGCATCCAGTTTATGACAGGCTGCGGTCAGGGAATCGGGCGAAACGTCCCATTCAAAAACCTGAGTGCCGGGGCCAAACGGGTCCGCACCTGTCCCGCAGAACGTATGCCAGTAACAAACAGCAAAGCGTAAATGTTCAGCCATGGTTTTGTCGCCGATTTTCTTATTTGCATCATAAAATTTAAAAGCGAGCGGATTATCTGACGTCGGTCCTTCATAGCCGATTTTTGAAATGCCTTTGAAATATTCTTTATCGCCGATAAATATATTGCTCATTTTATTTGTTTCCTGCTTTTATGACTTTCCGTAATGAAGGGTAATCAGTTTTACAAATGATTGATAGTCCTGATAGATTTTTTCATATTGTGCGACATTTTCAATATCCGGGGTACAGTGCTTGCCTTTATTTTTGCTTAAGTGATCCTTGATGATTTGATTAAGCGTTATGGGGTTGCCGGTATAATTTCTATAGGCCCAATATGCCTGCAAAATAGCACCGAATGCGGCATTTTCCTGTTGTTCGAGAATCCGGACCGGCAGGTTTAAAATGTCAGCGCAAATCTGCCGCCATAAGGCACTTTTGCTGCCGCCGCCAGTCAGGGTGACTTCCTTAAATTCCATACCGCAGCGTTTGAAAGCGTCAAGCCCTGCCTTAAGATTAAATATACCCGCTTCCATGGCGGAACGGATAAGATGGGCATTGGTTGTATTTTGCGGCGTCAGTCCAAATATGGATGCTTTGGCCTTGGGCAGGGCCGGTGTCCTTTCCCCATAAAAAAAGGGTATTGTAATGACCCCATCCGCTCCCGGCGGGATAAAGGACGCCAGTTTTTCCATTTCCAGCAAATCCACTTCAAGAAGGTCCCGCATCTGTTCTGTGGCGACTGTGCAGTTCATGGTGCATAAAAGCGGCAGCCAACCGCCGTTTGAAGAACAAAAGGCGGCTAGCTCCCCATCCGGATCAATGGCGGGTTGGTCATGATAGGCAAATAATGTGCCGGATGTACCGAGACTGGCGGTCAGTTTGCCGGGTTCACTATTGCCGGTACCAATCGCCGCCATCATATTATCTCCGCCGCCGGCGCTGACCACCACTTCAGGATTTAAACCAAGTTGAGCGGCGATATCCTCATTGAGTGTTCCGACAATATCATCCGCCTTAATGAGTGGCGGCAGGCAGTCCATTAAATCACGGTCCGGATCAAGGGCTTTAAGAACGGCGCGGCTCCAGCGTCTGTTTCTTACATCAAGCAGTCCGGTACCGGAGGCATCCCCGCATTCCATGGTCCGCTTTCCGGTCAGATAAAAATTAATATAATCATGGGGCAGCAGAATAGTGGCCATTTTTTCATAGGCTTCCGGCTGAAATTTTTTAAGCCAGAGAATTTTGGATGCCGTATATCCAACCGCTATAGAGTTTCCGGTGATCCGAACACATTCCTGCTCACCGCCCATTGCCTCCATAATTTCATAACATTCTTCACTGGTTGACGTGTCACACCATAATTTTACCGGAAAAAGAACATTTCCTTCCCCATCCAGTGGTACGAACCCGTGTTGCTGCCCGGATACACCAATGGCAACGACCGTTTTTTTGATCTCTGGATCAATTGCATTTATGCAATCCTTTATACCGCTCACCCACCATTCGGCCAATTGTTCCATCGTGCCGTCGGGTTTGGCTATAATGTCAAAAGGATGGGTTTTTTCAGCCAGAATTTTCTTCCTGTCAGGGCAATAGACCATTAGCTTGACGCTCTGCGTGCCCAGATCTATTCCCAAGATTGTTTTTTGTGTTGCAGTCACTACAGTCCCCGAATTTTGTGTTTTTTAAAATTATCCCAGCAATTCTTTATGGACAAGCGGAGATTTAAGATTGTTTTGAAAGCTGACAAATCTGCCGATCCAGTTCATGAAGGAAATTTGACCTGTCGGCTTTCGTGAAGCTGGGGTTATGTCCTTTGCTTTCTCCTGTTTCCCGCAAATGGGCTTTTAATTCCCGCATGGCAACGGCCATGCCAATATTATCAGCTGAAAAGAGTTTGCCCGTTGGTCCAATGGCAATGGCACCGGCATCAAGGCATCTTTTTGCCAGGGGGATATCGGCCGTAACAACGATATCATTTTTACCGATATGTTCGGCAATCCAGTTATCAGCCTGGTCAGCGCCTTCGGATACGACAATTTTTTGCACGAGCGGACCTGCATCAATTCTCATCCACTGATTACTGACTAGAAACACAGGCGTGTTATGGCGATAGGCCACTTTTAGAATTTCTTCCTTGACCGGGCAGGCATCCGCATCAACATATATTGATATTTTATGGCTTTGCTGGGTCATTCTTTTTTTGAACTTTCAATCATACCCGGTTATTATTAACATATTCATATACAGTATTGATCATAATATAGCGAGACAAGCATTGGCCCGGAAAAAAAATATTGAAAAATCAGGTTTGGAAAATCAGGTAGGACACCTTTTAAGGCGCGTATTCCATAAAGCACGTGGCAGAATGCAAAAGAAAATTGCCGAAACCGGGTTAAGCCCGATGCAGACTGCGGCAATGACATCCTTAAGAAAACTTGGACCGACATCACAAAATAAACTTGGCCGCCGCATTGGTATGGAACCGGGAAATGTTCATGGCCTGGTGGACCGGCTATTAAAAAAAGGAATGATAACGTCCAAGTTTGTCGATGAGGGACCTGGGCTCCATATACTTGATCTGACAGATGAAGGGCAGAAAATTGTTGATATGGTTATCCCGCTTGGTGCCGAAGCAAATAAGGAAACATTGGCACCACTATCCCCGGAGGAACAGGAACAGTTTATGGACTATCTGAGGCGTCTTTTATAACGTGAATGCGTTGACTCTATCGATTTTACTGTTATTATAATAACATTATTTTATCAGGAAAGTTTAGCATGGCAGAAATCGTACTTGGAATGTGGACGTCGCACGGACCCACCTTGTCAACAACACCGGAACAATGGCTGATGCGGGTAAAGGCGGATCAGAACCGCCCGTCACATCCGTTTCGTCTAGGCAATTATTCATTTGATGAGCTTAAAGAACTCAGGAAAAATGAAAATTTGGGTGAGCAGGCATCCTTAAAAGAGCGTACTTTAAGACATGGTCGCTGTCAGCAGGCCATTACCCGGATGGCGGATATCTGGGATGAGGTAAAACCGGATGTTGCCGTTATAATGGGCAATGATCAGAAAGAGATTTTTACCGATGAATTAATCCCGGCCTTTACAGTATTCAGCGGTGAAACATTATTTAATGAACCGGCAAATGAAGCGCAAATCCCCCTTATGGCACCGGGTATTCATGAAGCGGAAAGCGGCCATAATCCGGCAAAATATACTGAATATCCGGGACAGGTGGAATTAAGCCGACTGATCATTGAGCAGTCAACAAAAGACGGGTTTGATGTGGCACAGATGACTAAAATTCCCCGCCATGAAAACCACTGGTCCTCCGGTGTTGGTCATGCTTTTGGATATATCTACCGTCAGGTCATGAGGGATAATGTGGTGCCAAACGTTCCCGTTATCACCAATACGTTTTTCCCGCCAAATCAGCCGAGTGCTAAAAGATGCTTTGATTTCGGTCGAACCATTGGCAAGGCCATTAGAAATTGGGACAGTGATTTAAAGGTAGCAGTATTCGGTTCCGGCGGCATGAGCCATTTTGTCATTGATGAGAATCTGGACCAGCTGTTCATTAAAGCGATCAGGGAAAGAGATGCAAAAACACTCATTTCATTGGAAGAGGGTTATTTTCAAACCGGAACGTCTGAGCTTAAAAACTGGATTGCGGCCGCAGGTATTTTATTTGATACTGATCTGGATGGTGAACTGGTTGATTATGTTCCATGTTACCGGTCAGAAGCTGGAACAGGAACCGCAAATGGTTTCGTCTACTGGCGATAATTTTTAGATTTGGAGAGTGATAAATGGATCAGGCAGTAGAGCGTGCTTCCAAACTTGATACGGCAACAATCAGCGATGCTCTGGATAAACTGGGGATCAAAGGTCAGTGTCTTGGCATAAAACCACGCGATCATAATTTCAGAATGACGGGACGCGCTTTTACAATTCTATATGGCCCGGCAGATGTCAATCCGGGAACGGTTGGCGATTATATCGATGATCTTGAACCGGGTAGCGTCGTTGTGTTGGATAATGGGGGTCGCGAGGATGCAACAGTATGGGGTGATATTCTGACCTATCTTGCCCATAAAAATGGCGTTGCAGGAACGGTGATAGATGGAGCCTGCCGCGATGTCCATATGTGCCTGAAGCTTGGCTATCCGGTTTACAGCCGCAGCTATTCCATGCGCACTGGAAAAGACCGTGTACAGGTCGATGCAACCAATGTTCCTGTAAATATTGGCAATGCAAAAGTGCATCCGGGGGACCTGATGCGCGGTGACAGTGACGGCGTTGTGGTTATTCCCAAAGAGCATGAGGAAAGGGTGCTTGCAGCCGCCGAAGCCATTGAAGCGGCAGAGGAAAAGATTAGAGCAGCCCTTCAAAAAGGGATGCGGCTTGACGAGGCACGTGAGCTTAATAAATATCATAGTCTTCAGACCCGGGAAGAATAATCATGCGTCCTGACCATCAATTAATACAAGCGTTAGGGGCGTATGGTACAGCAACCATTCATGAAGCGGCGGGACAGATCGGTGCTTTGCCGGGCAATATAAAACCGATTTCAAAAAATATGAAACTTTGTGGTCCTGTTTTTCCCCTTCATTGTCTGGCAAGAAGCAATATTAATCTTCATGAAGCAATTTATCAGGCGAAGCCCGGCGATATTCTGGTCGGCAGTATTGAAGGGATGAGGGATGCCGGTTATTGGGGGGATATCCTGACCAGCGCAGCACAGGAAAGGGGCATTAAGGGACTGGTGCTCGATGGCTGTGTCCGTGATGCTGATGATATTGATGCATTAGACTTTCCAATTTTTGCCCGCGGACTTAATATTCTGGGCACCGGAAAAATGCGGGGTGGGTCAATAGGCAACAAGATTATGATCGGTGATATTGAAATAAATGCCGGTGATGTTATCGTAGGGGATCGGGATGGTGTGGTTGTTATACCGGCAGCAAAGCTAGAGCAGGTGATTGCGGCATCCAAAACCCGTGAAGATAAGGAAAAGGACGTCAGAAAACGTCTTAAGGCAGGTGAAAGCAGTCTGGAAATTTATAAGTTTCCCTGAGACTTGAGGATAAAATATGAATAGTGATGTTGATGTCAGGGTACTTCGTAATTGTTTTGGAAAATTTGCAACGGGGATTACTGTCATCACCGCCCTTGCCCCTGATGGCACAAAAATCGGCCTGACTGTAAATTCCTTCAGTTCTTTAAGTCTTGATCCGCCAATGATCCTCTGGAGCCTGGATAAAAGGTCCAACAATCTTGACGCATTAAAAAAAGCCAGTCATTTTGCTGTCAATGTCCTTGCTTCCGATCAGATGGATATTTCCAATAATTTTGCCCGCCCCTGTGATGATAAATTTAAGGATGTTGAACTGGTGGACAGCGAGTTTGGCTTGCCCCTGCTGGCAGGGACAGTTGCCCATCTTGTCTGTAAGAATGTTGGTACCTATGAAGGGGGTGACCATCTTATTTTTATTGGTGAGGTTGAGCATTTTGATACCTGTGATAAAAAACCGCTTCTTTACAGTAATGGCCAATATTCTGTGGCAGCCCGTCATCCGGGTGTCAAAATGGCAGAACCGCCGGCGGACGAGCGATCAAGCAATGATGAATTTATTGTGCCGCTACTGCTTAGAAGCTATTGGGAAATTTCCGACCCGTTTTATCAGGAGCTTCTTGATGAAGGAATTCCAGTTGCCCATGCACGTATTCTGGTTCATTTGAGTCACTCACCTGAACTGACCGTACGGGAACTAAGTGATGCCATCCGCGTTGATATGGCGTCTGTTGCGATGTCGGTAAACTGGCTTTGTGATAATGGTCATCTTAAAAAAATAGAAAATGATAAACTGGTGCTTTCCGACAAAGGCCGGGATCATCTTGATAATGTTCAAAGAAGGGCAGAACGATTTGAAAAAGAAGTCCTTGATGGATACAGCGAGCAGGATATTGAACTTCTTAAATCAATGCTGCGAAAGCTTATTTACCGGAATAATCTTTAATTTCTTTTAGAAAGCTATTGGACGGTTGCCTTCATAAGCCTGCTTCAACAGTGCCCTGACGGATTCAAAATCCACCTTCTTTGGGTTAAAAGGCGTGGTTTCAACTGTTTCTTTGGCGGCGATATCAAGATGCTCTTCCCTCATTCCCAGATCTTTAAGACTTCCCGGAACATTAATATCACGGGCGAAATCATATATACCGCCCGATGCGCTTTTCGTGCCCATGGCGGTCTTTATTTTTTCCATTGCTGATGGAGATGACGTTTCATTATAGGCAACAGCATAAGGCAGGATCACACTGTTTGATTCCCCATGCGGAATGCCATGATGCCCACCAAGCACATGACATATTTTATGATGAATGGCGATGCCGGCAAGATTAACGCAATAGCCGCTCAGCATGCCACCATAAAGCACCTGTGCCCGGGCGCTTAGGTCATTAGGATTTAAAATACTGCCTTTTATTCCTTTTGTCAGTGAAGCAATTCCTTCTATGGCATAGAGGTCAGAAACCGGACTTTGATCCTTTGCATAAAGTGCTTCCACACAATGGGCGAGGCTGTTCATGCCGATCGTGCCGGTAAGGTGGGCGTTAAGCCCAGTTGTCAGTATCGGATCATAAATAGTGGTTCTGGCAATAACCTTAGAGTCGCGGCCGGTTTTTTTATGGTTCCCGATCAGCATGCCATAAATTGGTGTGCTTTCCGAACCGCACGGGGTGGTAGCAACAACAATAAATTTAGCATCGGTTCTAAGGGCAATGGCCTTGCCGATACCAATCGTTGAACCGCCACCTATGGCAACAATGCAATCTGCGTTTTTTTTGTTATAAAGATCAAGCGCTTCCATGGCGACATGTTCCGGGCAATGGGGCTTTGCACCGTCATAAAGGGCCACACACACTGATTCCAGACTTTCAATGATATGATTAATCCGCTTGACCATCCCCGCGGAGCAGGCAATCATAACCCGACTGCAGCCAAGCCTTTCCACTTCGTCTTTCAGCTTTAAAGCGGCATTTTCAGCGAAGACGGCTCTGGTCGGAATGGGGGTATATTCAAACTGCATTTCTTTGTTCCCAAGCTTGACAGCGGATATTCATTAGGTATTATTATAATAACATTAAACAAGTGACAATATTTTTCTCTAAATTATAGAAATGGAATGATAAATGAGCAATGATCTACTGGACCGCCTGAAAAAAATGGACAGTTGTGCAGTATCGGATGCGATGGATAGTCTTGGGCTTCCGGGGGAAGTAACAGGCATTACAAACCAGACAACAAAAAATAAAATTGTTGGTCGTGCCCTGACTGTTGAGCTTGGTAGCAAAGCCCCTGACGGGGGAAGTGCCAGACATCTTTGCTCGGGTGCCATTGAAAGCGGAAAAGCGGGTAATATTATTGTTATTCAGCAAAGTACCGGGATTGATGCAGCCGGATGGGGCGGTGTTCTTTCCAATGCGGCTCAGTATAACGGTATCGAAGGGGTGATCGTTGAAGGACCCGCCCGTGATATTGATGAGGCAGCCGGGCTGGGTTTTAGTGTTTATGCACGTGGTCACACGGCACGGACGGCAAGGGGACGGGTTTATGAACAATGTTTCAATCAGCCGATCAAAGTGGGGGATGTCTCCGTCAGTCCGGGTGATTATGTTATTGCCGATGGCAGTGCTGTGGTTTTTATTCCCGAAGCACGCGCGGAAGAGGTGATCAAAATTGCCGAACGCATAGTGGCAAAAGAAAAGCTTATGACAGAAGCGGTGCGCTCAGGAACGCCTGTCGGAACAGTTATGGGATCAAACTATGAAAATATGCTGGATGACATGGGTAAGTAGGCATGGATAAATCGACAAAAATTATCATTGCGGGTGCCGGTATCGGCGGTCTGACAGCGGCAGCCTGCCTGCTGCAGGAAGGATATCATGTCCGCGTTTATGAACAGGCCCCCAAACTTGGTGAAATTGGTGCCGGAATTCAAACCAGCGCCCCGGCGGTGAAAGTCCTTCATCATCTTGGCCTCGCCAAAAAACTGGAGGCAGTCTCAGTAAAGCCAAAATCATTTGAATTCAGGCTCTTTGACAGTGGTGAGGTGCTTCATAAACTGCCGCTTGCAGAGGCGCATGAAAAACAGCATGGAGCCCCCTATTATCATATTCATCGCAGTGATATTCATAAAATTCTGGCGGACCGTGTTCTTGAGCTTGACCCTGAGGCGGTGGTCCTGAACTCTACTGCTTTGGGATTTCGTGAAGATAAGGACAGTGTGACCCTAAAACTCGCGGATGGCCGGGAGATAAAAGGGGATATTCTGATCGGGGCTGATGGAATCAAGTCAGCTATCCGTGATCAGATTGTTGGCGTGACCGAGCCGGATTATACAGGACAGGTGGCCTGGCGGGCGACCGTTGATGTTCAAAAACTGCCGGAAGATTTTATGGATAAAATTGTCGCGATCTGGTGCGGGCCCAAAAAACATGCCGTTGTCTATTATCTGCGCTCAGGAAAATTGCTTAATTTTGTTGGTTGCGTAGAAAATAGCAATTGGAAAGAGGAAAGCTGGACGGTGAAGGCATCATGGGATGCTTTAAAAGCGGACTATGCTGGCTGGAACAAGGAAATACAAACCATAATTGATAATGTTGATAAGGACCAGTGTTACCTTTGGGCCCTGAATAATCGTAAACCTGTTGATAACTGGCGTACTGAGCGTGCCGTTATAATAGGTGATGCAGCGCACCCGACGTTGCCTTATATGGCATCCGGTGCGGTCATGGCGATCGAGGATGGTGCCGTATTAATGCGCTCAATAAATGCCAATGACGATGTGGCAGAGGCCCTTGATATGTTTCAGAGAAACCGTCTTGACCGCACCGCCAGGATTGTTACAGGCAGTACGGAAATGGGGGATCTTTATCATTTGTCCAACAGGGAAGAATTTGAAAAAGGGTTCGCCAAAAGAAACGTGGCCAAGGAACGTAATGAATGGCTTTATGCCTATGATCCTTTAACAGTTGTGTTAGTCTGAGTTTTCTTTTTCCTGAAGCCATATCCGGTAAGAAGGACGGACAAATGCCAGTGAAAGTGTGGCGAGCAACGACATCAGGATAAGCAAGTAAAATGCTTTATCATAATTTCCGAACCGTTCATACATGACCCCAACTACATATGGACCAGCTGCAAATCCCGCAGATAAAATCATGGTCATGGTGCCGACAGTCCGCGGCAATATTGCCGGTCCAAAAGCCTGCCGACAGAGATAGGGTACATCAACAATTGTTCCGCCATGGGAAATGCCGCGGGCAATGGCAAAGGCAATCAGGGTTGTTGTTCCGGCAACCGGAAAGGCAAGAATTACCCCAAGACCGATTGTCAGATAGCAAAGCATAACCCCTTTGATTGCGAATTTATCAAATGCCCAGCCAAAACACACTTTACCCAGAATGCTTATTGTCATGATCAGGCTAAATGTCCAGCGGGCCAGATTACGGCCCAGCCCGGCGTCCTTATCTATATATTCGACAGTATGCTGCAGCATACTTTGATCAACAAATCCGATCAGGAAAACACCAATGCTCATCATAATAAATGTTTTTCCTTTTACCGTACCAATGAAATCAAGGAATTCAGGCGGTAAATTTTCGTCCTTCGTGATATTTTTATTTTTTATTCCTTCTGTTTCAAGCCCGAGTGCTTCGGGTGTTTCGCGGGCAATAAGCAGGAAAAAGGGCAGGGCAAAAAACCAGATGCCGGCGCTTAATATGGCCACTGCCGTCCGCCAGTCATAACTATTAAGAAGAGGTTCCAACACAAAAGGCAGTGTCGCGCCGGCGGCAGAAGTCCCAAGCAGGGCAAAGCCAAGCGCCAGTCCGATCCGCCCGTGAAACCAGCGGGAAACGATTACCTTTACGGTGATCACCAGGCTTATTGAGCCTATTCCCAAAAATGTGCCAACCAATGCCAGATGCCATAGTTTTGTTATAAATATAAAGGATATCATGGTCAGCCCAACAATAAGACTTGTAATAATTGTCGTCAGCCGGGTACCAAAACGTTGTATAAATTCACCAATAAAAAAGGCGGCTACGGCACCAGAGATAAATTTTGCACTGGCCAAAATGGTTACATCACTACGGGTCCAACTGAACTGATCTTCCATAGGTCCATAGAGTAAAGGGAGCATCATGGTCGGGATGCCAAAAATAAACATATGGCAGAAGAATGAAGCAAGAACCACCATCCAGCCATAGTAAAATAGTGCTGGCCGGTCATTTCCTGAGAAGTAGGTTTCTATGACACGCACGGGTCAGAATTCTACAGGAAGTTATTCGGATAAATCATTGTCCGCCACATATGGGCAACCGGGCTGTTATCAAATCCAAGCCCTTCTTCCGGCTGCTTGAAATGTCTGCCGATAATATCTTCAAAATCATCAATTTCTGCTGTGACATTTGGGTCAAATGAATAAATATCATTGATAGTGATCTGGCGGGCTGTCATATACCATTTGTGGTTTCTGGCATATTCGGCGGCTTCTGCTATATAAGGCTCCGGTTTAAAATCTGGACCAAAATAACGGATGTAGGCTTCAGGATATGCATAACCAACTTCCTCGTCCGGATAAAATCTTAATGCCTGATGATATTTGATGGCCCAGGCAATTTCCTCATCAACATAAGGGGCAACCATTTGCGAGCCCCAGTAGCCATGATCCATTCTGATCAGGCCACCAACGGAAATATCATGAAGCAGACAGGCAAGAACAATTTTCTCAGGCAGGCCGTTTTTGCGGGCGAGTCGGGCGCTTTGACACATATGCTGAACGGACCCCAGACGTTTTTTGTAAAATTCAACCAGGGTCGGTTTTTCCGACATTTTTGGAAGTCGCGGATCATCACCCATCATGAAATACTTGTCGCGTTTTACACCTTTTACTATTTCCTCACCTTCCCGGCCATATGTCGTGCAAATGCCTGGTTTTACAACAATTTGATCGAGTTCTTCACTCATTGCAAGTTCAAGTGCATCAGCTTTTTCAGAGGCAGACATTGCGGCAAGAGCTGATGCCCCACCAACGGCTGCTAGAAACTTTCTTCGGTCCATAATGTGATCCTTATTTTGCTGGTCATATGCGTCATATTATATCTATATTAAAATCATAATACACGCGCTTTATTTAAATCAACTATAACTACTATTATAATAACAGTAAATATAAAAATACAAGCTTGACTTCAACTTTTCTTTACTGCTATTACAATAACACTTATATAATGATATTAAAATGGATATTCTCCATTAATCAGGAAGGATCAGGGATGTTAATTGATTGTCATGCTCATGTCAGTGCGCCGGCAAAATTATGGGCTTATAAGGCGACTTTACTTGCTCATAGAGGTTCTCATGGCCGTGGTAAAGTCGTTATATCAGATGATGAAATGATTGAAGCCCTTAATACCCCGCATATGGGACCTTATGGTCATCTTCCCTACTTAAAAGAAAACAGTATTGACAAGCAATGCATTTCCCCGCGCCCGTTTCAGATGATGCATTCGGAAAGCCCGGCCAGGATTGTGGACTGGCTTCATGAAGAAGTAAATAATGTCATCTATCGCCAAACCCAGCTTTTTCCCGATATTTTCGTCGGGGTAGCAGGATTGTCCCAGGTTGCGGGTAGGCCGATTGAAGCCTCCCTCCCTGAGCTTGAGCGCTGTGTGAATGAGCTTGGCTTTAAAGGGTGTCTGCTTAACCCTGACCCGTATGAAAATGGCGGGCAGGAAGCGCCGGGACTAGGGGACCGATATTGGTACCCATTATATGAAAAACTGTGCGAACTTGATGTGCCCGCGCATATCCATAGTGCCGGGTCCCGTTCGGAGAGGACCCCATATTCACTTCATTTCATTAATGAAGAAACGATTGCGGTTCAGCACCTTCTTAAATCCAGTGTTTATGATGATTTTCCGGATCTTAAAATAATCTGCTCCCACGGTGGCGGGGCTATCCCTTATCAGATCGGCCGTTTTGATTCAGCATCCATGCGCGGCAAGGGCCTTAGGTTCAGGGAAAAAGTGCGTAAATTATATTTCGATACAGTACTTTATTCTGAAGCCGCCCTTGAGCTGCTGATAAAGGAAATCGGCGCTGATCGGCTATTGTTCGGGGCGGAATGTCCCGGGGTGGGCTCAACCCATAATCCGGATACCGGAAGAACCTTTGATAATATAAAACCCTATATTGACGGGTTCGATTGGCTTGCAGACGAGGACCGCCAGGCAATATATTCAGGAAATGCAATAAAGGTATTTAACCTGGATTGATTGCAGGCGGAGATTTCAAAGGGATAAATTTCATGGCAGAAACACCAAAATCCGAAAAATTATCAAGCTTTAGTGAAAAAGTTACCAAGGATAATATCAGGCCGCTTTGGGATGTGCTGTCAACTCTTGTAACGCCGGAACCCAAAAGCCGCTGTGAAGCCGCTTTATGGAAATATAGTTCTATACGCCCGGTGCTGATGGAAGCGGGCGGACTGCTCACAGCGAAAGAAGCAGAACGACGTGTTCTTATTTTGGAAAATCCAGGCATTCCAGGTGAGAGCAAAATAACAACGTCCCTTTATGCCGGCATTCAGCTGGTTCTGCCCGGGGAAATTGCGCCGGCGCATAAGCATTCGCAATCGGCCTTTCGTTTTGTGCTTGAAGGCGGTAATGGGGCTTATACGGCGGTTAATGGTGAAAAAGCCTATATGGAAGTCGGTGATCTTATTTTAACCCCAAGCGGCACCTGGCATGATCATGGTAATGAGAGCGATGATCCTGTGATCTGGCTGGATGGGCTTGATATTCCGATTGTACAGTTTTTTGATACATCCTTTATGGAACATCATACCGAGGATGAGCATCCGCATGTTAAGTCAGACGGTGATTCACTGGCCCGTTATGGCAGCGGCATGCTGCCAATGGATTATGAAGCCGAGATGCCGACATCGCCGGTTATCAAATATCCCTATTCAAGAACGAAACAGATATTGAATAAAATGAAGGAAACAAAGGATTGGGACCCCTGCCACGGTCTTAAACTGATGTATGTTAATCCTTCTGATGGAAAATCGGCCATGCCGACGCTAGGCGCTTATATGCAGCTTTTACCGGAAGGCTTTATTACGTCCTCTTACCGTTCAACCGATGCGACCATTTATTCAGTTGTGGAAGGAACCGGCAAAACCAAAATAGGTGACAAAACATTGGAATGGGGGCCAAAGGATACTTTTGTTGTGCCCAGTTGGCATCACCATCAGCATATCGCGGATAGTGAATGTGTGTTATTCAGTTTTTCGGACCGTCCGGTTCAGAAAGCATTGGGTCTTTGGCGCGAAGATCGTGGAAACAGATAATTAAATCAGGAGAGTTATATAATGGGTTATGTCTTTGAACCACCCGTCGTTTCAAGTGTTGCAATTCATGGAAGCAGTGATCGTTTTCCTGTGCGGCGCATTTTTTGCGTAGGGCGAAACTATGCGGCCCATGCCCGCGAAATGGGGCGTGACCCAGACCGTGAGCCGCCATTTTATTTCATGAAGCCGACGGATGCGCTGGTGGATAATGGTGTTGATGTTCCCTATCCTCCGCAAACAGGCAATCTTCATTATGAAGGCGAGCTTGTTGTGGCGATCGGTAAGGAATGCGTGAATGTCTCAACAGAAAAGGCTCTTGATTATGTCTATGGTTATGCGGTGGGCAATGATCTGACCCGTCGTGATCTTCAACTTGATGCCCGTGAAAAGGGGCGCCCCTGGGATACGGGAAAAGGATTTGATAATTCGGCGCCGTGTTCGGAAATACATACGGTTGATCAGGTCGGTCATATTGCGGATGCCCGGATATGGCTTTCGGTCAATGGGGACATAAAACAGGACAGTAATGTCAATAAGCTGATCTGGTCAGTGCCGGAAGTGATTGCCAATCTGTCAGGGTTGTTTACACTGGAACCCGGTGATCTGATATATACCGGAACCCCGGAAGGGGTCGGCTCGGTTGTCGCCGGTGATGTCATCCGTGTCGGTGTAGAAGGCCTTACAGAATTGGAGACGAAAATTGTCTGATATTATTTTACATGGTATGTGGCGCAGCTCTGCTTCCTACAGGGTGCGTATTGCCTTAAATTTAAAAGGGTTAGACTATCAGCAGAAAAATTATGTTCTGGCCAATAAAGAACATAAGACGGCAGAATTTTTATCAAAAAATCCGCAAGGATTAATTCCTGCACTTGAAGTTGATGGAAAAGTCATAACCCAGTCACTGACTATTATTGAATATCTGGATCATATAAAAGCGGAAAACAGACTATTGCCGCTTGATGTGGATGAAAGAGCACGGGTACAGTCAATCGCCTATGCCATTGCCTGTGAAATCCATCCGCTTAATAACCTTCGCGTGCTACAATATCTGAAAAATGATATGGGACAGGATCAGGACAGTATCAATAAGTGGTACAGACATTGGGTGGCCGTTGAATTTACCGCGCTGGAAAATAAATTATCATCCGATCCGGCAACCGGGAATTATTGCCATGGGGACAAGCCGGGCTTTGCCGATTGTTTCCTTATTCCGCAAATTTATAATGCACAAAGATTTGACTGTGATCTGTCGGGATTTCCGACACTTATGCGCATTAACAAGGCATGTCTGGAAATGAATGCGTTTAAGGAGGCAATACCGGAAAATCAGCCAGATGCCCCCTAAAAAACTAGTAAGAATGAGGGGATGATTAATAGTCCCCTTCAAGCTCAAGGAAATCAGCAATCAGGCTGCGGGCGTGGCTTAAGTCCGTATTGCGCCAGGCATTGGCAACCATCACATTCGGGTCGCCCGAATGAAGGCGCTCATACATTTGCTGCCGGGCACCATATCCATCACCGCTCAAATCCCAGGCAAATTTGCAAAGCTTATGACGATCCATTGGTGAACTGTCCTTACCACGCATATAGACATCCAGATATTCTTTAATTTCCGGATTGTTCCAGTCCTCGGCTGTCGGCAGGAAAATAAGTGAACTGGTGCCAATATGTTCAATCAGCTCGATGAAACGCTCTGAAACCATTGTTGTAAAAGACCGCCTTTCCGGTGCCAGCGCCGGTTTATAATTCCCGGCCGCTGTTTTGGTTGCTTTAATCATGGATAGCTCAAAACTTGATTTAATCGCCCCCATATAAGTGCACATTTCACCGAGCTTGGCGATCACTTCCGGGCGATTGAGAACGCCAGACGTTTTGGCGAGCATTTCAGCAATGGCACAAAGAATTTCCAGGCGGAGAATGGTCAGGGACCCACCGGCAAAACTGGCCCAGGTCATGACGTTCGACCTGAAAAGCTGGTTGGCTTTTAGTGGTTCGCGATATAGGAAAATCCGTTCCCAAGGGATAAAGACATCATCAAAAATAATCAGGCTGTCCACTTCGTCATAAACGGCAGATGCAGGATGGTCAAGCGGGTTACGGCCACCATGGGCTTCACGGGCAATTTGGCTTAATCCCGGCGCATCGCAGGGAACAGTAAACCAGATGGCAAATTCTTTTTCGTCTTCTTTAAAGCCATAAGTCGGGCATATCATGATTTCGTTGGAATAAAGGCCGAATGTATTAAAACGTGCGCCGCGAACGATAATGCCATCATCACGTTCCTTAACAACGCGCACACAGCGGTCAGGGTCCTGGCTCGGACGCAATGATTTATCCATGCAGGGGTCATGTAGTCCATGGGAAAGACACAAATCATTCTGACGGGCAAATTTTAAGTAATCAGCGGCATTCTGGCCAAATGCCGGATTGAGTTTTGCCAGTTCATGACGGATGTCATACATCCCCACTGTCATTCCGGCTACAAAATCGGGCAGTCGGCCAAGCATTCCCATAGCATCATTGACCCAAACGTCAGTGTTGGTTCTTTTTGCGGCCAGAATTTCTTTTGTATCCGGAACAGCATAGGAATATGAGCAGCGAACACCATCTTCATCAATAAAGCTCATTTTATCCTGATATTCGGGTTCATGCTGTTTGTCATAACTTTCAGCAATTTTATGGGCCATTTTTGAAAATATCGGGTGGGTTGTGACATCTTTTACACGTTCACCTTTATAAAAAACAACGCGATCATCGCGGAGGCTTTCAAGAAATTCGGCACCATTCTTTACGCCTTTTCCCTTAATGTTTTTGTAAGAGGACATTTTTACGTCCCGCTCAACTGCAGGTTTGTCCAGGGTTGTTTTTATATCCATAAGAATCTCCAATTTTTAGTCTGAAGAAATTCTATATGGTTTGTAACTGTGGATCAAGAAAAAAGTGTTATTATAATAACATTAAAATTACAATTATGATAATGTTAATTTTTTTCCTTTATTTATGTCATTGGCCAAAGGTAATAAGGCTTGGTGAGTAGAAATAAACATGTGACACTATTTTTTATTCATCATTGATAATATGGACTTCCTATGTATATTATGGAAAAAATAAATTCGGGTATGAAGATTTATGGATAAGAAACATTGGGGGCTACGTCTGGTTATTCTGTTATTGTCATTAATAATGCCATTGGTAATTCAGGCGCAGGAACATAATGAAAATGATGAAATACCCTTTGATGGTAACCCGACCTATTCACAGACATTTAAAGAAAATATTTCCAGTGCTGTCGCAACGCATCCAAGAATAGCGGCGGCGATCGCCCAGCGCGATGAACAAAGATATGTGGAGGATGAAGCGAGAGCCGGCCTCTACCCGCATTTGGAAGTGGGGCTTACAGGACGTCACAGACTTGCCGATAATTTTGAGGATCGCTTTGATAATATTACGCAGCGTAGCTTACGTGATACGGCGGCCAACGTTACCGTGACAGGGCGCCAGCTGCTTTATGACGGAGGTAGTACCTCAAGTAAAATTGCCAGTGCAAAATATGCTTTTTCTGCTGCCCATGAAGAATATAGCATGGAGGCCTCTGGAGTGGCACTGGCCGCAATAGAAACACATTATACTGTGTTGCTGCAGAGAATGAGGAAGGCTTATCATCAGGAGAATGTTGATAGGCACCGGGAAATTCTGGATATGGTCAACGAGCGCTTCAAAAGCGGACGAGGGCCAAACCGTGATGTAACACTGATGGAGTCGCGACTTGCCATTGCCGAGACTGAACAATCACGGGTTCAGATGGATCTGGAAGAGGCGATTAGTAATTATGTTGAGGTATATAATTTTGCACCGGAAAACCTGAAAAGACCGGCACTTGTGCTAAATATCCCGACTACGGAAAATGAGGCCTTGGAAATTGGATTTCAAAATAATCCTATGCTGGTCATGGCCTCTTCACAGTCACTTTCTTCGAAAGAATATATGAATTCAATACGTGCTGAAAGACTGCCAAGTGTTTCGGTTGAGCTGGCAGCTACAAAGTATGATCTTGAACGGGGAAATCCGGATTATGATGTAACCGGACGCGTGGTGATCAATTACAGCCTTTATAATGGTGGTGCCAGCTCAGCGCGGATATCCCGTTCCCTTAAAAGCTATGAACGAACACGCCACTCCGAAGATAATATAAATCGGGAAGTGAACCGGAATATTAAAGTGGCTTATCAGAGTATGGAAAGTCAGGCGCGTCAGGTTATCAGCCTGCAAAAAGCCATGGAGGCCAGCCGGATTAATCGCGATCAGACCAGAGAGCAATTTGAAGTGACAGGTGGAAGTCTATTTAATCTTCTGGAGGCTGAGAAAGAGCATCAGAATGCAAAGGAACAGCATCTTGCTGGTGTTATAGATTATGATATTGCACAATTCAGGTTACTTGATGCAATGGGAACTTTGCTGCCCGCTCTAAATATACTTATTAATAAGGTTGGCGATGAGTGAAAATAAAAAAACAGGCACAGAATTGCTAAATAAAAACCATTGGTTTTGGGGAGCATTTCATCAGAACTGGTGGACATACGGGCAGATTATTCTTGCGGCGATTATGATTAACTTCTTTTCGCTCGGCAGTTCAATTTTTATTATGACTGTCTATGACCGTGTCATTCCCAATAATGCGGTGGAGAGTCTGGTCGCACTTTGCATTGGTATGATTATTCTGATCAGTTTTGATTTCCTGCTTAAATTTCTTCGGGCCTATTTTATTGATTCAGCCGGGCAAAAAGTTGATCTGAAAGTGGCAAAAGGTATTTTTGACAGGATTATGAAATTAAAACTGGCTTCACAAAAAGGATCAACCGGGCGGTTGGTCAATATTGTCCGCGAATTTGAAAGCCTGCGTGATTTCTGTACCTCGGCCTCATTGGCAACTTTGGTTGATATACCTTTTATTCTGTTATTCCTGACAGTAATTATCATCATCGGTGGTCCTGTCGCTATCGTTCCGGCGCTGGCCATTCCGATTGTGTTGTTTATCGGCATTTTCATTCAGCCGTTTCTGTCGCGGTTTTCCAGTGAAGGTATGCAACAGGGGCACAGCAAACAGGGCACTTTGGTTGAGATGGTTTCCGGACTTGAAACATTAAAAAGTCTCGGGTCCGACAAGTTATTTCATGATCGCTGGGAAAAGGCCGTTGACCAGCATTCAAGTATCAGTCTTAAATCCCGAATGTTCAGCCAGATCGCTATCAACAGCGCCGCAACAGCGCAGCAGGTTGCACAAATTGGAATAGTCGCTGTTGGTTTTGCCAGGATTATGGATGGTGAAATGTCGATGGGGGCGCTGATTGCCTGTGTCATTATTTCAGGGAGATGTCTTGCCCCGCTCGGTCAGCTTGCCAATCTGCTGACACGCTATAACCATGCCAAGACGGCTTATCATGCACTTGATAATCTGATGGCGGAACCCAGTGAGGATGCTGAAGGGCGCGATTTTATCCGCCGGAACAATATCAAAGGTAAACTTGAATTTCAGAATGTAAGCTTTAAATATCCCGGAGCCACAGGAAAGGTTCTGGAAAATGTTTCCTTCAAAGTGGAAGCGGGTGAGAAAGTTGCAATATTAGGGACAATAGGGTCCGGAAAAAGCACGATCCTTAGAATTGCTGCGGGGCTATATGAACCTGACGATGGGGCCGTACTCCTGGATGATACGGATATTCGGCAGATCATTCCTGAAGATCTCCGTAAAAATATGGCAATGGTCTTACAGGATGTTTTTCTTTTTTCAGGCAGCATCAAGGAAAATATCACAATGGGCGACCCGCAGATCAGCGATGACGATATATTGCATGCGGCAGAAATTAGCGGTGTACAGGACTTTCTGGGTGGACTGCCCAATGGGTATGATCTGCAGCTGCGTGACCGTGGCGATGGTCTTTCAGGCGGGCAGAAGCAGTCATTGGCCATATGTCGGGCCCTGGTCAGAAAATCACCTATTCTGATGATGGATGAACCGACAAGCTCCATGGACACGGGCTCTGAACAAAAGCTTATTTACCGGCTAAAGGAAGAACTTAAGGAAAAAACCCTGCTGGTGGTCACGCACAGACCAACCATGCTGGAGCTTGTTGACCGCATCATCGTTATTGAAAAGGGTAAAGTTGTCGCCAATGGCCCCAAGGATGATGTGATCAGAATGCTAACACCCAAAGGGAGCGATCCCAATCTGGCAAAACGGGGGAAAGCATGATTAAGCCTAAATTTGCTGCCAATATCCTCCTGCTCAGTATATTCGGCTTTTTTGTTCTTTTTATATTATGGGCGTCTTTTGCCGAACTTGATGAAGTAACAAAAGCGCCGGGACGGATTGTACCGAGTAAACAGATACAGGTTATCCAGAATCTTGAGGGGGGCATTATCAAGGAAATTCTGGTCAGTCAGGGGGATGAGGTAAAGGCAGGCGATGTTCTTGTGCGGCTTGACCGTACGCAATTTGATGCAGACTTTAACCGAAATGAAGAAGAATATTTATCCCTTGAAGCCAAGATTGCGCGGCTAATGGCAGAAAGTGAATTCATCGTGCCGGTTTTTGACGAGAACCTGACCAACAATCATGAAAATCTGGTTACCAGGGAAATTAATCTTTTTAATGCGAGAAAAGCGGAATTTGATGCAACCATCAGCAGCCTGGAAGCGCGTTTAAGACAAATAGAACAAGCGCAGATTGAAGCAGAAGTCAGTCTGGTCAGTGCTAAATCCGCCAGTGAACTGGCCGCAACAGAAGTCGAAACGTTAAGGCCACTTGTTGAGCGCGGCATTGAACCCCAGCTTGAGCTGATCCGGGCGGAACAAAGAAAAATTGAAGCTGAAGGGGATCACCGTAAGGCAGAACTGGGCATAGAAAAGGCCAAAAAATCTGTTGAAGAAACCAATTTGCAGATTGAAGCGGAAAAACAAAAGTTCCGTGCCAGTGTTCTTAACGAATTAAATGAGGCACAGACGGATCGCAACCAGTTGCTTGACAGCATGCCGACCCTATCCGACAGAGTAAATAGAACCGATGTCATTGCCCCGACTGATGGGATCATCAATCAGGTGCTGGTCACGACCATCGGCGGTATTGTTGACAGTGGAATGCCAATTGTAGAACTGGTCCCGCTTGATGATACATTGCTGGTGGAGGCAGAGGTAAAACCATCGGATATAGCGTTTCTGCGGCCCGGCCAGCAGGCCCGGGTTAAGCTTACGGCCTATGATTATGCGCGATATGGTTCACTGGATGGCAATGTTGAAAATATAAGTGCGGGTGCGATCCTTAATGATCAGGAGCAGTATGTTTATGTGATCAAGGTACGCACAAAGGAAAACAGTCTTCCGTCCACAGAAGGTGATTTGCCGATCCTGCCGGGCATGGTTGCTGAAGTCGATATTCTGAATGGTAAAAAAACAATTATGCGCTATTTGATGAATCCTGTTCTTAAATTAAAAGATAATGCCTTCAGGGAAAGATAGGATTCTAGTTTTGTATTAAAATCGATAGAATTTGAGTGTTTAGTTAACAAAAGATTAATAAAAGACTTGCCAATTTGGATTTTAAAATTTAGCCTTACTTTAGTTCTTGTATGTTCATTCAGGGGGGTAAGATGCATTTTTCCAAACTTAAATCAGCAGATAATTTCAATAAAAAGACCAATCAAAATTATGTTATAAATAGTCGGGCAGTTAAATTTAGTAGCTCCGGACTTGCATTATTATCTCTTGCAGCATGTGACGGGGGAGGAGCAAGCCCTACAACCTCAGCTCCACCCGCAGGTGGCGGAGGGGTTACTACGCCTCAGGTTGCCGGTTTTACTGAGATTTCAACCAATACTTTTCTAGCAAATAATGATCTGGATAGTGTCTTTAACAGATCCACAAGTACTGCGGACCTTACTGTGTCAGGGGCAGGTGGAGATGATACAATTATAACAGGGTCGGGCAATGATTATTTATTTGGGCAAGGTGGGAATGATACACTCCAAGGAGGTGCTGGCGTTGATGTTCTATCCGGTGGTGCTGGTGCTGATATGCTGGTGGGTGGGCCCGGTTTTGATTTTGTTGGCTATATCGATTCACCGGGCGGCGTAACGGTTAATCTTGCAACCGGTCAGGGGTCCGGTAGTTATGCAACCGGGGACAGATATACGACTATTGAGGGGGTCTTTGGTAGCGATTATAATGATACGATCACAGGAAATTCAGCTGATAATTTGTTCGAAGGGTTTAGTGGTGCCGATGTTTATGATGGAGGGGCAGGTGAAGATTATGTTGCTTATACAGCTTCCCCATCCGGAGTTATTGCTAATCTTGGCTCTGGTTTTGGTAGTCTTGGCGATGCTCAGGGGGATACCTATACCAATATCGAAGGGATCATAGGGAGTGATTACAATGACACTCTGACGGGTGATGCACTGGCTAATTATTTTGAAGGTGGCGCAGGAAGCGATACCATAAATGGTGGCGACGGTAATGATTTAATCTTTGGTCTTGAGGGTGTTGACACTATAAACGGTGAAAATGGTCATGATATCCTTTCCGGTGGTGATGGGGGAGACACGATAAATGGCGGTGCCGGGTTTGATTTAATCTCTGGGGATGCCGGCAATGATATTATCGATGGTGGTGATGATCAGGACCTGATTTATGGGGATGCCGGCAATGATACGATTTTTGGCGGTACCGGCTGGGATATTATTGAAGGCGGTGAAGGTGCTGACACGATTGACGGTGAAGCTGACAAGGCTGTTTTGAGTTATGCTTTATCTACAGCAGGCGTAACAATTAATCTGGCAACCAATTCTGCATCTGGTGGCGATGCGACAGGAGATACATTTACAAATATTGATGGTGTTTTTGGCTCAACCCATGATGATGTTCTCACAGGAGATGATAACGACAACTATCTGGATGGTGATGAAGGGGCGGATATAATATCAGGCGGAGGTGGGGATGATTATTTTTATGCCTACCAGTCGGAAGGCTCCGCAACGGAAGATCAGTTTGATGGCGGTGATGGTTTTGATAAATTGGATCTTATAGGCTCAAGTGCAATAACAACTTTTGCAGTCGACCTGTCCACTGTGAGTGCTGTTAACATTGAAGAAGTCCGTATGGGCCATGATTATAGGGAAAGCCTTACCCTCACAAACCAGGATGTTATTGATGTAACCGACGTGGATAATTTCCTGGTGATTTTGGGACATGATACAGATTCAGTAAGCAGTGCATCGACCTGGACCTATACCATGGATGTTATGTATGACGGGGAAATTTATCATCGTTATACAGGCACCGGAACAGAAGTTTTGGTTTATACGGAAATCGGGTCACAAGCCGGATTTTTCAAACCGGCTGCAAGCTTCAATGAAACAATTACCAATGTCTTTGATGCCGTGGATAACAACAATTCAACATTAAGCAAGGTGCATGTAACAGTTGGATTGACTGTAAACGGAAAAGACGGTGATGATTTGATCGCAACGGGCGATGGAAATGATACTATTAACGGTGGTAACGGAAACGATTCAATCCGGGGTAATGGAGGACTTAACGCAATATTCGGTGATGCGGGAGATGATATATTGATTTATGATGGGAGTGCCAACGCTTATGATGGGGGGGCAGACAGTGATACTCTGCTGTTGGTTTATGAAGCTGAAGAGATTGATTTATCAGTCGTAGCTCTGACAAATATCGAGACTATTGATCTGGACATTGAAAATGCGAACAGCATGACGTTGACGGCTCAGGATGTTCTGGATGTAACAGATGGTGGCAATCAGCTCATAATAGCAGGTGATAGCGAAGATACCGTAAATTCAACTGGCCAAGGATGGGTGCAAGGAGCTGATCAGATTATTGATACAAACACCTATCATAGTTATACATTTGGTGCTGCAGCGTTATTGATTGACGAAGATATCGTGCAGACGATCACTTAAGACGATCAGTTAATTGACTTTTCCTGCCTGTTCCAATAACCATTTCTTGAGGGCAACGACTGGGGCATATCCTGAATGGCTTGAAGGCGTGATCAGATAATAACCGGCGCTGTTTACTAGGGGAACATCCATTAATATTTCCAGTTCGCCCCGCTCAAGTTCTGTATTTATCAGAAAATGAGGGAGGATGGCGACGCCAAGCCCGGCAACCGCGGCCTGGGTGACCATGGAAAACTGTTCCAAAATCATGCCGCGACTGTTGGGTGGCGTAATATCGTTTTGTTTGAACCAGTCGGACCAGGCATTAGGCCGGGTTTCCAGATGTAAAAGCGGGATGCGGGTAATTTCTTCGGCGCTTTTAACCATATGATCACCAATAAGTGATGGGGCTGCCACGGGAACAGCTTCTTCACTCATTAAAAATGTCCCTTCTGTTCCCGGCCAGTTTGGATGGCCGAAATGGATAGCACAGTGAAGCTCTTCATTTGCGAAATCAAATGGGGAAAGTTTGCTGGTAAAGTTCACTGTGATTTGCGGGTTTCTGGCAAGAAAATCAGGAAAGCGCGGCATCAACCAACGCATACCAAAAGTAGGCAAAATAGCAAAATTTAAAGTCTGTCCCTGCGTGTCGCTTACGGCATTGAGAGAAGCGTTGCGGATCAGCCTTAAGGCACCGGCAATTTCAGTTGCGTATTTTTCCCCAACATCAGTCAGGATGATGGATTTCTTGACCCGTTTAAATAATTTGATCCCAAGCTGTTCTTCAAGAGCATTTACTTGCCTGCTTATAGCGCCCTGGGTCAGGTTTAGTTCCTGGGCTGCGAGGGTGAAGCTGCTGTTTCTTGCTGATGCCTCGAACGCCATAAGCATGCTGGTGCTTGGTATAAGTCTTCTTTGTCCCAGCATAGACCATTAATCCATTACAAAAAGTCATTAACCTATGATCAAGAATAGGTTGTTATTGCCTATAATTTTTTGTATTTTACGGCAAATTTTAATTTCAATCAATATATTGAAGTGAGTTTTTGTAATAAAAATGGCCATTTCCATATATTTTTAATTTCAGCCATAAGGGGCGTTATCATGAATGTTCAAAGTCCAGTAAGAAAAAAGCATATCCCAACTGAAAAAGAAGCAGATTTTCTTTCCAAAGTAGAGAATGCAAAATATGACCGTAAAATTGTTGCCGGTCTTCAGAAATTCATTGACGGAAAAGTTGATGATGACATGAAAGATTTTTACAGTCAGGAAGAAATTGATGCTATTTCAGCGCTTAAGGGGACGAACCGCGACCTTGAAGCGCGTATGCCTGTTAAAATCACCCGTCATTATTTTGAGCGGGCCCGAGTCAGTGCCCCACTTCGCACGCTGATTAAAGCCAGCCCGGCTGAAACCTTTGATCTTGATGGTTCTGAAGACCCAGGAAAGCAAATGAGCTACAGCCCGGTCGAAGGACTTATTCATAAATATGAAATGGGTCTTATTTATGTTGCGGGTACATGTTCGGCGCACTGTCGTTTTTGTTACCGTGAAGAACTGATTGCAAAGAAAGAAATCGTTCGTGAAGATGGCTCAATTCAGGCAAAAGGCCTTGCCCAAATACCTGATCTGGTTGAATATATTGTTGAGCATAATAAGATTGTGGCTGAAAATGGCGGCCATCATCCAAAAACAGGACGTGAGAAGCTTCGTGAAATACTGATGTCTGGTGGTGACCCGATGGTTCTTGCTAATAAGGGGATTGCCTCATGGTGGGCTGCTCTTGCTGAGGCTGGTATTGAAAACATCAGACTTGGAACAAAAGAGCTTGCTTTCTTCCCGGACCGTTTTGATGATGCATTCTTTCAAATGATGGATGACTTCCATGCTGCATATCCTGATACAAAACTTCGCTTTATGATTCATTTTAACCATCCGGATGAATTCCTCGAAAAAGACGAGAACGGCAATTATATTGATCTGCCGGATGGTGGTCTAAAATGGGTTGAAAGCACCCAGCGTGCGATCAGGGAATTTGGAAAGCGCAATTTTGTGACTGTCGATAACCAGGCCCCTATCATTAAAAATATTAATAATGACCCTGATGCCCTTCGTATCATGCAACGTGAACTTCGTCGCAACAAAGTTGAAAACCATTATTTCTTCTGTGGACGTGATATTGTAGGCCACAAAGCCTTTAACGTTCCAATTGAGGAAGCATGGCGTATTCTGAATACTTCTCAACGTGGACTGTCCGGTGTTGAGGCCCATGCCCGGCTTTCAATTACCCATTATTATGGTAAAACCGAAGTTGTTGCGGTGACCAACGAACCGATGGAAGGGGTTAAAGGCGCAGAAAATGGCGTCGTGATCTTTAAGCTTCTTCGTTCTGCTGAAGATGCACCGAAAAAAGGTCAGGTTGCCATTGTCGGACGAAATCCTGATGCTATCTGGTTTGATGGTTTTAAAGACCGTGTGATTTACGACGAAGCAGGTCTTTTCAGCATTAAAGCCTAATAGATTTGGGACGTTGAGTTTATGATCAATAAACAAATAAGTTCGGTCCACGAGGCGGTGGCAGGCATCCATGATGGCGCCACCGTTATGATCGGCGGGTTCGGTGAGGCGGGTAGCCCCATCGAACTTATTCATGCCCTGATTGATCAGGGGGCCAAGGACCTTACGGTCATCAATAATAATACGGGATCCGGGCATGTTGGACTTGCTGCACTGATTGAAAACAGACGTGTCGCCAAAATGATTTGTTCGTTTCCAAAATCAGCAAATTCATTTGTATTTCCCGATCTTTATACCAAAGGGGAAATCGAACTGGAACTGGTGCCCCAAGGTACCCTGGCGGAACGCATCCGTGCGGGAGGTGCCGGTGTGCCGGCTTTTTATACTGCGACATCCGTCGGAACGCCCCTTGCTGAAGGCAAGGAAGTCCGCAATATTAAAGGGCGTGATTACGTGCTTGAATATGGACTGACCGCAGATTTTGCATTGATTAAATCACTAAAAGCTGATCGTTATGGGAACCTGATCTATAATAAAACGGCCCGTAATTTTGCGCCTGTTATGGCCATGGCTGCTAAAACAACAATTGTTCAAACCAAAGAATTTGTGGAAGCCGGAGATATTGATCCTGAAATTGTGGTGACCCCCAGCATTTTTGTTGATGTTGTGGTTGAGGTTTCTAACCCACTGCACGAATCTGAACTTGTAAAAGCCGGGGAGACATATCCATGAGTGAACAGGAAATTGGCTGGAACCGTGAACAGATGGCGGAGCGTGCAGCACAGGATATCCCGAATGGTGCCTATGTAAATCTGGGTATTGGAATTCCGGAAAAAGTTGTGCGCTACGTGCCGTCAGGACGTGAAGTGATTTATCATACTGAAAATGGCCTGCTTGGTATGGGGGATGCGCCGGCACCGGGAGAGGAAGATCCTGAACTTATCAATGCCGGAAAAAAACTTGTTACCGCCATTCCGGGGGCGGCCTATTTTCACCATGCGGACAGTTTTTCCATGATCCGTGGCGGTCATATTGATATTTGTGTACTTGGTGCCATGCAGGTTGCTGAAAACGGCGATCTTGCCAACTGGTCAACCGGAAGTTCGGATGCAATCCCGGCAGTTGGCGGGGCAATGGATTTGGTTGCTGGTGTAAAAACCATCAATGTCATTACCCAGCATGTCACAAATAAGGGATATCCGAAGCTCGTTTCCAAATGCACATTCCCACTGACCGGCGTTGGTGTTGTTAGCCGGATATATACCGATCTCGCGGTGATTGATGTGACGCCGCAAGGCTTTAAAATTGTTGAACTCGCCCCCGGGGTTGATTTCGATTATGTACAGGAAAGAACCGGCTGCAAGCTTATTGCCGCATAAGGAAATAAATAATGTCAAAAAGCTCTGAACTCTATGAACGCGGCCTTAAGGTCATGCCAGGCGGCTGCAGCAGAAATACAATATTAAGAAAGCCCCACCCATTATATGTTGAAAAAGGGGAAGGCTGTTATGTCACCGATGTCGAGGGGGTAACCCGTGTTGATTTTGCCAATAATATGTGCTCGCTTATCCATGGGCACGCTCATCCGGCCGTGGTTGCTGCGGTCAGTGAGCAGCTTGCCAAAGGAACCGCTTTTACCATTGGCACTGAAGTTGAGATTGACTATGCCGAACATATCGTCAGCAGAAGTAAATCATTTGAAAAAATGCGTTTCGTCAATTCCGGTACCGAAGCGGTTATGAGCTGCATCAAAGCCGCTCGCGCCTTTACCGGAAAATCAAAAATTGCCAAGGCGGAAGGCGCTTACCACGGACTCTATGATTATGCGGAGGTCAGCCAGACTTCAAAACCTGAAAACTGGGGTGATGTGGATAAACCAAGCAGTGTACCTGTCGCTTACGGTACCCCGAAAGCGACACTTGACGATGTCATTATCATTCCTTTTAACGAACCTGAGCGCGCCATAAAAATATTAGAAGAAAATGCTGACGATATTGCCTGTGTGCTGTTGGATGTCATGCCGCATCGCATAGGTCTTATTCCAGCAAGTGACGAATTTGCCAGAGCCATTTATAACTGGACCCGCAAAAATAAAAGTCTGCTTGTATTTGATGAAGTGATCACTTTCCGTTCCAACTATGGTGGGGCACAGGAATGGTATGAGGGAATAATGCCTGACCTTACTGCCATGGGCAAAATGATCGGCGGTGGTTTTCCTGTTGGTGCGCTTGCCGGTCGTGCCGATGTTATGGATGTTATGGATCCTCTCGCGAGTAAGGTATTGTTTCCGCATTCAGGGACTTTCTCGGCAAATCCAATCACCATGACTGCAGGGCTTGTTTCCATGAAACTTTTTGACCGGGAAGCGGTTCTGAAGCTGAATAATCTCGCTGATTATGCGCGGGATAGCCTCAATGAAGCGATCAAAATTGCCGATGTTCCTGTTTGTGTAACCGGAGAAGGTTCAATGTTCCGTATCCATATGAAGGAAAAAGCACCGGTCAGTTATCGGGACGGGTATGTCACACCCGCACAAGCGGCGCTGACAAAAACACTGCTTGACCATTTATTTGATGACGGCATCATGATGATTAATACCTGTACCGGGGTCTTATCGACCGTAATGAAGGAAAAAGAAATTGACCGTCTTGCTGAAGCGGTGCTTAGTGGTCTTAAGAAAATGAAAAATCAGTTTTAGAAGGTTATATGATGAAGAATGTTTTTATTTGTGACGTGATCAGAACTCCGGTCGGTCGTTATGGTGGGGGTCTTGCTTCTGTTCGGGCAGACGACCTTGCCGCCGCACCGATTTCAGCACTGATGGACAGAAATAAAAACGTTGATTGGGATGCCATAGATGATGTGGTTTATGGCTGCGCCAATCAGGCTGGCGAAGATAATCGCAATGTCGGGCGGATGGCAACTCTTCTGGCCGGACTATCAGAAAAGGTCGCGGCAACGACTGTTAACCGCCTTTGTGGGTCCGGGCTTAATGCCATTGGAATTGCCGCAAATTCCATCGCTGTTGGCGAAGGTGAGCTAATGATTGCCGGTGGTGTAGAAAGCATGTCACGGGCACCTTTTGTCATCGGCAAGGGGGAAAGCCCTTATGATAGGGGCCAGCAGATGTATGATACAACAATGGGCTGGCGCTTTATCAATAAAAAACTTGAAAAACAATATGGCAGCGATGCAATGCCGCGCACGGCCGAGAATCTGGCCGAAGAACTGAATATCAGCCGTGAGGATCAGGATCAATTCGCCTATTGGAGCCAGAGTAAAGCAGCCGCAGCAATAGAAGCAGGATATACGGCAAAGGAAATTGCGGCCGTGTCAGTTCCGCAAAGACGCGGAGATCCGATCATTATTGAAAATGATGAACATCCACGTCAGACAAATCTTGAAAAAATGGCCGCGCTCAGGCCAATTTTTGAAGGTGGTACGATTACAGCTGGTAATGCGTCAGGAATTAATGATGGTGCTGGTGCAATACTAATCGCTTCTGAAAATTCAGCGGCAAAACATGGCCTTAGTCCCCGTGCCAGAATTTTGGGAATGGCGGTTGCCGGTGTTCCGCCAAGAACCATGGGAATTGGCCCTGTTCCGGCAAGCCAAAAACTTTTGGCCCGACTGGGTCTCTCCCTTGATGAAATGGATATCCTGGAGCTTAATGAAGCCTTTGCCGCGCAAGTGCTTGCCTGCACCAGAACATTGGGAATTGCTGATAATGATCCGCGAATTAATCCGCAAGGTGGCGCCATAGCCTTTGGTCATCCTCTGGGAATGAGCGGCGTACGTCTGGTAACGACAGCCGTAAATCAGCTTGAGCGTACAGGCGGCAGATACGCACTCTGCACCATGTGTATCGGTGTCGGTCAGGGAATATCCCTGGTGATAGAGCGGGTATAATACACGGCTAAATTACTGAACCAGAAATGATTTTGATGATCCGGTAAGTGTAAAGTCAAAATGTGGTATCAGCGGCAATGACATATTATATGAGTAATCAATCGTAATATTGACTGTGCTGGTATTATCCGCATTGGTGATCACATTAACATCAAAATTTGAAATATTTGCATCATCTACCAGAATGAAGCTTTTTCTAGAAACGTCTTCAATATCACTTTTAATAGCATCTATATAGTCAGGGTCCAGATTATCATGATCAAAATTGACCATGGCAAATCTTGTTCCCTGCTCAGCTGAATAACTCAGAATCCCTTGAGTGAAAAGAACGCGACTGAATTCAAACATACCAAATAATAAAAGCAATAATACAGGCGCAGTAAAAGCGAATTCAACGACCGTAGAGCCTTTATTATCATTTTTTAACTTTAAAAATGTTGCAAATCTCATATTCACAATCTTTTCATCAATTTAACTGTATTGTCTGACTCTCCTTGAGAGGAAATTCAGAAAATAACCAGTTATAGTTAAAATATGGTGTCGTATAATTTTCGGTAACCGTAACATTTACAAAGGCGGATACATTCTCGTCTGCGCAAACATTGGTGCAAACCTGTTTGGCACCATCGCACATGCAGTATAGTTCAACATCAATATCTGTTGATGCGTTTCCGCTATCGCCAATTGATTCCGTAACGGCGTTGCTTATTGCTGTCACATCACCTTCAACCGGTTTTCTCACCATGGCATATTGAATGCCCGCTTTGGCAGCATTCGACAGTTCCATTTTTCGGACAAACGCTGACCCAAGATCAAGTGATCCAACCATTATCAGTAATAATATTGGCATAATTAAAGCCATCTCAACCAAAGAGGCACCCCGCTCATCAGATAGAAACATTGTTTTAATTTTTTTTATCATCAGCATTATTCCACTAATGTTACCAGAGTTCGGGAAATTTTTGTGACGCCGTATAAGTCACATGTTGACTGATCGTTATAAAGCTCGGCATTCCCGTTAAATGTAACTTTTTTACCAATAATCTGCAGACAGGTTGAAATGGCTTTTGATCCGCCAGAATAGGTAATTTCCTGAGAAGGAAAATACACAGCTCCATTTATGATCATACTAGCGCCTCCGAGAATATCATTATTGCCAGTTGGATCAGCATTTCTGTCCTGATAAATGGTTACGCCTTTATAATCACCGCTTGTAGGTGCTGATAGGGTCACATCAGCTCCACCATTCACTTTCATAGTAGCAACATTCTCAGGTGTATCACCAGTCAGTATTATGGTTACCCCATCGCCTGTTATGGTGGCCCCAGCATTAATTTTAAGTTCACCTCCATCCATGATATAAACACCTGGATCAAGATGTACATTGGCTTGCGAGCCGAAATCTATACCTCCACAGTAGCGACCAGGCGTTGGTGCCGGATCGGTATCATGAATAATCTTCAGATTTGTATCGGTACATGAGGCTGGATCGCTCGGCACTTCAATATTTTCATAAGGATCAGGGGATCTTTGTGAAAATGGCTGAATAGGGTTTGGCACATTAAGCGTTGCACTGCCGCCGGTGTAAATATCGCCGTATGCTTGAGCTGACGGGTTGGCGGTTAGTGACGCTTTTCCATTCAGGTAAATGGATTCTGAACTGCTTGAATTGGAGGCTACACCGCAGTTAATATCAACGTCCGACGTACCGGAAAATTCCAAAGCTTTGTCAATTTTATGGTCCAAGGCCAGAATACAGTGTTCTCCCACTGCAAGTATGCCGGCGGTAGCGATAGTTTTAATGGTCCCGTCGGCTCTTCCCAAAATTCGGGTAAATGTACCTGATGCCGGTGTGGTCGATGTGATCATGACAAAATTCGCCTGTCCGGCATAATCGCCGGATGATGGGGGGCTTTCAACGAGCATTGTATTGCTTCCACCAACTGTAAAGCTGTTTGTCTGTGCGTCAGTATGTGCGGCCAATTCAACCTCAGCGGCTTCATTTCCCTTTGATATTGAATAGGCAGCGGCAAGTGCTGAAGAATCGGTAACATTCTGCAGCATGCGTTTTTCCATATACCACCCGGTTGCATCAAACGCGAGCCCGGCAAAACCGGCGATAACCGGCATCATTAACGCAACAAATACAAGTGTACCCCCATTTTCCGAATTTTTTAGATTCTTTAGATGTTGCGAAACATTCCTCAATTTAGTCCACATGTAGTATTTTAACTTTCATCTAGTTGATAAAATAAAATTAAGACTACATACAATCCTTCAAAAAATAATTAAGGAAAGATAAATTTGTCATTAAATTGTCATAAAGTGATTTTGAAAAACTGAGTGATTACATAGGGTCGGCGCAGAAGTTTAATCTGTTAGCCTTTTGATTAATAATCAGTAATCAATTATCTTAATTTCAGTTTTGTTTTAGAAGACTGTAAATCTCGTCCTTGAGTAACATTCTTTTTTTACGAAGATCTTCTTCGGTAAATTGTGAAACATGCTCCTCACCAATTTCAATGCGGTGTATTTTCCGGTTGATTTGGTGATATTCAGCTTCCAGTCTGGCAAAATGGGCATTATTCCCCTTTAACTCGTGGATTTTATCGGCAAATTCGGGAAAATCTTCCCTTAATTCATGTGGTGTATTACTCATAATCTCTCCGTTCATTTAATATATGAACAGATTAAATGAACCCTATTTTTAAGTGTTTGACCTTAATCAAAAAAATCGAAATTTTACTATTTCAGAAAATTATGTTCTGAGCGGAAATAAAACCTCGAGTGTATCAATTGTCGGCTGACCAATAACTTTATAGGCTGCCGGAATAGAACTTGCCAGATCGGACTCTCTGTAAGCTTTCATTGCATCCAGACTTTGCCATATATAAACGCCGCCATATTCACCGGTTTCATTCTTTTTAAAATAATATTTCTGAATGAGCCCCGGTAGCGCCCGAAAGTCATCGGCACGCTCGTTCGCGACATTAAGCACTTCTTGTTCTGTCAGATTTGTCTGAAATTTAATAACAGCGACATACATTATCTATTCTCCTTAATCTGAATAGGCTGATTTACCCTTACTGCCAGGATTTAATCAGTTCATCATAGCCGATCGTCACCGGTTTTGGCTTTTCATTGGCGATTTTTGCTTTTGGGGCACCGGGTTGGGCCAGCCAGTAATCGGCTCCTTTTTCATCATTTAATTTTGGACCATATTGACCCTGAACGCCCGCACGTTCTAACCGGCTTAACAGTCTTTCCTGCGCCATACATAAGGCGTCAAGCGCTTCCTGAGCCGTCTTGTCGCCACTTGCCGCATCACCAATATTCTGCCACCAAAGCTGAGCCAGTTTTGGATAATCCGGAATATTTGTCCCGGTCGGTGACCAGCGCACCCGGGCGGGGGAGCGGTAAAATTCAACCAGACCGCCAAGCTTTGGTGCGCGTTCGGTAAATGATTGGTGTTGCACAGTGCTTTCGCGAATGAATGTCAGTCCCACATGTGATTTTTTAACATCAACGGTTTTTGAGGTCACAAACTGGGCATAAAGCCAGGCGGCCTTTGCACGGTTATCCGGGGTTGATTTCATCAATGTCCAGGAGCCCGCATCCTGATAGCCGATTTTGGTTCCTTCCGACCAGTAGGCACCATGCGGGGATGGGGCCATACGCCATTTTGGCGTACCATCGGCATTGACCACAGGAATATTTTCCTTGACCATGTCAGGGGTAAATGTGGTGTACCAGAATATCTGCTGGGCGATGTCGCCTTGAGCTGGGACGGGACCCGCTTCTGAAAAGACCATGCCGGCCGCTGCCGGTGGAGCATATTTTTTTAGCCAGTCAATATATTTTTGCAGCGCATAAACGGCCGCCGGACTATTGGTTGCACCGCCACGGGCCATGCAGGAGCCGACGGGCTGAGAATTTTCATTAACGCGAATGCCCCATTCATCAACCGGAAGTCCGTTTGGCTCCCCCTTATCGCCCATACCAGCCATGGACATCCAGGCATCGGTAAAGCGCCAGCCAAGGGACGGGTCTTTTTTGCCGTAATCCATATGACCGAACACTTTTTTACCGTCAATTTCGCGGCCGGTGAAAAATTCCGCTATATCCTCATAAGCTGACCAGTTGACCGGAACACCAAGGTCATATCCGTATTTTGCCTTGAAATCGGCCATGTTCTTGGGATCGGTGAACCAGTCATATCGAAACCAGTAAAGATTGGCAAACTGCTGGTCAGGAAGCTGATAAAGTTTGCCGTCCGGACCGGTGGTAAAAGACGTTCCGATAAAATCGGTGAGATCAAGACCGGGATTGGTTACATCCTTGCCAATGCCGGCCATGAAGTCGGTAAGGTTTCTGGCCTGCTGATAACGCCAGTGGGTGCCGATCAGGTCGCTGTCGTTAATATAAGCATCATAAATATTTTCGCCTGACTGCATCTGGGTTTGAAGTTTTTCAACCACATCCCCTTCGCCAATCAGATCATGGGTGACTTTTATTCCGGTTAGTTCCGTAAACGCCTGGGCGAGGGTTTTGCTTTCATATTCATGGGTGGCGATAGTTTCAGAAACAACTTTAATTTCCATGCCTTTATAAGGCTCAGCCGCTTTAATAAACCAGTTGATTTCCTGCTTTTGCTGTTCTTTTGATAAGGCGGATGGCTGGAATTCCTCAATCCATTTATCAACAGTTGCTTCATCAGCAAGGGCATTTGTACTGATCCCCAATACTATTAGTGCCAGTTTAAAGCTGTGTTTCATTATTTTCTCCCTCTTAACCCCATTTAAATACAATTCCGCCAAAGACGACACAGACCACAAGCCCTCCCCAGATGGGTGCGCCAAATGCCGCCAACCAGCCAAGACATATAAAGGCGGACCCAAGCAGGCTGATAAATAACCGGTCTCCCGGTGTTGTATCCAAGCCTAATATTCCCCGTCTTGGGGCTTGCGGTGCCTTTATGGCCCATATGATCATAACCAGAAGGGCGCATGCAATAGAAATAAAAAATATTGCTGTTGGGACTGTCCAGGCCATCCATGATAAATCCATTTGCCGCTCTCCTTCCTAAACCCTGCCCAGGGCAAAGCCCCTGGCAATGTGGTTTCTGACAAAATAAATCACAAGCGCTCCCGGAATTATGGTCAGCACCCCGGCGGCGGCAAGCACGCCCCAGTCAAGGCCGGATGCGGAAACCGTCCGGGTCATGGTGGCAGCGATTGACTTGGCATCGACCGATGTCAGGGTTCGGCTAAGCAGCAGTTCCACCCAGGAAAACATGAAACAGAAAAACGCCGCAACGCCAATGCCGGAGGCGATCAGCGGCATAAATATCTTTCTGAAAAATGTGAAAAACCCATAACCGTCAATATAGGCGGTTTCATCAATTTCCTTTGGCACCCCGCGCATGAACCCTTCCAGTATCCATACCGCGAGCGGCACATTAAACAGGGTATGGGCGAGGGCGACGGCAATATGGGTATCAAACAGACCGATACTGGAATATAGCTGGAAGAACGGCAGCGCGAAGACAGCCGGTGGCGCCATGCGGTTGGTCAGCAGCCAGAAGAATAAATGCTTGTCCCCCATAAATTTATAGCGGCTGAACGCATAGGCCGCGGGCAGGGCGACCGATATGGAAATCACCGTGTTCATAAGAACATAGGTAATTGAATTGATATAACCCCCATACCAGCTGGCATCGGTAAAGATCACCAGATAATTATCAAAGGTAAGATTTTCGGGCCAAAGCGAAAAGCCTGCTAAAATCTCCTGATTGGTTTTAAGGCTCATATTAATCAGCCAGTAAATAGGCAGCATAAGAAAGAAAATATAAAGGGCCATGACCAGGACTGATTTATTTATTTTCATGCGCCTTCTCCCTTATCGGCATGGACCATAACCGTATAAAACACCCAGGAAATCAGCAGGATTACCAGAAAATAAATCAGTGAAAATGCCGCTGCCGGGCCAAGGTCAAATTGACCGATCGCCATTTTAACAAGGTCAATGGACAGAAAAGTGGTCGCATTGCCCGGGCCGCCACCGGTAACAACAAAGGGTTCGGTGTAAATCATAAAACTGTCCATAAAGCGAAGTAGGATTGCAATCAGCAGAACCCCTTTCATTTTTGGAAGCTCAATATATCTGAAGATGCTCCAGCGGCTGGCCTGGTCAATTTTTGCTGCCTGATAATAGGCATCCGGGATTGATTTAAGCCCGGCATAGCATAGCAACACCACCAACGACGTCCAATGCCAGACATCCATGATAATGATGGTAAACCATGCGTCGGTGGCATCCTGCGTATAGTTATAATCAATGCCAAGCTGGTCAAGCATATAGCCGAGCAGACCGATATCGATCCGGCCAAAAATCTGCCAGATGGTCCCAACCACATTCCAGGGAATAAGCAGCGGCAGCGCAATCAGAACCAGACAGAGTGATGTCCAAAGACCGCTTTTTTTCGGCATATTCAGGGCAACAAAAATACCAAGAGGCACTTCAATAGCGAGAATTATTGAAGTGAAGATAATCTGCCGGATCAGGGCGTCATGCACCCGTTCCGAAGCAAGAATTTCTTCAAACCACTCTAATCCAACCCAGAAAAATTCATTATTACCGAACGTATCCTGCACCGAATAATTTACCACGGTCATCAGCGGAATAATGGCGGAAAATGCAACTAGCAATAACATCGGCAGCACCATAAACCATGCTTTTTGATTGGTTGTTTTCCTCATGGGCTCACCAGCCAGTCATTTGCGTATATATTGGTATGGTCCGCATCAAAACGGGCAAAGCGCATATTTTCTGAAATGCGGCTTTCTTCTTTTGAGATAATGTTAATTTCCTGTCCCTGATGGGAGGCTCGGACAATTTTATAATGTCCGACATCCTCAATCCTGTTGATGGTTATGGGCAGATCATCAGGATTATCGCTAAGGCTTACATATTCCGGTCGGATGCCCAGTTCCAGTTTGCCCGAAAGATTTTTATAGCCATTATTTAATGTGATTTCGTAATTTCCGATGATGGCTTTATTGCCGTTTACTTCGGTTTTTAAAATATTCATTCCCGGCGAGCCGATAAAATAACCGACGAATGTGTGCTCCGGTTTTTCAAATAGCTCCTGCGGGGTACCGATCTGCACCACTTCACCCATGGACATGACAACAACCTTATCGGCGAAGGTAAGGGCCTCCGTCTGATCATGTGTGACATATATCATGGTATGGCCCAGTTTTTTATGAAGCGCTTTAAGCTGGGTTCTAAGCTGCCATTTCATATGGGGATCAATCACAGTCAGCGGTTCATCGAAAAGAATGGCATTGACATCTTCACGCACCAGGCCGCGACCAAGGCTTATTTTCTGCTTAATATCGGCGCTTAAGCCCATTGCTTTTTTAGTGAGGATATCTTCCACTTCGATTATTCGGGCGATTTCCATAACCCGGGCATCAATATATTCCGGGCTGAGCTTGCGGTTTTTTAGGGGGAAGGCGAGGTTGTCATAGACGCTCATAGTATCATAAACCACAGGGAATTGGAAAACCTGGGCAATATTACGCTCGGCGGTCTTCTTTTCGGTAACATCCTGATCATCAAACAATATTTGTCCGCGGGATGGTTTCAACAATCCGGAAATAATATTTAGAAGTGTCGTTTTGCCGCAGCCGGATGGCCCCAAAAGGGCGTAGGCAGCCCCGTCCTCCCAAACATGGTTCAGGGTTTTTAAGGCATAATCATTTTCCGTTTCAGGATTTTTCAGATAACTATGTGCCAGTCCGGACAGGGTGATTTTTGCCATTTACCCAATCCTTTCCGCATATTGTGCTGGTAGGGCCAGCTTGCCGTCATTGGAAAATATATAAATATGGGCCGGATCAAGATAAACGGAAATATCACTGCCAAGCGTTAAATCATGAATGCCATGAAGGAGGCCAACCCAGGGTTTTCCGCCGTGTTCCATATGAATATATGTTTCTGAGCCGGTGATTTCGGTAACGTTAAGGCGGGCATCAAATTTTAAGCTGCCTTCTTCCTGGTGAAGGTCAAGGTGATTGGCACGAAAACCGGCCATATAGTCACCGTCATTTAAAGTCTGAAACGCGCCTGCTGCGGGCATGTTTGTCCCATCACCCAGAATGATTTTTTCCTGCCGCTTGCTTAGGGTCATAAAATTCATCGGCGGATTTGAAAATATGCGTGCCGTGACATTATCCTGCGGTTGGTGGTAAACATCAGCCGTTTTGCCGAACTGGGTAATGTGGCCTTCAGACATTGTGGCCGTATTGCCGCCAAGCAGCAGGGCTTCTTCCGGCTCAGTGGTGGCATAAACAAAAATGGATCCGGATGCGGCGAATATTTTCGGAATTTCACTACGTAATTCTTCACGCAGTTTATAGTCAAGATTTGCCAGCGGTTCATCAAGAAGCACAAGCCCGGCCCCTTTGACCAAGGCCCGGGCCAGGGCGCATCTTTGTTGCTGCCCACCGGAAAGCTCAAGCGGTTTGCTCCTCAAATAGGGAGTTAGTTTCATGAGCTCTGCCGTTTTTCCGACCTCGGCGTCAATCTCAGCATCAGATTTTTTCATGATCCGAAGCGGAGAAGCAATATTTTCATAAACAGTCAGCGAGGGATAATTGATAAATTGCTGATAGACCATCGCGACATCTCGCTGTCGGACTTCAAGGTTTGTTACATCTTCACCATTCCAGATAATCTTACCGTTATCCGGTTTATCCAGTCCTGCCATCAACCGCATCAGGGTGGTTTTGCCTGCGCCCGTCGGGCCAAGCAGAATATTCATGCTGCCCTCTTCAAGCGTTAGATTTGTCTGATAAATATATGGCTCTCCATTTATGTTTAGCGCCACATTTTCAAGCTGAAGTGACAATCAATTCCCCTTATATATTCTGTAGTGCCTGATCAAAGTCGGCAATGATATCCTCAATATCCTCAATCCCGACAGAACAGCGGATCAGGCTTTCTGGAATGCCAAGCTCTGTTCGCTGCGCTTCTGTCAGTTCGACATGACTGGTGGTGCGTGGCGGGCCGACAATTGTTTCAACACCGCCAAGATGAGCGGCCCTGTGGGCAAATCTGATCTGCGGCAGGAAGTGACGAACCGCATCAAACCCACCTTTCAGAGAAAAACTGAGCATTCCACTAAAACCACGCATCTGGCCTTTGGCGATGTCGTGACCTTTACTGTTTTTAAGGCCGGGATAAAATACCTGTTCAACCTTTTGATGGTTTTCAAGGAAACGAGCCAGCTTCATGGCATTGTCATTTTGTCGTTCAATCCGAAGTTTTAAGGTTTTAAGCCCGCGCAGCAGCAGATAGGCGGAATTGGCATCGAGTGTGGCACCGTTGATTTCACGAAAGCCATATATTTTCTGAACCAGATCCTTTTTGCCACAAACGACACCGCCAAGGGCGTCCGAATGTCCGCCGATAAATTTGGTAGCACTATGCACCACCAGATCTGCTCCCAACGCAAGAGGGTTCTGATTGATCGGTGTGGCGAATGTGTTATCAACCACGACGGTTGCGCCCGCTTTTTTACCTGCGGCAATAAGCCTTTTTAAATCAAGAATTTTCATTGTCGGGTTGGTCGGGGTTTCAAGATAAAGAACGGTGCAGCCTTTTAAGCATTCTGCTTCAATCTCATTCTGGTCATCGGTTTCACACATGGTGACATCAATGCCAAAGCGGGGAAGATGTTCAAGAAAGACGATACTGGTGCCGCCATAGGTGTCCTTAACCGAAACCACCCGCTCACCAGGAGAAAGAAAGGTAAATAGCGTGTTGCTGATAGCGGCCATGCCGGTGGCAAAGCTTGTTGCGGCTTCGGCGTTTTCGAGCACGCGCATTTTTTCTTCGAAAACCTTTACGGTGGGATTAGTATTGCGGCTGTAAATGTGGCCTTTGCGTTTCCCGGTGGCCACTTCAAACCATTCATCAACATCATCATGGTTATAGGAAACACTGTTGACGATTGGGACCTGGGCCACACCTTCAAAAAAACCGTCCGTTTCACCGGCCCACACGGCCTTTGTTGATTGATGAATTCCGTCCCACTTTTGATTGCTCATTATATCAACCTTGTTTTTTGAGGTTATTATTTTAGTCCATCAGGCTTGAATCAATGATTATTTCATTGGTGATTGTTCTGTGAACCGGGCATTTTTCGGCTATGTCAAATATTCGCTGACGTTCCTCGTCGGTCAGGTCACCTGTAATTGTAATATCTGTCTGGATGTGATCAACAAGGCCTTTTTTTGTTTCACATTTTGCGCAGTCCTCAGCATGAATTTTTGAATGGGAAAGCCTTACTTCAACATTTTCCAGTTTGAATCCTTTTCTTTCCGCATACATGCGCATGGTCATTGATTTACAGCTGCCAAGGGCCGCCAGTAAAAAATCATATGGGGACGGGCCTTTATCATCGCCACCTACATCTTTTGGTTCATCCGCCATCAGTGAGTGACTGGTGCTGGTTTGGACTTTATTGGTATATTTACCGGTGCCTGTTTCCTGAACGATGACGGTTACTGTTTCTGACATTTCAGATATCCTTTATTTAAATCTTTTTAATCAACTGAGAATAAAAGGCTTTTGATTAATCAAATAAACCCAAGCCATTTTCTTTTATAAAATCATGAATATGAAAAGCGAGAATTTCCGGCTGTTCAATGGGTGGGAGATGCCCTGCTCCGTCGATACGAACAAAGGTTGCATCCTCTATCATCATAGCCATATCCTGTACATTTTTGGGTGTGGTCACCAGATCTTCATCGCTCGCTATGCAAAGAGCAGGCACAGAAATCTTTTCCACATAATGGCTTAGGTCTGTCATCCGAATGGCTTCGCAGGTTGCCACATATCCTTCCAGAGGTGTCCGTGTAAGCATATTTTTCCAGCCCACTATTTCTGATTTATTTTCTGACTTGAACCGGGCAGAAAACCATCTGTCCAAAATGGCATCAGCTTGTGATTTTATGCCCTCGCTTCTAATCAGCCTGATACGCTCCTTCCAGAAGTCCTCAGTACCGATGCGCGGTGCCGTGTTGCAAAGGATCACACCCCTTAATCGATTTGGGAATGTGCTGGCTACCTGTTGGGCAATCATACCCCCTACCGAGATGCCGCAAAGAATGGCTTTTTCAATTTTCAGATAATCCATCAGGGCAATAACATCCTGGCTCAGCATTTTAATGGTACAGGGTGTGTTTGAAATATCCGACAGACCATGACCACGTTTATCAAAGCGGATTATACGGTATGTTTTATCCAGATATTTTGAAAGGCTGTCCCAGAGTCTCAGATCAGTTCCCAGAGAATTACAGAATATTATCACCGGTCCTTTTCGGGAGCCGGTATCTTTATAGTGTATATTAGTTTCATTAATTGATGCGATTTTCATTTTCTAAACCGGATTATTGAACAGCTTCATGATATTGAATTGAACTGATAAAACAAGACAAGAAAAATATATTTTAATTTAAAGACTACTGATGACAGCAAAGGGTAAATTTTTTTTCTTTCATCAAAAAAACCGGCATCACAGCCTGATAAAAATTAAAAGAAAAAGAAAAAAACAATAAAATTTTATCAAATGCACTTTTAATCTTCTTTATAGTGCCTATATGTACCATTAGTAAAATACAGCCTTGATCAATTGCGCCATAGATTGCCTCAGTCATAGGTCTTTATGAGTTGGCTATTGAAAAAATGTTATTTCCAGTGAAGGAGGAATTTCAAAAGGCTTGACAAGCGTTCCCTGTTTTAATTATATAGTGATCGCTACAAAAACAAAAAGTTCAGTTTAAATTATGAGTTTCCGGTAAATTATAAAATTCATTAGAAGCATTTACTTTTGTCGTTGTTAATATTATTAAGTGCTTCATTAATTCAGATGCATAATTAAATGCATTAACCAAAATGAGAGTAAAGGGTATAATTGTGTCAAATCGAATAGTGATCATTGCTGTCACTGTCGTGATTATTGCTGTTGGCGCATGGTATATGATGTCATCAGGTCCACAATCAGGCAGTCAGATGGGGGCAATGGGCCAAATGCCACCTACAGCCGTCTCAGTCCTTACATTAAAGGAAGAGACTATTAACCGTGAAGAAATTCTTCCCGGGCGTGTTTCGGCATTTAGACAGGCGGAAATCAGACCACAGGTAAATGGTATTATCATAAGCCGTCTTTTTGATGAAGGCTCGCTGGTCAAGCAGGGACAGGCCCTCTACCAGATTGATGATACGCCATATAAGGCGGCACTGGCCAGTGCCAAAGCCGATCTTGTCAGTGCGGAAGCCAACCTGAAAGCGGTAACGGCAAAAGAAGCCAGATATCGGGAACTGCTGAAAACAAATGCAGTAAGTGGTCAGGCCTATGATGATGTCAAAGCCGATCTTGATAAAGCGGTTGCGTCAATTGCAGTGGCCAAGTCATCTGTGGAAGTGGCGGAAGTTAATCTTGGTTATACGCGCGTTTATGCGCCGATTGATGGCCGTATTGGAAGATCATCGGTAACTGAAGGGGCGCTGGTTACTACAAATCAGTCTGACAGCCTTTCCATGATTACGCAGCTTGATCCCATCTATGTTGATATTAATCAGCCGGGTGTTGAATCATTGCGTCTTAGAAATGAACTGTCGGATAAAGATAATATCCCTGTTGAAATTATCATCGACAGCACATCAGGGATGGTTCATCCACAAAAAGGTAAACTGATATTTTCAGATGTCGTAGTTGATGAAACAACCGGGTCAGTAGGATTGCGGGCTTTGGTGCCCAACCCGAACCAGACTTTGCTGCCAGGACTATTTGTTCGTGCAAAGATTGAGTTGGGTGAGCGTCCAGCCGTTTTGGTGCCGCAGCGTGCGACAACAAGAAATCCCGACGGCAATTTGTTGGTCTGGGCAGTTGATGCTGAAAATAAAGTTGCGCCAAGGCCAATTACCGTTGCGGGGGATTATGGTGATCAGTGGATTGTGGCTTCAGGTGTTGAAGCGGGCACAACAATTGTTATTGAAGGATACCAGAAAATTCGCCCGGGAATGACTGTGTCGCCAGCTCCATGGGTAGCGGCACAATAGTCTAAAAACTAATTTAGGGTATTAGGAAAGATATTATGGCTCGATTTTTTATTGAACGTCCGGTATTTGCATGGGTTATTGCAATTGTTGTGATGCTGGCGGGCGTGCTTTCCATTCGCTCGCTGCCGGTAGAACTTTATCCGCAGGTGGCTCCGCCGACAGTTTCTATTATGGCATTCTATCCGGGTGCGTCGGCAGAAACGGTGGAAAATGCGGTCACGCAGGTGATCGAGCAGCGACTTGTGGGGATTGATAACCTTCGTTATTTTTCTTCAAGCAGCCTTGATGGCTCGGCAGTAATCACGCTTACTTTTGAGCCGGGAACAGACCCGGATATTGCACAGGTACAGACCCAAAATAAAGCGCAAGGCGCGCTGACCCAGTTGCCGCAGGAAGTACAGGCCCTTGGCCTTACTGTGGAAAAAGCAACAAGAAACTTTCTGATTGTTGTTGGTCTTTATGCTGATGATGACAGCATGACTCAAAGCGAAATCGGGGATATTGCTGTTTCAACATTTCAGGATCAGCTTTCCCGGGTTAATGGCGTTGGAAGCACACAGGTTTTTGGTGCCCAGCACGCCATGCGTATTTGGCTGAACCCAGAAAAACTATTAAGCTATAATCTTACACCTGTTGAAGTTCAGGATGCCGTTCGAGTTCAAAATACCGATGTTTCCGCCGGGCAGCTTGGCGCACTGCCGGCTGTTTCAGGACAGCAGCTTAATGCGACCATTACAGCGCAGTCACGGCTTCAGACTGTCGAAGATTTCGGTAATATCATCCTGCGGATTAACACTGATGGGTCGCAAGTCAGACTTCGTGATGTGGCACGGCTAGAGCTCGGAACAGAAAATTATTCCGTTGTTGTTCGCTATAAAAGGAAGCCAGCCACAGGTATTGCGGTCAGCCTGACACCGGGCGCTAATGCACTTGAAACAGCAAAAGCGGTTAAAGCAAGAGTGGCCGAACTGGCGGAATTTTTGCCAAAAGGCGTTAAATATATGTTCCCCTATGATACAGCGCCCTATATTCAGCTCTCCATTGAATCTGTGATTATCACATTGCTGGAAGCGGTCGGACTTGTGTTTGTGATTATGTTCCTGTTTCTGCAGAATATCAGGGCGACGCTGATCCCGACAATCGCGGTACCGATAGTTCTGCTGGGAACATTCGGGGTGCTTTCGGTCTTTGGATTTTCAGTGAATACATTAACGATGTTTGCGATGGTGCTGGCGATTGGTCTTTTGGTGGACGATGCCATTGTTGTGGTGGAAAATGTCGAACGGATTATGAGCGAAGAAGGATTGTCGCCAAAAGAAGCGACGAAGAAATCGATGGATCAGATCACCAGTGCGCTGGTGGGGATTGCTCTTGTGCTTTCAACTGTGTTCGTTCCGATGGCCTTTTTTGCCGGCTCTGCCGGGGTTATTTACAGACAGTTTTCAATCACCATTGTCGCCGCGATGACCTTATCCGTTTTGGTCGCGCTTATTCTTTCACCGTCTTTATGTGCCACTTTCCTGAAAAATGAAAAGGGCCATGCAAGACGTGCGGAAACAGGGTTCTTTGGTGCTTTTAACCGAAACTTTAACAAGGTGCGTAACTTTTATCAGAAAAGTACATCTTATATGGCGCGGCGCATTGCCCGGTTCTTCATGGTTTATTCAGCACTGGCAGCGGGGCTGATCTTGATCTTTGTTTCCTTGCCGACATCGTTCTTGCCCAACGAAGATCAGGGTATCATGATGATGCTCGTGAACACACCTCCCGGTGCGACGGCCGAGCGTACACTCGAAAGTGTTGCCAAAATTGAAGATTACTTCCTTGATGGCCAGAAGGATAATGTCGAACATTTATTTACGGTCACCGGTTTTAGCTTCGCTGGGGCTGCTCAGAATAACGGAATGGGCTTTATCGGACTTAAAGACTGGTCTGAGCGCACCCGCCCGGATCAAAGTGTCTTTGCAATATTCGGTCAGGCGATGGGGGCATTGTCGCAGATTAAAGATGCCATGGCCTTTACATTCTTCCCGCCGCCCATTCAGGAACTCGGTAATGCATCGGGGTTTGATTTCCATATTGTTGACCGGGCCGGTCTTGGTCATCAGGTTTTGATGAATGCACGAAATCAGCTGCTCGGTGCGGCAGCACAGGATCCTTTGCTCTCAGGGGTGCGGCCAAACGGACTTAATGATGTGCCGCAGTTAAAAGTGGATATCGACAGCGAGAAAGCATCGGCCTTTGGTCTGTCGTTAAGCGATATTAACCGTACGTTGCAGATCGCGCTTGGCTCCAGTTATGTTAATGACTTCCTTGATAAAGGCAGGATTAAGAGGGTTTATCTTCAGGCGGATGCAGATTTCCGCATGACGCCGGAGGATATCTATGACTGGCATGTCCGAAACAACAAGGGCGAAATGATCCCGTTCAGCAATTTTTCGACCACTAAATGGGAATATGGCTCGCCTAAACTTGAACGTTTTAACGGCATTGCCTCAATTAATATTCAGGGTTCCCCGGCACCGGGGGTCAGCTCCGGTGTCGCCATGGATGAAATTGAGAAAATAGTGGACACATTACCTGAAGGGATTGGTATTGAATGGTCCGGTCTCAGTTTTGAGGAAAAACTTTCAGGGGCACAGGCGCCTGCGCTTTATGCCATTTCGATATTGGTTGTGTTCCTTTGTCTGGCCGCTCTTTATGAAAGCTGGGCTGTACCGCTTGCGGTTATGCTTGTGGTGCCGCTTGGTGTTCTTGGTGCGGTTATAGCCACCAAAATGTTTGGAATGGCCAATGATATTTATTTCCAGGTGGCGCTACTGACCACGGTTGGGCTTGCGTCCAAGAACGCTATTCTGATTGTGGAATTCGCCAAGAGCCAGTATGAGGCAGGCACCAGTCTGATGGAGGCAACGGCTCTTGCCGCGCGTCGCCGGTTCCGTCCGATTATTATGACCTCAATGGCCTTTGTTCTTGGGGTTTCACCAATGGCAATGGCTACTGGTGCGGGCTCCGGCTCGCAAAACGCGATTGGTATTGCGGTGATGGGCGGTATGCTTGCCGCGACATTCCTGGCGATTTTCTTTGTGCCGATGTTCTATATTGCCGTGGAAAAACTGTTCCATGGCGAAAGATCGGCGGTAAAGTCACCGGCACCGGCTGAGTAAACCTCGGATATTGTCATTCGAATATTTTAAAGATATGCTCTCCCCTGAAAAATATTTCAGGGGAGAAGTCATATGTTAAAAATTATCCTTAATGCAGTCATCATCACTTTTCTGGGGATAAGTTTTTCCAGTGCTGAAAGCAGTATGATGGAAAAAGCCGCTGTTCAGAAAGTGCTTGATCAGGTATTTACTGCTATGCGGTCCGGGGATGCCGATACCTTAAAAACCCTGATCCTTGCCGATACACCGCTTGACCGGGCCAACCCGGATAAGCCCGTGACCCGTGGCATTTCAAAAGACTGGATCGACTGGGTCAGTACCTTAAAACCAGGGCAGGCGGACGAACAGATTTTTGATGTCAAAATTCATGTGGAAGGGCCTTTGGCGGTTGCCTGGGCACCTTTTACTATTGCCCTTGATGGGGAACTTAAATCATGCGGCGTTAATCAGTTTACTCTTGTCAAACAATCTGAAGGCTGGCGGGTTGCCTATCTTATTGATACCCATACGCCGGAAAAATGCCTGCCGAAGTGAGCAAGCGGTTCAGAAAATTTATTATACGACTGACCAGATTTTCTGGATTAATCAAATTGTAGAGCAGGGTGAGCAGCTCGAACAATCGATTAAGGCGGAGTATCAATAACTGAGCATTTTTAATGGTCGGCAATAATTTTATAAACAGTCTCTAAGGTTTTATCATTACCAGCTATGTAGTCCGGCCAGGTGGTAATGATTTCAATGTCCGGTGTTATGCCAGCCGAATTTTTATCCTGCAGGCGAAAAAATCTTTTGGAATAGGTAACCAGTAATCCAGAGGATGGAAGCGTGAAACTTCCCATATCCTGGGGGCCGTTTGGGTTGCCGCCTGTCGGCTCACCCACTATAGTTGCGTTTAAAAGTTGTCGGTATTGTGCGGTGTTTACTGCGGCAGCGGAAAATGTTTTACGATTGGTCAGAACAAATACGCCTTTCTTCCAGTCAATCATATCAATTGTGTTCAGATAGGAAGCCAGTATAAGCCCGATAAACAGATCGCCCCCGTAATTATCCCTCATATCAACGATAAGGTTTCTGGTTTTTGTTTTGGAAATTTTTTCCAAAAGATTTTGCGTGAAACTATTCATTTGTTCAAATGAAGGATATTTTGCAAATTTTATATAGACGGCATTTTTATCCGGCAGAACCGAAAACCACAAACTATCAAGCCCTGCGGTATCCTGTTCACTTTTTGGTGGTAAATTCGGACCAATTTTTTGATAAGTTGACTGATTAATATTTTTTTCAAGGTCCGTCTTAATCTCAATTGTGGAAATAGTATTATCATCCTTTTGCAGGGTAAAATTTGCATGAGTAATGGTTTCGGTAATACCCATAGCATTTAAAATTTCCGCTATCATCATATAGCTTGATGTCCGGGTCAGACCGGAAAATTTATTTTCTGTGAAGGGGGTGATGGCTGACACTTCCGCAATAATTCGTTCCACCGGTGTGTCATTAATTGAAAGAATTTTTCGACCTATCAGGCCAGCATATTTTTCATCAGCCCCCACAATTCTGATGTCACCGTTAAAGTTAATCACTTCGATGGGAAAGCGGTGTAATTCACTGTTCCATAGTGGTATTGCGGTATGTCCATCACCCATGCCCCCACCAATATCATGGGTAAGACGCATCAGCTCGACTGTCACCTGAAAGTTAGTGAAGTTTGATGCATTTTTCTTTAGTGTCTCAAGTCTTTGATCGAACTCTTCTTTGCTGAGATGGTGATAAAGATCAATATGATTTTTTTCCAGGTTTTCGCGGTAAACGTTCAAATCCGTCGACCAGTCATATGCGTATGAATTTGTACTTGCCAGAATGCTCAAAATGGCTGTGATCATTGATGACACTATTTTCCCGGTCATATTTGTTTTCCATTTTTTCATTATATTTCTGGTCATTGCGGTTTTTTCTTTCGATCTGTTAAAATGATGCTTTTAAAAGCAAATAATATGCCAATAAAAAAAGCTAATATAATCAATATTTTAACAAATTCCATGTTGAATTTAATTGGCTGATCTGTTCGTTAACGGACAGTATTGTTCATATTCGGACAACATAGAAGAATAGCTTCAGTTAAAACAAAAGGCCGCGGGTAAAGCGGCCTTTGATTTTGGTTACTATGTTTTTTTCACGAACTCTTAATATTTTGGTAATACTATAATATAGTTATAAAATAAACTTGATAAATAAGCTAGGCGATGTAGGTATTTGACTTTTGAAATTTAAAAGTACATTATTGAGAAATGCTGTTTTTAAAGCAAAAAAGATTGGGGACACTATATGTCTAATGATACGCTAGAAGATAATAAATTAAAAATTTCCAATTCAAATTTCGTTGATCAGCACAAAAATATATTGGAAATGGCCGGGTATCCTGTGCACATTGAAAAGACCAATTTTCAATTTGACAGCAATGAAATATTTGCTCCATGGGAACGTGTGCAGGTTGGCGATCAAATTTCGAATTCTACAAAGAAAGTTTAATTTTTTAATTCTATTCTATTTTATTGGGGGGTAAATGGGCAGTTGGAACGAAATTCTAGATGAAATACAAAGTCATCCATCAGCTCTTGATGATGTGCGTCGTAAATACTTAAAAGAATTAAGTGATTACACTAAAAGAAATACTGTTGCATATTATTCAGGATGGTTGCAACCTAAGCCAGGGGCGATTTATTCAATTAATGATGATGATAAGAACGGATTCATGGCTTGCTTTAAGGGTTTGGATAGAGGTGCAGGACTGGATCTCATTTTGCATTCTCCTGGCGGTAGTGTAGCAGCGACTGAGTCCTTAATTGAATATTTACGCGAAATGTTTGAAAGTGATATTAGAACAATTGTCCCTCAAATCAGTATGTCTGGCGGAACAATGATTGCTTGTACTGGTAAAGAAATTTTAATGGGCAAACATAGTAATTTGGGACCGATTGATCCACAGTTCGGAGGTATACCTGCACGTGAACTCATTAATGAATTTGAACGTGCGCAAAAAGAGGTAAGTGATAATCCTAGTTTGGCAAATGTATGGGCACCAATATTGGCTCAATATCATCCAACACTTTTACAAAAGGCCGCTCATGCTATTGCTTGGTCTGAAGAAATTTCGGAAAATACTTTGAAAAGTGGTATGTTTTCTGATGATGAAGATGGTTCAAGAAAGTCTCGAAATATAGCGCATTTTCTTTTGAGTGATGGTCATCATGCACACGACAGGCATATTGAACGTAGCATATTGCGAAAAGAGGGATTAAAAATTGTAGACTTGGAAACAGATCAAGAATTGCAAGATAGAGTTCTTTCAGTGCATCATGCATTTATGATTACTTTTGGGGCAACGAATGCTATAAAAATTGTTGAAAATCAAAATGGTACAGCATTGGTGCGTGTTCAAAACGCTCTTCCTCCTGTTTCAGTTAATCCAATGCCGCCAATTCTAGTGCCTCCAGTTCCACCAGCGCCTTCACCTCCCGCTCCAGAAAATCAACCAGTTAAAAAATCAATTTCTATATTTGAGAAAATAAAGAGAGCTTTTAAATTTACTTAAGTTAGTATAGTTAAATCTCAATTTAATAATACGGTTTTCGGAAAAAACCAGCGTCTAATAAGCTACTTGAGAATTTAAAAATTAGCTAAACAAAAGGCCGCGGGTAAAGCGGCCTTTAATTTTGGTGATCCCGACTGGACTCGAACCAGTGGCCTCAAGATTAGGAATCTTGCGCTCTATCCACCTGAGCTACGGGACCACGCAGGGCACTAAGTAGCACAGGGGATATTTGACTGCAATAGCCTTAAAGCTCGTTGTCGTAAAGAATGCCGACGTTGCCTTCGCGCCTTGGGTCAGCACCGCCCTGCAGGGTACCATCCTTCAGTTTCAGCACAGCGCTCAGACCGGAAATCTCGCCTTCGGATTCAAACACATCAAGGCCGTAATCGCGAAGCGCCTGAATAATTTCGGGCTTGGCGCGGTTTCTCTCTATCCGGACCTGTTCGGTTCTTGCCACCATGTTTGGCAGGTCAATGGCTTCCTGCGGGCTAAGTCCCCAGCTCATGATGCCGACAACGGTTTTGGCCACATAGGAAATGATGTTGCGTCCACCGGGTGAGCCGACCGCCATCAGGAAATCATTATTTTCATCAAGCACAATGGTTGGTGACATGGATGAGCGGGGCCGTTTACCGGGCGCAACCGCGTTGGCGATGGGCTTGCCATCCGCATCTACATAATCGAATGAAAAATCGGTCAGCTGATTATTCAGGATCATGCCGTCTGCCATACGCAGTGAACCAAAATATCCTTCCACCGTTGCAGTCATGGAAACGGCGTTGCCGTCAGCATCAACAATGACAAAATGGGTGGTGCCATGGGTATCGAGGGTGGCGTCCTTACCATAATCAAGGCTCGCCTGATCATTCTGGTAAGCCCAGGGATCACCTGCTACAATATTGTCATTGGCATGATCACGGGAAATCAGCTTGGCACGGTCTTTGATATACGCATCACTCATCAAACCTTTGATTGGTACCTCAACAAAATCATCATCAGCAATATACTGGTTATTATCGGCATAGGTTATGCGCAGTGCCTCCGCAAGCAAAGTCCAGTTCTGCGGATCATCTGCCCCGGCCGCTGAAAATTGAGGGGCTTCGTTTAAGATGCTCATCACCATCGAAACCGAAACCCAGGAAGATGGCAGGGCAGAACCGCAAAGTGTTGTGTTGCGGTATTTGCTGCAATATGGATCCCGCTTGACGGCGGTGTAATTGGCAAGGTCCTCAGCAGAAAGAGTGCCGCCATTTGGCATTTGCTGTGCCGCATTGGCGATATCCTCTGCAATTTTGCCGTGGTAAAAATCATTGGGATCATTGGCAACAATTTTCAATGTTTCAGCATATTCCGGATTTTTCAATATATACCCGGTCGGCAGCGGGCTGCCATCGTCTAAGTGAAGATAGTCATAGACTTCGGTCGGGCCGTCTTTTGGATCTTTATAAAAATAGTCTTCATATTCGACGATGGATTCGTGCATACGCGGGGAGACAGCGAACCCTTCTGTTGAATGACGGAGGGCAGGGGCGAACAGTTCCTTCCAGGTCAGTCTGCCATGTTCCTTATGGGCCATATTAAGCACAGCAACCGCGCCCGGTGCACCGATGGACAGGCCGCTGTTTTTTGCTTCGGGGAAGGATAATTTTTTACCATCTTTATCAAAGAACAGTTCCTTTGTGGCGCCCATAGGGGCCTTTTCCCGGCCATTATAAAAATCAATTTTCTTTGTTTTGGCATCATAATAAACCATGAAGCCGCCGCCACCGAGGCCGGAGCTTTGTGGTTCAACAAGACTCAATGTTGCCTCAACCGCCACGGCGGCATCAACGGCGTTTCCACCGGCTCTTAATATTTCAAGCCCGGCTTCCGTAGCAACCGGATTGGCGGTTACCACAATCCCGACAGCCTTTGGTTGAGCCGATGCCTGTTCATTGGTGGCATTAATGTTGCTGCCCGTGTCATTTTGCGAGCAGCTGACAATAATAAATGTAAAAAGTAAAAAGAGTTTTTTTGAAAATTGCATAATCTGTTCTCCCTGAATTTATTCATTAAACAGCGATTTAAGGATTCGGTCAACTATTGTGGCCATAATTATGGCGCCGCTGGTATAAAAACCCGGCCCCCATAGCAGCATGGACGCCAGATGTATATTTTTAGATCCTAAAAGCCGGAAATCGCCCATATCAACATCCGCCCCCGGCATTTCCGTACCGCCGCATTTATAGGGCGCAATCAGTCCATGCGCCGCCATATTTTTAATGAGGGTTGGTTGGGCATCGCTTTTAATATCGCGATCGACACTGCCAGTGGAATTGACCAGAATTTTTGTCTTCTCAATACCGAAATCATGGGCGATATCATAGGCATCATCCTCATGGTTATAGGTGACGGATTTAACACCCTTAATTATTTTAAGTCGTCCTGCCTTATGCAGGGCAAGCAGTCGTTCTGCCGTTAAAATCGGGCAGGATGCTTCATAAGTCAGCGTTGCCGTTTCATAATTTTTGCGAAACCTTTTTTCCTCGTCTGCGCTGACCAGGTGTGCGGCAAAAATATCCCAAAGCTCAAGCCCGGCATCGCCGAATATATCCACCAGAATATTACGTGCACTGCCACTGATGGCTGTGTCCAGATCTTTGGATAAAATTTCCGCGGCCCGTTTATCAACGTCCTCGGCACTTTTACATCCTTCGTATGGCTCAAGAATTTCCCGCCACGGTGTATCACCACCATTCAGCTCACAGTCTTTTTTAATGGCCGTCGCTATATCCTCAAGCTTAAGTCCGCTATCCGGTTTAATGGAGGATAGATAGTCAACGTTGAAATGTTTTCGTGTTACGGTTTTGGGTGTCCGGCTTTTCATTTTTTTAAGCCGTCCGCTACGTGAACAAAGCACAACATGTCTTTGATTGGTGCCGGGAATAAATTCAAGTTTACCGTCTGAATTTCGTTCAAACCGGCTACCGGTTCTTTCTGAATAAAGCCGCCCGACGACATCAAAGGCACTTAGTGAAGCACCAAGTATATGAATTGTTCCTTCCATCGGGATTTTATCCAGGGAAGGTTCATTCAGGTGATCAGGAAAATAAAGCGTACCGGAACCGGCAGGAGGGCTTTCATAAACATGCCTGCCCGGGCAGTGTCCAGTGGTCAGGATAACCTTGTCCGCCAGAATATTACCGTCCGGCCAATGGATACTGACTTTTTCATCGTCCATCTCTGAAATATTGATGACTTCATCAGATATCAGATTGACCTTGATATTTTTAATAGCAGCATTGGTCAGGGTTGCTCTGAAGACATCTTCAAGAAAATAGCCGTAATAACGCCGGGATATATTACCGCGATCCTCAATTACCGGCAGGGAAACGCCGTCCGGTAATGGCGGATTTGTGCGCAACCAGTTGATAAAGGCTCGCCTGTTATCTGGTGTAAGGCAGAGAGTGTCATTGGTGTTGTTCAGGAGATAATCAGCACATTCATCACTTTTATAAGGAAGTCCGGGGCCGTAAATGCCACTGGCCTCAAAAATGGTGATTTCCTCTACCGGATATTTATCCACCAACTGATAAAAAGCGCTGGTACCGGTAAAGCCGCAACCGACCAGGGCAATATGTTTCGGGCTGCTCATTCTTTTGACCCTTCAATCAGTACTTCTGTTGTTTCCTTCATGGTTTCCAATACAATCATTGATTCCGTACTTGTCACGGCAGGCAGTTTTTTAACCCTGTCATGAAGAAATCTTTGCAGTGCACCGGTATCGGCGACGCGGACTTTCACCATATAGGAATGGGCGCCGCTGATATGATGAATTTCCTGAATTTCAGGGAATGTGGCGAGTTTTCTGACGGCGTCATCTTCACCTTCATAACTCATATCAACGAGTATCAGGGCGCAAAGCTTTGCACCAACCTTTATGGGGTCCAATACGCCGCGCCATTCCTTGATAATGCCGGATGAAGATAACCTTCGCACTCTTTCATTGGCAGTGGAGACAGAAACGCCAACGGCATCGGCAATTTCTGCACTGGAGGCACGCCCATCTTTCTGAATTATTCCGGCTATTTTACGATCAATAACATCCATAACAATAAAAATTCCCGTAATTTAATTAAATTTCAGGAAAAATAACTGAACTTTTATGATGTATCAAGAAAAATTTTAGAATTCTATTGCAGCACCAGTTAATGATGCTGTTTCAGACATAACGATATGGACAGGAATTTTTTTTACATAATTACTCATCGGGCCTTTATCGGTAAAGAGGTCGATAAATCTGTCTCTGTCAATCAGGTCAGCAATATGGGGAATTATGCCGCCGCCAATATAAATTCCACCCCTGCTTCCTTGCGCGAGAGCGATATCTCCTGTAATTCTTGCCAGTATGTCCAGAAACAAACTCACAGTTTTTACCGATATTTCACAACTACCATCCTTTGCCGATCTGGTAATTTCATGAGCGGCTATTTTATTTTTTTCCTTATGGTTCAGAAATTCATATATGCGGATCAGCCCTGGACCGGACAGGAAGGTTTCAATGGAAATATGGTTGATTTTACCAACAAAAAAATTGAACAGTTCCTGTTCTGTTTTTGATTTTGGTGCAAAGGACATATGACCAATTTCTGTTGAAAGGGTACGTATTGATTTGCCTTGCCGGATACCAATCGCGGCACCAAGACCTGAACCCACGCCAAATGCGCTGAAAGGCGCACCTGCAAGGCTAACATCAAACGGTGTAATGGTTTCAAGCTCACCAGCGTCAAGTCCGGGAATAGACCTGACCAGCGCTTCATAATCGTTAAGCAGGGTGACCTGCTCGAAATTAAATTTTTGCTCTATTTCACGGGCATTAATGTCCCAGTTAAAGTGCCAGAGGTTTCCATAATTTTCTGTCATTTCGCCGGCTATTGAGAAGCGTGCCCTTTTGGGAATTTCACAATCAAGACTTTTAAGGTAGGCGGCGAGAAGTTCGTAAAAGTTATTATAGTCCCTGCATGGGAAAATGCCGACTTCCTTTAGCTTAATCCCATCTATATTTTCCGATTGGTTCGAAAATTCTGCAATCGCAAAACGCCCGTTGGTTCCACCGATATCGGAAACGATCATACGACTGACCATAAATTATCCCTTATTACTCAATTGCCTATTTAACGTTATTATGGGATAACAAAAGAAAAAAGAATAGGGAAAATATGCTGGCAGTAATTTCATTCATAGGCTTTACCGGCCTTGTGGCGCTTATTTCTTACCTTAAAACACGAAATGACGTGATGGCGACCTCGGACGATTATTTTCTCGGCGGTCGAAGTCTGACTGCCTGGGTAATTGCAGGATCACTGATCCTGACCAATCTGTCCACTGAACATTTAATTGGTCTGAATGCCGATGCCTTTGCCCACACGGTGGCGGTTATGGCGTGGGAAACGACGGCGGCACTGGCCATGGTGCTGACGGCACTATATTTTCTGCCAAAATATTTAAAACGTGGCCTGACCACAATTCCGGAATATCTGTCACTCAGATATGATCAGAATACGCGGGTGATTGCGACCGTGCTTTTTCTTTTTTCCTATGTTGTGGCTATTTTACCCGTAGTGCTTCTTTTTGGGGCAGCCGGTCTTGAAAGCCTGTTTGATGTGTCCGGCGTTCTTGGGGTCAATAAATCATCGGCTGTCTGGATTATGGTTTGGGCGATTGGTACGCTTGGTTCACTTTATGCCATTTTTGGCGGGCTTAAGGCCGTTGCTATTTCCGACACCATAAACGGTATCGGTTTTCTGGCGGTTGGTCTGATTGTTCCGGCCCTTGCGCTTTCCTATGTCGGGGATGGGAACATATTTAAAGGGCTGGAAATGGTTTATCAAAGTGCGCCGGAAAAATTTGATATTACCGGGGATGAGCCGGGCTCTTTTTTACCGTTCGGGGTTCTTTTTACCGGTATGATCGTCAACCAGATCTTTTTTTGGTGCACGAACCAGTCGATCGTTCAACGTGCTCTTGGTGCCAAAAATCTGGCCGAGGGGCAAAAGGGGGTTCTGATTGCGGCCTGTTTTAAACTGCTTGGGCCGGTTGCCATCGTATTGCCTGGAGTCATTGCCTATTATCTTTTTAAGGACCAAATTGGCCCGGGGCAATCTATGCTGGCTTACCCAATGCTTGTAAAGGAAATTCTGCCTGCGCCGATGGTCGGATTTTTTGCCGCTGTGATGGTGGGTGCTGTGCTCAGCACCTTTAATAGTGTTCTGAACAGTTCAGCCACCCTTTTCAGTCAGGGTATTTATCATGTTTTTATGAACAGGCAAGCAACCGGCCGTCAGATGGTATGGTCCGGTCGCGTCTGTAGCATTCTGCTGGCAATAATTGCCATGATCGCAGCACCAATGATCGATACAAGTGGTAGTCTTTATAATTATCTGCAAAAAATCAATGCGACTTTCTTTGGGCCTATGCTTGCTGTTATTTTACTCGGACTTCTTACTAAGCATGTGACGGCGCGTTCAGCGAAAGTTGGTATGATTTTCGGCCCGGTCCTGTTTTATCTTCTGACCAACACCTTTGATGAACCGGTGCAGAATATTGCAAAAAGTCTGTTTGGAACTGAGGATAACATCCATTTCCTTCATTTTCTGGCCCTTGTTTTTATATTGACGTCGGGGCTGATGCTCTTAATCAGCAAACTCAAGCCGGAGGTTACAAAAGAACATATCAGTCACGCGGCAAAAGTAGATATGACGCCCTGGAAATATGTTAAACCGGCAAGTATTATTATTTCTTTTCTGGTCATTGCGGTCTATGTTGCTCTGGCGCAATAGATTATGCGAATAAAAAAATGCTGATCCCGATTAGATGCCGATTTGAATTTTTTCCACTTTTATATTAGACTATGCCCAATGTTTGGGAATTATGCGCCGTTTTGATAAAATGAAACGGATGCAGAGTTTAAGTATTGTAAGGAATAAGTTATGAGTATTTTCAGGTTTTCCTATTTGGTCGTCAGCAAAATAGCATTGGTTTTATTATGGCTGGCTGCATCATCCGTTCATGCGCTGGCGATTAACAATAAAAATACCTGCGAAAGTGAAAGTGCTATTATCACTTCCGATTATGATGGCGGTGGTATGAGCCAGTGCAGCACGATTATTCCCACTATTTTCAGGGTGATCATTGCGCCGGAAGATGAAAATGCCGAGCAGAGACCACCATGGTATTCATTCAAGATCACCAATAAAGATAAGGAAATGGTGGTTGTTGATGTCAATTATATTAAAGGATCGCACCAGTTTGATCCGAAGATCAGCACGGACGGCATAAACTGGTCGAGATTATCACAGGACAGTTTTAAAGTTAGTGAAAACGGGCACCGTTTTCAGCTGTTTCTGCCGGCGATGGATAGGCCGTTTTATATTTCTGCCCAGCCAATTTTTGATGGGGCTCAATATGACCGGTGGATGGACAGTCTTGTTGCAAGAGGGGCTGTTACAAAAAGCTCAATCGGTACCTCAGCACAGGGAAGACCCATTTATAAAATTCAGAGCAACAGTGATCTAAATACAGGAAAATATTTATTTCTGATCGGTCGGCAGCATCCGGTTGAGGTAACGGGTGCTTATGCCATGCAGTCTTTTGTTGAGACCATTTATTCGGATACGCCGTTGGCGCGCGAATTTCGAAAACAATATGGCGTTATATCAATCCCGCTGGTCAATCCGGATGGTGTCGCGCTCGGCTATTGGCGTCATGCCACCGGTAAGCTTGATACGAACTGGGACTGGGGGCAGTTTGGCCAGAAGGAAACAAGGGTTATTTCGGAGGAACTGAAAAAATTCAAAACCAAAGGAACTCTTGAACTGTTTATAGATTTTCATGGCACCTATGATAATGAATTATACACACAATTCGGAAAGATGGGAGAATGGCCAAGCAGCTTTACCAGAAAATGGACGAGTGCTGTAAAAGCCCGGTTGCCGAATTATTATTATGATCATAAAAAGTTCAGCTTTACAGAACGACATCCCGGCTCGACCGAAGGCGGTTCCGCCAACCAGTATGTGTATAATTTGCTTGGTACAACGACGATTATTTATGAAGAAGGTGAAAACACGCCAAAAGCCGTCGTTGAACAAAAAGGTCAGGTTGTTGCTGAAGAAATTATGCGGGTTCTGATGACGTCAGGAACCAATTAATTCTGTTGACCCAGCTGCTTTTGAGCCACCGAATAAACGTATGAATATTTACCGTTAGTCGGATCATTGACGGTTGCCTTTTTTAAGTAGGGAAGGGCGTCAGATGATTTTCCAGCTCTGATCAGATAAAGTCCTTTTGAAAAATTAAGGGCAGCATCCTCGGGTAAGTTAGATAAACCCAATTCAATTGTTTCAATTGTTTTGGGTTCATTCCCCAATTCCCGATATCGGTCGGCAAGATTGACGTAGCTGGCGGGGAAATAAGGGTCAATTTCCATGGCCTTCAAATATTCTTTTACTTCATTTTCAAGGTCATTTTGTCCGCCATAAAAAAGACCCAGATTAAAATGACCTTCACCGCGCCAGGAAACCTGATTTTCGGCGGCTATAAATTCTGCTTTGGCTTTATCATATATTTCTTTTGTTTCAGTGGAAAACACCGAACTATCCACATCAGAAAGTGCACGTACGGTTTCAATGCGGATGACTTTAAATTCATCTTTCAATAGTGGCAGCAGAAGGGCTTTTCGTTCAGCAGTGGGTATAAAAGCCGATGCCTTAATGGCCCCAAGCCGGATTAGTGGTTCATCAGAGGTAACCGCTAATCCGATGGTATTAAAACTGTTCTCATCCGGATAGCGGGATAGAAGTTCATATCCGCTGCCTCTGATGATCGACGGGATAGTTTCATCGGCTATCATAATATTTAAAATTTGTTCAGCTTCCGGTGCGTTCTGATAAACGGCGCTGAACACTTCTCCGAAATGGGGAAGCGGGTTTTTTCCGGTCCATGATTTAATCTGCATAACGGCCCAACCGGCATCCTGATCAGTATGACAGTTGGTGCAGGCATCAGGCGCATCTGTCACATGGTTTAAGTCGGGTCTGGGAATACGAAAACTGTGATCACGGCGGGCATCAACCTCCATATATGTCCGCGTTGGCATATGACAGGAGACACACTGACCCCCGGCTGATCCCATTTCATGGTTATGATGATCGGGCGTGTCAAAATGATCAGTCTGATGACATGTGGTGCACATGTCATTGCCCTCTGCTTTCAGTTTTAAGCTGTGGGGATTATGACAGTCGCTACAGATAACGCCTTCAGCAAACATTTTGCTTTGCAGGAAAGACCCCCAGACATAGTCCTCGTCCCGCACCTGACCGTCCGGGAAATATTCCGGCATCAGAACCGGTGTCGGGGAAAAACTGTCAAGATAACGGTCGGTTGGTGAGAAACCATCGCTCAGCGGCGAGCGCCGTGAATGGCAGGCGGCACAGACCTCTATTTCGCGTTGATCCCTTTTTTCGCCTGTCCATCTGGCTGTGTGGGCACCCTCAACCAATTGCCAGCCTCCATCGGTCTTGCTGGTCATAATATCATTTTCCGGAGTGTGGCAGGACCGGCAGTCCACACTTATTTTATCGAAATGGGTATTGAAGGTATTTTTTTCAGAATCATATCCACGTTTCAAGCCGCTCGAATGACAATCGGCACACATGCCGTTCCAGTTTTGCATCGGCTGTATCCAGTGCAGACGGTCATTTGTCGGGATATGTTCATCGCCATAAATATGAAACCAGCGCTGCCCGCCGCGGCCCTCTGGACGACTGTCCCATGACAGGGGCAGGGTCTGATATTTTCCGCCCCCCATTTTAATCAGATATTGCTGTAACGGATAAGTGCCGAATGTATAGTCGATTTTATGATCTTCGCCGTCTATATGGACCCAGTATTCAGTGTCCTTTTTATAAAACCTGTTTTCCTGACCGTCGATTGTTACGGGTACATTATCAAATTTTCCAAGGACCGATTTGTCATTGGCAACTGCCATTGCCTTCTGATGGTCTGAACCATTCCAGTTTTTCCATTCCATAAAATGACAGGTCCGGCAGTTTTTATCGGCCGGGTGAGCGGCATTAGCGTTGATATGAATATTTAATATCACTACCGAAATTAGGGCTAATAATATGAATTTTATTATTATATTCGGCTTTCTTTTCATAATGATTTTATATCTGTTTCAGGTTATCGCTTCCGGTTTTTTGCCGCCTGTGGCCCAGTTTAAGAGCTCTATGACATGTAGTGCCGGGATATCAGTGCCACTGGCAATATGAATATTACAGCCAAGATTGCTGCTGGCAACCACATCTGCTTTGGTGGCTTCAATATTTTTTATTTTTCGAGCTCTAAGCTCGCGCGCAATTTCCGGCTGGATGATGTTGTAGGTTCCGGCGGAACCGCAGCAAATATGGCTTTCTTTTAAATAGGAAACGTTAAATCCGGCTTGCTTCAACAGCCGGGCCGGCAGGTCACCTATTTTCTGACCGTGATTAAGCGAGCAGGCCGAATGATAGGCAACATTGATATTGTCTGGTATCTGCGTTTTGCCAAGGCCGATTTCATTAATCACTTCTGAAATGTCTTTGGCAAGGGACGCGACCATTTTGGCTTTATCAGCATAATCAGGATCATGGCGGAACATATGGCCATAATCTTTAATAGATGTGCCGCAGCCGGACGTGTTGATGACGATGGTATCAAGTTTTCCATTTTCTATTTCAGAAATCCAGCCATCTATATAGCGTTTGGCAATATTTATTGCATTTTCTGATTTTCCCATATGTTCATCAAGCGCCCCACAACAGCCAACGGCAGGTGGAACCACCACTTCAACGCCGTGATTAGATAAAAATTCCAGGGTTGCCAGATTGATATGTTCGCCGACCGCGCGCTGTACGCATCCGGCACTTAAGCCCATCCTGTATTTTGAGTTGCCTTTTGCATTGGTAAGTTGTGGAGCCTTTTCATGACTAAGTGGGGGTCTAAGCTCAATCATGGCCCGGAGTTTATCCGGCAGGACTGTTTTAAAAGGGCGGAGCAGGTTGGATGCCCTGACCGCCAGTTTAAAACGGTTCGGGTAGGGTAATATCGTGCTTAGCAAGTCCCTGAATAATCGTTCTCCAAGTGGTCTTTTAAATGTTTTTTCAATATGGCTTCGTCCATGCGCCAACAGATGAGCATAATCAACACCGGATGGACAGGTGGTGGTGCAGGACAGACAGGTCAGGCATTTGTCCAGATGTTCGACCTCCACTTCCGTAGCTGCTCTGTCATTTTCGAGCATTTCCTTAATCAGGTAAATGCGGCCGCGCGGGCTATCCAGTTCATTCCCCAGCAGCAGATAAGTGGGGCAGGTCGCCATACAGAAGCCGCAATGGACGCAGTTTCGTAAGATTTTTTCTGCTTCTGCTGTTTTTGGGTCTTCCAGTTGTTTTTGGGAAAATCTGGTTTGCATGGTTAAAATCCCAACCTTCCCGGGTTCAGTATATTTTTTGGGTCAAACGCCTTTTTAATACGTCTGCTTAAATCACTGATCAGCGGATCAGGTGTTTTGTTAAAGGGCAGATCAAGCTGAGCTTCGGCATTTCTGATCAGCCAGTAGGCCCCCTTATAAATTTTCGGAATATCCAATGATGACATCCAGAGCAGCCCACCTGCCCAATCAAGAAAATAAAAGTCCGGATTATGGTTTTTGATAATGTTCATTACTTCACTTGCTGCAACACTGATTTTCCATAAGGGAAGGTTTTTGGGTGGATTAAGTGGGGCAACATCGCGAATGCGTCGCCATAGTTCTTCACTTTCCTCTCTTTGGAGTTCAGAAATGTCAAGTTTCCCGATCATATTTTTAATTGCTGCTTTTCTTTCGCCTAGTGAAGCGTTTGTTCCTTCAATGCGGATAAAGGTTCCCGTTTCAGGAATGTGTGCAAGGCCGCTTACTTCATAAGGGCAGGCGGCAATAGTCGACATTAGCGAAATGGCTGTTTCAGTTTCCAGGTTATCAATTTTAAGGCTTATTTCATTCTCTGCTTTTGGCGCCAGTTTTAAGGTCATTTCTGTTATGGCCCCAAGGGTGCCGTATGAGCCGCACATTAATTTGCTGACATCATAGCCGCTGACATTTTTTACAACTCGTCCGCCAGCCTTAAAAATTTGACCGTACCCCGATATGCCCTGAATGCCGAGGATATAATCGCGCGCGCCACCAGCCAGAAACCGTTTTGGGCCGGATAAATTTGTGCCGATAATGCCACCGATAGTGCCTATGCCAGGATCATTACCAAGCAACGGCCCATAATCCGGTGGTTCAAATTTAAGTTCCTGATTATGTTCCTTAAGCAGGGTTTTAAGATCCCGAAGCAAGACCCCGGGTTCAAGCGTGATCACCAGTTCTTCCGGTTCATAAAGCTTAACCCGGTTAAGGACTTTTAATGATACTACAGAATGCGTATTCATTGTGTGCCCGAGGGGAATCAGGCTGCCACCGGTTCTGATATCCAGGCTTTTTTCCATGACAATATGATCGCAAATGCAATTGCGAACCTGGTCTTCGGTAGTGGGGCAAATTAAGTCAGTCATCAGAATCTGGGTATATCAGGAAATAACAGCTTGCCGCCATGAATATGCATTTTACCAAGCTCCGCGCAGCGGTGAAGTTCCGGAAACATTTTGCCTGGGTTTAGGCGGTGATTCGGGTCAAAAGCGCATTTGATCCTTTCCTGCTGGTTAAGGTCGTCTTTCGTGAACATGGCAGGCATCAGGTCGCGTTTCTCGACACCGACACCATGCTCGCCGGTAAGGGCACCGCCGACCTCAACGCAAAGCCTTAAAATATCGGCACCGAATAATTCTGCGCGTTCAAGTTCCCCCGGGACATTAGCATCATAAAGGATAAGTGGATGCAGATTGCCGTCTCCTGCGTGGAAAACGTTGGCAACCCTTAGACCATATTTTTTGGAAAGCTCATTCATACGGCGGAGAACGATGGGCAGTTTTTTGCGTGGGATAGACCCGTCCATGCAGTAATAATCCGGTGAAATTCGCCCCACGGCGGGGAAAGCAGCCTTGCGCCCGGCCCAGAAACCATTTTTTTCTTCTTCACTTTTACTGATAGAAATGGAAGTCGCTCCTAATTCTTTCGCCAATTCTGATACGCACTGAGTGAAATAATCAACTTCACTTTCCACGCCGTCAAATTCGGCGATTAATATCGCTTCTGCGTCACGCGGGTATCCGGGCTGGCAATAATCCTCAGCGGCATTGATCGCCAGATTATCCATCATTTCCATTCCGGCCGGAATGATGCCGGCGGCAATTGTTCGGGCGACGCATTCACCAGCTTTTTCAATATCATCAAAACCGATCAGCATTGCTTTTACCACATTGGCTTTAGGTAAAATGCGAACGGTTGCCTCGGTGACGACGCCTAGTAGCCCTTCAGAGCCGGTAACAAGTCCGATCAGGTCATAGCCGCTTTCCTGCATATGTTTTCCGCCAAGTTCAATGATATCGCCATTCATCAACACCATTTTAAGTCCAAGTATATTATTGGTCGTCAGCCCGTATTTTAAACAGTGAACACCGCCTGAATTTTCGGCGACATTGCCACCGATTGTGCAGGCAATCTGACTGGATGGGTCGGGAGCATAATAAAAGCCATGATCCTCAACCGCATGGGTGATGGCAAGGTTGGTAACCCCGCACTCGGTGACAACAGAGCGGTTCTGATAATCAATATCGATGATTTTATTAAGCCTGGAAAGGCCAAGGGTAAGCCCATCAGCAAGGGGCAATGCCCCGCCGGAAAGCGAGGTGCCGGCCCCCCTTGGCACGACTTTTATGTTAAGCTCGTGGCATATTTTTAAAACTTCGCTGACTTCCTGTGTGCAACTGGGCAGGGCAACGATCATCGGCGGTTGCCGATATGCGGTCAGTCCATCCGATTCAAATGCCTTTCGGCCCTGATCAGACGTAATAACGGCCTCTTTACCCAATAGACGAACAAGTCGCCCGGTAAGATCGGGCAGCTTATCAAAAATTTCCTGTTCCGGGTCCGGCATTTTCATAAGAAATACCCTTTATTCGCCAGGTGCACCTTCCGCAGCCATTTTTGCAAGTCGGCGATCATTATACCATACCCCACCAAAAATGAATAATAGCGCAATGGGCAGAAGGGCGACAGTCTGAAATGATTTTTCCGCGGCATAGATAAGCGAGTTGATCTGTTCGGGGCTTCCATCTGCCATGGCGGCAAAGGCATCAGCGCCACCGGCCGCTTCCAGTTTAGCCTTGTCATAGGCGGCCCCAAGGATCGGAAGCACGATATAAGTTGCCATAGCACCGGCTGAACCGATCAGGCCAATCGTCCAAGCACCACCACGAGGGTATCGTTCAGCGGCGGAAGCAAGCATTGTCGGCCACATAAAGCAGACACCGGCCCCCCAGAAAGTCGCCGCAAGCACGCCGGTCACAGGACTGTCAGCTACACTCAGCATGTAAAGACCAATAGTGGTCAGTAATGATGAAACCCATAAAAGCCCAACGGGAGAGAGCTTATGAGCAATCGGTCCGGCAAAATGGCGCATTACAAACATAATGCCGCTGACATAAACAAGAAGTAAGATACCCCGCATACCGACAGTATGGGTAAGGGCCAGATCGACCCACTGACCAGGGGCGAGTTCTGATGATGCGGTAAGGAACATGGCCCCAAACCAGATAAAGAAACTGGGGCGTCTGAAAATTTCCTTGATCATGTCATTAAAGCTCACATCCAGAACCGAGCTTTCGGTTTTTGGAAATTTTACCCCTATATTAAGAAGCAGGAACCCGGCGGCAGGAATAAAAATTACAGACAAGGCAATCTGCCAGTTCAGATCGAGAGCGTTGATCAGTATTCCGGATAAACCACCAACAATAAGACCTGCCGGCCACCAGGCGTGGAGCACGTTTAACCGATGGGTTTTATCCTCCGGATAAAGTGAAGCAGTGGCCGGATTAATGGCGGATTCGACAAAACCCCAGGCAATGCCTTTGAGCAGCATGCCAAACCAGAGTGCCCAGTAGATGTTTGCCCCGGATGTAATATTGCCAGCAAAGACAACAATGGCATTTCCAATGATGATAAGGGAAGCGGCCATGGTAATGGCCCGCCCCATGCCGATCACATCCATAAACGGGCTGACCAGAAAAAGGGTTACTGAAAAGCCAAGAAAAATGATGCCGAGGATTTCCCCGATCATGGTGGCGGATGTCTTAAAATCAATTGGATCAAGGAAGTTGCTTTTAAGATCGGCCGCAACGGTAGCACCAAGCGACATGGATATGGCAATTGTAAATAGGGCCATGGTACATATTAAAAATATTCTGCTGCGATCATACTCTGTTTCAGACATTTAAGCCTCCCTTGGTTAATCCCTATTGATCCATCTATAGATCTTTATTTTGCGAAATGTTCCTTTAAGGCCGTAAAACCGCTTTGAAAAACGCCGTTTGCAACCATGTCCGCTTTTTCATCTTCTTTGCCCGCTTCGGTGGTAAATTCAGCTGACCATTGAATGTAGGTCCGATCACCGTCTGTAATCGGACGAAGCTCCATGGTGGAAAAATAATTAAAAAGTCCAAGGCCAGTTGTCAGCATGTCATAAGTGAATGTGTAGTCAATATCGGAAAAAGCCAAAAGTGTTTCGCGAATATTTTCACCATCATGCAGATAGAAATTCCTGACGCATCCCACGGTAAAAGGGTTAAGGCCATCCTCTATTTCACTGCGGGCAATGCCAGGGTGCCATTTTGGTAAATCATTAAATCCGCGGACAACTTCCCAGACTTTGTCGATGGGGGCATCAATAACCGATGTTTCAAATACTGTTACCATTTTATTCTCCGCTTATTTGATTTTCATGCTTTTAAATGTTTTTGTACATTCAGTCAGGGCGATTTCCGTCGGCAGCCTTTCCATACTGCTGGCACCATAGAAGCCGTGACATTCAGGACATTTTTCAAGAATATACTGCGCATCAGCCGGTGTTGAAATAGGTCCGCCGTGACAAAGATATATAATATCATCGCGCACGGTTTTAGCGGCGGCAATCCATTCATTAATCATATCCGCGCACTGTTCAAGGGTCGGCGCAGTGGACACCCCGATCGCGCCGCCCGTTGTACAACCAAGATGAGCAACAATGATATCTGCACCAGCTTTGGCCATATCAATGGCTTCCTGCGCATTAAAAACATAGGGTGTCGTCAGCATATCCTGCTCATGGGCAATACGGATCATATCGACCTCAAGACCGAAACCCATACCTGTTTCTTCGAAATTGGCGCGGATATTGCCGTCAAATAACCCAACGGTGGGGAAGTTCTGTACCCCGCTGAAGCCCATATCTTTAAGCTTTTTGATAAACCGCTCCATATCAACAAACGGGTCAGTACCGTTGACGCCAGCCAGAACGGGAACATTTTTCACCACCGGGAGCACTTCTTTTGCCATATCAACAACAATTTCATTGGCATTGCCGTAGGATAAAAGTCCGGCCAGTGACCCGCGTCCTGCCATGCGGTAACGCCCTGAATTATAGATCACGATCAGATCAATGCCACCAGCTTCCTCGCATTTTGCGGATAGGCCTGTTCCTGCCCCGCCACCGATAATGGGAATACCTTTTTCAATTTGCTTTCGAAAGCCGGCCATTAATTCTTTTCTGCTTAATTTATTCATTTGCTATTCTTCACTTTGATATTTCGTTACTTAGATCTTTATAATTTTCTGTTATTGCTGATGCGAATTCAGGATCATTAATGTGATAGGGGAGTTTTATAATTGTGATCATCGGATTTGTTACAGTATTTTCAAGTGCATCAATAAATGCCTGATCTGCTTTTGGGTCATAAAAGGCTTGACCTACCGCATCAAGGGCCGAAAATCCTTTTTCCGGGATCAGAAAACGGGCAGGGGATTTAAACCTGTTAAGTTTTTTTCCAATCCACATTCCAATTTGCTCATTTTCTTCCGCTGTCGTGCGCATCAGCGTGATTTGCGGGTTATGCTCATATAAAAGCCTATCCGCATATTTCATGGGCACAGTTGAACGTGCACCGAAGTTGACCATATCAATCGCCCCACAGGAGCCGATATAAGGGATGTTGGCCTGGATAAATTGCTCAAGCCGCCCCTCGCCGGCACTGAGTATCCCACCCATCAAATGATCGGCAACTTCTGTGGTTGTTGCATCAATAACGCCGGACAGACGCCCATCAGCAACAAGTTTCTCCAGTGTTAGCCCCCCTGTGCCCGTCGCATGAAAAACCAGACACTGATTGTCCGGTTCCAGATGCGATTTAACCTGTTCTATACATTTTGTCGTAACCCCAAACATGGTCATGCCGATGACCGGCTTTGATGACTGTTTGGGAGTATAGCTGTTTTTTATCATGCCAGCCAGGGCATGCGCTGCATTGGCAAGAATTTGTTCAAGAATCGGGTTAAGCCCGCTGATATCCGTAATTGAATATATCATTGAAATATCGGATGTACCGACATATGGCGCAATATTGCCTGACGCCATTGTTGAAACTATTACTTTTGGGATGCCCAGGGGCAAATTCTGAAAAGCGGGGCTGATGAGTGCTGTCCCACCAGAACCGCCAAAACCGATCACGCCGCCCAGGTCCGATCGGTCAGCGAGAAAAAGTTTAAAGGCTTCGGCCATTGCGGCGACCGCTGTTCCACGATCTCCGGTAAAGACTGCTTTGGACCCACCATGATGCATCTTTGCAACGTCATTTGCCGGGATATCAGCTTTGCTGTTTTTGCCATTCGATGATGTACCAAGATCGACGGTAATTGTTTTTAATCCCGAAGCATTAAGCAGATTACGCACAAACAAAATTTCATTTTGTTTGGTATCGAACGTCCCGGCAATATAGGCGGTTTTTTCCGTCACACTCATCCCTGTATTTTATTTTTTATAAAAAAATAATAGGTGTTTTCAAAATAGCGGTATTGGTAATTTTAGCTATTTTTTTAGGAAAAAAGCGTCATTCACACATCAATATTTCTTTTGATGGAATGATGTTTAATATAGCTCATCGGTGTCATGCCGATTTGTTTCTTGAAATGGGAAGTGAAGGCGCTCTGATCATAAAATCCAAGGCGATGTGCGGTCTCTGAGATACTTACTCCCCCTGCAATTAGCAAGTCACATGACTTTAAAATACGTAAATTGAGGATATATTGATGGGCACTGATATTAAAAATCTGCTTAAATCGTTTTTCAAATTGCCGCACAGAAAGACCGGCGACTTTCGCCATATCCTTATTACATATTTTTTTTGCGTAATTGTCTTTTAAGAAAACCAACGCTTTTGAAATATCATTAAATGGACGGAGGTTTACAGAGCTGTCTTCAAGCTGCTGCAGAGCACCGCAGAGTCCCTGGACTTTGCCTTCTGCATCAATGATGGGAACCTTGTTACAGATAAACCACTGAACTTCGCCCATATGGTTTGGAAAAAGCTCAATAATATTGAGTTTGCTTTTTGCGGTTCTAAAAACTTCAGCATCATCTTTTCTGTATTGTACGGCAAGTTCATGGGTAAAAAGATCGAAATCATTTTTACCTTTGATCATTTCAACCCGGTCAAAACCGAAATGTTCTGCAAAAAGCTGGTTGCAATTCATTAATGTGCTTTGCGTGTCTTTTACAAAAAGCATCAGGTCATTAATCCCATCAAAAAGATGGGAGAAATAGGGCGATGTAATGTAATTCATCGTGTTGGAAATAGAAATATCAATTCTCCTGATGACGCTTTTTTCCTAAATAATGTATCTTATTCCCAATACAACGCAAAATAAAACTGTTTTTCTGTTAAATAAAAAAGTGGCTGATCAGGATATGATCAACAACATGGAAAATAGGGATGGCGGAAGAAATTGAAGTAATCGTCGTTGGTTCTGGGGCTGGTGGTGGTATGGTCGCACATACGCTGACAGCAGCAGGTATTAATGTGCTATTGCTTGAAGCCGGCCGCCGTTGGGACCCGCAAAAGGACGCGGCCATGTTTCAGTTGCCTAAAGAGGCACCATTAAGAGGCGAATCAACCCCGGATAAAGACGAAAATTATTTTGATGCCAATATTGGCGGCTATCAATTGCCCGGGCAGCCCTATACAACAGGGAAAGATCCTTTCAGATGGTGGCGTTCAAGACAACTTGGCGGCAGGACCCATCATTTCGGCAGACAGACACCAAGATACGGTCCAGAGGATTTCAAGGTAAAAACCATGACCGGGCGGGAGGTCGACTGGCCATTCACCTATGAAGAGATGGAACCCTACTATAACCGGGTAGAAACAATTATGGGGATTTTTGGTCCGGATGCGGATGAGGCGGTCTATAACTCACCGCTTCCACCCAATCATATCCGTCAAAAGCCGCCGGCACCAAGGGCCAGCGAAATGCTATTTCAAAAAGCGCTTAAAAAAATGGGTATTAAAACCATGGCCCATCCTACGGCCATTCTTACTTCTCCCCTTAATGGACGGGAAGCCTGCTTTTATGCGACAAACTGTATCAGAGGATGCAGCATAGGTGCCGCATTTGATAGTGTTACGGCCTATTTAAAACCGGCAGAGAAAACCGGAAAACTTAAAATTCAGACCCATTCGGTTGCCTATCAGGTTTTAACAGATGAAACGGGGAAAAAGGCGACCGGGCTTCGTTATATCGACACCCAGACTGGTGAGCATAAGGAAATTAAGGGTAAGGTTATTGTGCTGGCCCCTGGTGCTATGGAAAGCTCCCGTATTCTATTAAATTCCAAATCGGATAAAGCACCAAACGGGCTGGCAAATTCAACCGGAATGGTCGGCAAATATATTTCCGATACGTTATTTACGTCGCTGTGGATTCATGTGCCTGAGCTTGATTATGCGCCGCCCCATAATGAAGACGGTGTTTCACAGCCTCATGTTTATGCCCCATGGTGGCTTCATGGTGAGGAAAAAGAAAAGGACGGGGCTGATTTTTCCGGAGGTTATAAAATTGAGGTTGACCCCTATCGCGGTGGCCGTTTTGGTCCGCCGACCATGAATGCGACTTTCAGAATTATGCTCCATGGCGCCAAAGGACTTTATGGAAAGAAACTGAAAGACCATATGCGCAAATACTATGGTTCACTGATCGGCATCCGTACCCTTGGGGGGATGTCAGTCAATGAAAATTGTTACCTGACCATTGACCCGGAAATAAAAGACAAATGGGGCATTCCGGTTCCAAAATTTTACTGGGAATGGTCGGATGAAGATTATCGCCGTGGCGAGCATATGAATAAAACCCTGCATGAGCTAGCTAGAAATATGGGGGCAACGGTTATTTATGATGCGTTTGAAAAATCGCGTAAGGCCGGAAAGGTAATGGAGGTCGGCGGAGAGGTTAATCATCAGGTAGGAGGATGCCGGATGGGGGATGATCCAAAAACGTCTGTACTGAATAAATATTCAAGAACCTGGGATGTTGACAACCTCTATATCGCTGACGGCGCGCCGTTTGTTACCCATGTTGAAAAGAATCCGACCCTCACCATCATGGCGATGGCAATGAGAGCCGCAGATAATATTATTGATCGTTTAAAGGGAGACGACCTATGAGTGAAAAACAAAAATTAAGCCCTAACAGGAGAAGGGTGCTGCAAATCATGGCGGTTGCCGGGACTTCTGCGGCCTATTTAAGCAATTATCCTCAAAATGTGGCTAATGCGCAGGTAAGACAGGAAGGCTATGGTCAGGATGTTGACGTCAATAACCCTGTCGTCACATGGGATAAAATTCTGGATAATAATCAGCTTAAAAATCTTGCCGTACTTGGGGATCTGATTATTCCGGCAGATGACAAATCACCAAGTGCCAGTCATTTAAATATTACCGATTTTGTCAATGAGTGGGTGAGTGCGCCATATCCGGATCAGCTGAAAGATCGGGAAACAATTGTTACCGGGCTTGAGCGCTTAAACCAAATAGCTAATAAAAAAGATGCCCGTTATTTTTATAATCTGTCGGCTGGGGATCAGGCGGCAATGTTTGATGAACTGGCAAAGTCCGTGGAAGCTGGCAAGGCGAACGAGGCTGATGATCAGTTTTTTACCCGCCTGGTTTATCTTTATGTCGGCGGATATTACACAACGGATGAGGGAATGGCCGATATCGGCTATGTTGGGAATGTCCCACTTGAAAGTTTCGACGGGCCACCGGCTGAAATTCGTAAACTGATCGGCGTTTAAGGGAGGGACTGATAATGGCTGAAGAGCATGACGTAATTGTAGTTGGATCAGGTGCCGGTGGCGGCATGATGGTTCACACGCTAACTGAGGCAGGTATTAATGTGCTTCTTGTTGAGGCAGGTCGCAAATATGACCCTGAGACTGAGGCTGCCATGTTTCAATTACCTCGGGAAGCGCCACTTCGGGATCAAAACACACCTGACAAAAATTCAGGATTTTTTGATGCAACAGTTGATGGCGGGTTTGAAGTAAAAGGACAACCCTATACCACAGAAGGAGACGGGTTTGTATGGTGGCGGGCCCGCCAGTTGGGCGGACGGACACACCATTTTGGCCGCCAAACGCCGCGCTATGGACCCGATGATTTAAAAAGTAAAACTAGAACCGGGCGTGGGGAGGACTGGCCGGTTACCTATGAGGAAATGGCCCCATATTATGACCGGGTAGAAGAAATTATGGGGCTATTCGGGCCTGATGCTGATGAAGCGGTTTATAATTCACCACAATCCCCCAATCATATCAGACAGGAACCGCCGGCACCACGGGCGGCAGAAATGATATTTGCCAAGGCATGTGAAAAGATGGGTATTAAAACCATGGCCCACCCGACGGCCATTCTGACTTCTCCACTTCACGGACGTCAGGCCTGTTTTTATGCGACAAACTGTATTCGGGGATGTGCGATCGGAGCAGCGTTCGATAGTGTGACATCCTATATTAAACCCGCAATGGAAACTGGGAAACTGACAATCATTACCAATGCCGTTGTTTATAAAGTGCTTATGAATGAAGCCGGGGATAAAGCGATCGGCGTTCGATATATTGACCGCATTACGGAAAAGCATATTGATGTTCATGCGCGGGTTGTTGTTCTGGCACCTGCGGCAATGGAGTCATCACGTATTCTGCTCAATTCGAAAACGGAAAAAGCTCCAAATGGTCTGGCAAATTCTTCCGGAAATGTTGGTAAGTATCTGTCTGATACAACAGGTGGCAGCCTGATCATTCAAATTCCGTCATTTGAAAATTTGCCAGCCCATAACGAGGATGGTGTTTCACAACCGCATCTTTATGCCCCCTGGTGGCTGCATGGTGAAGAAAAGGAAAAAGCTGGGGCTGATTTTATCGGAGGTTATAAGCTTGAGGTCGATCCTTATGGCGGCGGACGGTTTGGCCCACCCGGCATGTCTGATACTTTCCGTGGTATGCTGATCAATCAAAAGGGTCTTTATGGTAAAAAACTAAAAGACTATATGCGTAAGTTTTATGGGTCGGTCATGTCAATCCGCTGTCTTGGCAGTATGACAGTGACGGCCGATAACTATCTGACTATAGATCCGGAAGTAAAAGATAAATGGGGTATCCCCGTGCCGAAGTTTCACTGGCAATGGTCGGATGAGGATTTCAGGCGGACATCACATATGTATGAAACGCTTCATAAACTGGCGAAAAATATGGGTGCCGTCGTTATCCATGACCGTTTTACAGAAATGAAAAAAGCCGGAAAGCTTACTGGACCAGGCGGAGGAACAAACCATGAGGTTGGCGGCTGCCGTATGGGAGATAATCCGAAGACATCGGTGCTAAATAAATTTTCGCAGACCTGGGATGTTAAGAACCTTTATGTTGCGGACGGTGCACCATTTGTTACCCATTCAGAAAAAAATCCGACTCTGACCATTATGGCGCTTTCCATGCGGGCTGGAGATAATATTATTGAAAGGCTGAAACAGGGGGAGCTATGATAAAAACCCTTTTTGCCGCTGTTGTCGCCGTTTCTCTTATAACGGTAGCACATGCACAGGATACCGTACCCTTATTTGACGGTAAAACTCTTACCGGCTGGAATACGGAAGAACCCGAATTCTGGCGTGTTGAAGATGGCACTCTGACTGGGGGCCATCTTGACCAGACGGTGCCAGCAAATACGTTTCTGGTTACTGACGGTATCTATCAGAATTTTGAATTGACACTTAAAGTCAGACTGCTGGGTACTGAGGGCTTTATCAATTCCGGGTTTCAGATCAGAAGTATGCCGGTCGAAGGAAACGGCGAAATGAGCGGTTATCAGGTTGATGCGGGTGATGGTTGGTGGGGAAAACTTTATGATGAGAGCCGTCGGGATAAAGTGATTGCCGAATCCGCTGATATGGATGCAATTGATAAAGCGGTAATGCGGGGTGAGTGGAACGAATATTATATTATTGCTGATGGAAGGCGTATCCGGTCATGGATCAATGGAGTTCCTGCACTTGATTATACGGAAATGGATTTAAGCATTCCGCAGGAAGGCCATATCGCCATTCAGGCGCATGCGGGTGGCAAAACAAAAGTGCAGGTAAAAGACATTAAAATAAAAATACTTGAAAGTGATCCAAATTTGCCGACCTGGCAACAATATGGACTACCCATGGCTAAAGAAAATTAACTTTGCAACAAAAAGTTTTATTGGAGAATAAGATGATCAGAAAACTGATAAAAATAATTCTGGCAGTTGTTATCCTGTTTTTATTCGTGTGGCAATTTGCACCGACTCTTATTCTGGCTCCCTATAATGCAATGAAGCCGGTAACAACCACATCAACCAATGGGCTTTACATTATAAATGCCAATGACAATGAATTTGTCGAAGGGAAATCGAATATCAAATTCAAACATGTGAAACTGGACGGTGAATATAACTCGGAAGGGGCTTCGGTTGCCGATATCAATAATGATGGCCTTAATGATGTTGTGACGGGCCATTACTGGTATGAGGCACCTGACTGGACGCGCCATACTATAAGAAAACCACTACAGGATGCCGTGTCTATCCCAAAACTATCGGATCATATCAAAATATTTCTGGAAAGCGGGGGTAAAAAAGATATCTGGTCTAGGGCATATCCACTCGCGTTTTTTACATTTCATGCAGACGTTAATAAAGACGGATGGGTTGATGTGATCGCACTGGATATCACAAGCGCCGGCTTTTACTGGTTTGAAAACCCGAAAGGGGTTGAAGGGGAATGGCCGCAGCATCTTATCATGAATTATACCCGTAATGAATCGCCGGTGTTTATGGATCTTCTGGGAACCGGAAAACCTCAGGTGATAACTGGCGCTGTTGAACCGGATCTTGTATCAGGGAAACTTGCTGCAGCCAGTTTCCCGGATAGCATTACGAATGCCGTTGACCCTTCTGCAGCATCGGGAAAACTCTATGCTGTCGAATTCCCAGATGAAGGTGGATATGTGATCCACACCATCGAAGCGGAAAATGAAGGGCGTAATACCGGGGCCACCCTTCCGACCCATGGTTTGGGTGTCGGGGATATCAACGGTGACGGTTTAAACGATGTGGTCTTTGGCTCAGGTGAAGGCTTTTTTGATAAGGCCGGTAATCCGGCACCTAGACAATCTTTTGATGAGGGGGGCTGGTATGAGCAGCAGATTGCTGCCGACGGGACACGCTCATGGAAATGGCATATCATTGATCCTGCCGTATCCTTTTCACAAATGCTTGTGATGGATGTCAATAATGACGGACGAAACGATTTCATGAGCGGTATGGGGCATGGCCGCGGGGTGTTCTGGTTTGAGCAGACCGGGGATAATGAATGGAAACGTCATGTCATTGATGATACCTATACGGATGCGCATGCCGATGAACTTGCCGATATTGATGGTGACGGGGTTGATGATCTGGTCGTTGGCAAAACGCCGCTTGCCCATCTTGGCCTAAAGGATCCTGACGAGTTTGGCACCCCTTATTTATACTGGTATAAAATTGTGCAATCAGATGATGGCAAGGTAAAATTTGAACGAAATCTGATTGATGATAGTGTCGGGGTAGGTCGTCAGGTAACTGTGGCCGATATAAATAAAGATGGTCTGCCTGATATTGCCGTAGCCACTCGCCATGGTGTCCATATCTTTCTGCAGGAGCCCGCTGTTTAATCCTGTCTTGAAACGGTTCTTTTGATCAACCTAGTCTGAACCAGATAAATAAAAACCGAAATAGCGATGAGTATAGCAAGACCTTTTGCTTCCTCCAGCGTTAATTGCCAGAGCATCCAGCCGATAACACCGCAGGCAAGAATGGGAACAATTAATTTTCCCGGCATTTTAAACTGGCCTTTGGCAGGGACGCCGTCGCGCATCCGGAGCTTTATTGTGGCTAGGCAGACCCCCAGATAAACAATCAGGATTGATCCTGACGCCATGACAGCAAGTGGTTTGAAAGTGCCACTTAAGCCCAGCCCGGCAACCGCAGCCGCATAAAAAATAATAGCCGCATATGGCGTTTTATATTTCGGGTGGACCCGGGCAAGGATTTTTGGAAGTGTTCCATCCCTTGCAGCCGCAAAAATAACCCGTGGAGTTGCCAGCATATCACCGCAAAGACAGCTGAATATGGACAACGTACTGCCGACAACAATCAGCTTTAAGCCCCACTCTCCGAATATTTCCTGCGCTGTTACGGCCAGGGGGGCCTCGGTATTATTGGCAAGCTCAGGTCCAAGCACCCCCTGTGCCACAGTCTGAAGGCCAAGATACAGGACAAAAATAAAGCTGATACCTATGAATATGCCCCTGGGAACAGTTTTTTCAGGCTTCTTAATTTCGCCGCTTGCATTCAGGGCGCTTTCAGCACCACCAAAGGCAAAAATCAGGATAAGCGTAGTGGCGCCTATATTTGCCAGGCTTGGCCATTCCCGGATCACCAGATTGTCCGGATTGATATAAAAAATACCGACAACAAGCAATAGAGCCAGAGGCAGAAATTTGGCGATAGTATTAACCACATAAAGTCTGACACCTGATTTGACCCCAATGACGTTTAAGGTGACCATAAATGTAAACAACAGGGCAATAAACAGTATTTTATAGGGTGTATGTTCAAGTTCCGGAACCACCGGCGTGATAAAATTCATCATGGCGACGGTCATGGCCGCATCGGATAATACTGCCCAGCCAAACCAGAGCAGCATGGAAACAATAAACCCGGCGAACGGGCCGAAGGCTTCTTCGATATAAGCGTATGATCCCCCGCTACGGGTTATTCTTGTTCCAATTTCAGCATAACAGAGGAAGATCAGCGATATGGCAACAGCGCATATTATATAGGCAATTATCGCTGCGGGCCCCAATTTTGCCGCAACGACGCCGGGCAGGGCAAAAATGCCTGCACCTACTACAAGATTGAAAATATTGGTCCCGAGTGCACGTGTTCCAATGGCCCGTAATAATCCTTCGTCAGTTTTATTTTCCGTGCCGTCCATGAAACCAGCCTTTAATAATGGTTATGTCGCTTTGGGAATTTTATCAAATTTTTTAGCCCCTCACCCCGCTTATTGCCTTAACTTCCAGATAATCGTGAAGGCCCCATTTGCCTTTTTCCCTACCATTGCCAGATTGTTTATAGCCGCCAAATGGTGCATCAGAACCACCACTTTTATAATTTACGAGGATCTGACCGGCTCTTATCTGTTCGGCAATGGCCTGGGCATGATCCATATTTTCCGAGCAGACATAACCGGCAAGGCCGTAGTCGGTATCGTTGGCGATTTCGATGGCTTCTTCCTCAGTATCATATCCAATTAACGTGATGACGGGGCCGAATATTTCTTCACGGGCGATGGTCATATTATTGTTGGCATTGGCAAAAACTGTTGCCTTTACATAATAGCCTTTAGACAGCTTTTCCGGTCTTCCTGTGCCGCCGGTAACAAGGGTTGCGCCCTCATCAATACCTTTTTGGATAAGCCCCTGGATTTTATCAAACTGAACTTTGCTGACGACGGGACCCAGATCCGTATTTTCATCATTCGGATCACCAATGATGAGCTTTTCCGCAGTTTCACGGGCAATTTGAATGGCTTTATCCATATATTCATTGGGAACCAGCATACGGGTCGGTGCATTGCAGGACTGACCGCTATTATTCATACAGATCCGGACGCCGTCAGCGACGGCTTTTTCAATGTCTGCATCGCGCAATATAATATTGGCGGATTTTCCGCCCAATTCCTGACTTACCCTTTTGACGGAATTTGCGGATGCTCTGGCAACGGCAATACCTCCCCGGGTTGAGCCGGTAAAGGACATCATATGAATGTCAGGATGGGCGGACATGGCTTCGCCTACTTCTGGGCCGGTACCATTTACAAGATTAAATACCCCCGGTGGCACACCGGCTTCATCTACAATTTCGGCAAGGATCATCGCATCGATCGGTGCAATTTCACTGGGCTTCAGGACGACTGTGCAACCCGCTGCAAGGGCAGGGGCCACCTTCACCGCAACCTGGTTCATTGGCCAGTTCCAGGGGGTGATCAGGCCACAAACGCCAATAGGTTCATAGCGGATAAGGATATTGTCCGGTTTTTCCTCAAACTGAAAATTTTTAAGGGCACGCAGGGCGCTTTCAAAATGCAAAGTCCCGACGATGGATTGGTCGTTTTTTGCCAGTGTTATTGGTGCGCCCATTTCATTTGAAATGGCAAGCGCCACGTCATTACGGCGTTTGTTATAAAGATCAATAATTCTTTCCAGAAGGGTGATGCGCTGTTCGACAGTCCATTTTGCATATTTCGGGAATGCGGACTTTGCAGCGGCAACGGCTTTGTCCACATCTTTGGCGGTTCCCAGGCTGATCTGGGCAAAGGCGGTTTCTGTGGCGGGATTAATTACATCGAAAGCATTGGGGACTTCTGGATCAACCCATTCACCATTAATGTAAAATTTTAGATATTGCTTCATTTTCTGATTAACCCTCCTTCTGATCCTTATAAAGTAATAGCTTAATTCCCGCCTCGCAACTTACCTTCTTACATTTTAAAGTTTTTTGCAAAGTACTTTTTCAGTAAAAAAATTCAGACTGATTTTTAATTACCAGGTTTTATGAACACTGAGCCCATAAAATCCGTTGCTGGCAATGGGGGTGACTTCAAATCCTTCGTAGGGGCTTGTGAATATATAACTGCTGATAATCCCTATGGCAGCGCCGGCAAGGACATCTTCTGTATAATGTTTGTCGGACTCGACCCTGCTGTAGCCGACAAAGGCAGCCCCCAGATATGCGGGAATACCATATTTCCAGCCATAACGCTTTTGAATGAAACTCGCACCCATAAAGGCTCCGGTGGCGTGGCCGGATGGAAATGAATCGCAGCATTCACCATTTGGCCTTTGTTTGTTAATTGCCTTTTTAAGCCCAAATGAAACCGCGCCTGCCGTGACCATGGATTCTAAAAACTGAATGGTTCCTTCGTTCCCGTCTTCATATAAAAGAGTGCTGCCAAGACCAATTGCCGGAATTAATACGAGCAGGGCATCTCCTGCTTTCTCAACATCCCCTTTTGCTGAAGCCGTCTGGGCAATCAAGGTGGAAATAAGAACAAATACTATGACGAAAAGACTTTTTATTTTAATGGGATGGGTCATTTTAATTCCCTGTCATTTTAAAAATTATTAAATTAATGTATAAATATGGAATTCATAGTTGATTTTGGCTAAAACAATTTGAATGATTTGATGGGTTCCTTGATTGTAAAATTATTGCATCAGGATTTTGGCGATTATAACGCGACGAACCATATTCACAATGTTTAATAATTATAGCTGTTAATCATTACATCAGGACTATGTTTATTTCAGATATGCGGGCAAATTGAGACAGGAATTTTAAAAATGAAAAATCATAGCTTTTTAAAGCGTCTTGATTATGCCTGGCAGGGGGTAACAGCAAGTTGGCAATCTGAAAAAAGTTTCCGCACTCAAATTCTTGCAACAGTTTTGATTGTTGTAATTTTAATTTTAACTAGGCCGGATGCGGTCTGGTGGGCAATTCTTCTTTTAGCTTGTGGGCTGGTATTGGCGCTTGAGCTTGTGAATACGGCCGTTGAAAAATTAATTGACCACTTGCATCCGGAAATTCATCCGGTTTTAAAAATTGTTAAAGACGCACTTGCAGGTGCGGTCCTCGTTGCCAGTATTATTTCAATATGTATATTTTTGGCATTTATTGTCTATATCTTTAATATTTAATCATTCTTTCTTTTACATTTTACTTTGGTTGTCTGAAAAATAGGCATGTTTCAGTGTCTTACTTTTTGGATAAGTAACTGTTTATAAATAATATTCTTGTTAAAGCTAATATATTATCATTTATAATATACATTTATATATAATTGTTATATAATAAAATTAAATTGATTCGGAGAAAAGTGACATGGATAGCGTGACCAATGCTGAAAATATGACTTTACGGACCTTTCCGCGCATTAATGATTTGGCGCCTGATTTTACAGCCAGAACGACGCAGGGGGTTGTCAGCCTTTCGGATTATGCTGGAAAATGGCTAATTCTTTTTTCTCATCCTGCCGATTTTACACCGGTTTGTACGTCGGAGTTTATTGAATTGGAGAAAGCTTCGGATAAATTTGCTGCGCTTAATTGCGAGTTGCTGGGGCTTTCAGCGGATAGTGTATATTCGCATATTGCCTGGCTCCTTAATATTGAGGAGCGTTTTGGAATTAAGATCAATTTTCCGATTATTGAGGATCTTTCCCTTGTTGTTGCTGAGGCGTATGGAATGATTGACGAGCAGTCCACATCAACAGCGACCGTGAGGTCCGTTTATTTTATTAATCCGGAAGGAATTATTAAAGCGCACATTCATTATCCGATGAGTGTCGGGCGTTCAGTGGACGAAATTTTACGAATTTTATCAGCATTAGTGGCAACGGAAGCCGGGGATAAAGTGGCCCCTGCGGGTTGGCGCGAAGGAGATAAGCTGGTGCTTACGCCGCCTGTTACGATGCGTGGTGTGCGGGAACGTATGAAAGTAAATCAGAAAAATTCTGATGAGAATTCAGATTGGTATTTCACTAAAACTGTGCCGGAGGAAAAATAAAATGGGCACTTTTCTGGAAAAATTCCGTCCGAATGCAGTTGAAGTCTGTAGCATTTTAAAAGTGATGTCCCATCCCAATCGGTTGCTTATTCTTTGTGCTTTAAAAGATGGAGAGATGTCCGTCAGTGAGCTTGAGGAAACAACCGGGGTCCGTCAACCTGTCTTGTCACGGGATCTGGGACGTCTTCGTGATCATAATCTGGTTGATACCAGAAAAGAGTCCAAGGCAGTGATTTACCGTCTTGTGGATGAAAAAGTATCCTACCTGATGCAGGCAATGTGTATTGCCTGGAATAAAGGCCAGTTGCCGCATCAGCCAATAAGGGAAAGTGAAACGTCTGATCAGGGATCTTTACAGAATGTTCTTTCGGCGCAAATGCACAAAAGCAGGCGCGTCAGAATACAACCAGATCCATATCGGTCAGAATAAAATTTAAAAGCAATTTGAAAGGAAACTAAAATGAACCCTGAAGTAAAAGCCTTTTTTGATGAACATACATTTACATATAGTTATGTTGTGACTGACCCTGAAACAAAGAAATGTGCCATTGTTGATTCAGTGCTGGATTATGCACCGAATTCAGGACGCACATCGACCAAAAGTGCTGATGAAATTATCAAATATGTGACTGATAATGGATTGAGTGTTGAGTGGATTCTGGAGACCCATGTTCATGCTGACCATTTATCAGCGGCCCCTTATTTAAAAGGGAAACTTGGTGGTAAAACAGCCATCGGCAGCCATGTTATCAATGTCCAGGAAATATTCGGCGGTGTTTTTAATGCCGGTCCTGAATTTGCCAAAGATGGATCGCAGTTTGATCGCCTGATTGAAGATGGTGATACATTCAAAATTGGCAATATTGAAGCCAAGGCAATTCACACACCTGGTCATACACCTGCCTGCATGACGTATGTAATAGGCAATGCCGGATTTGTTGGTGATACGCTCTTTATGCCTGATTATGGTACTGCTCGCTGCGATTTCCCCGGTGGAGATGCCAATACACTTTATGATTCAATTCAGAAAATCTTTGCGCTTCCTGAAGAAACACGCCTTTTCATGTGTCATGATTATAAGGCGCCGGGTCGGGATACATATGCTTATGAAACAACAGTTGGTGATGAGAAAAACCATAATATCCATGTCAATAAATCCGTCAGCAAAGAAAAATTTGTTGATATGCGGACTGCTCGCGATGCGACACTTGATATGCCGGTTCTGATTTTGCCATCAGTACAGGTCAATATGCGCGCTGGTGATATGCCTCCGGCCGAAGATAACGGTATTAAATATATGAAAATTCCAATTAACGCCCTTTAATACTGGATTTTTTTGAAGAGGATAGAACCATGGAAATTAGAAAAATTTCACCTAATTTATCTGTGAGTGAACAGATTAAGCTGACCGATATCAATATCCTGAAAGCAGAGGGGTATAAATCTATAATCAATACCAGGCCTGATCAGGAAGAAGATGGTCAGGTCACCTCTGATCAGATAAAGTCTATGGCCGGGGAACTGGGACTTGATTATGTTCATATACCGGTGATACCGGGTCAGGTTACAGAGGAAAATGTCGCTGAATTCAAAGACAATTTGAATAAAATGACGGGTCCGGTTCTATCCTTCTGCCGTACGGGGACGCGTGCTGTGACGCTTTGGGCACTATCTGAAGCCGGGCATTTGTCAACAGAGGCAATTCTGAAAACGGCGGGTGAAGCGGGATATAATCTTGAAAGTATCGCCGGTCGTCTTGAAGCGGCAAATGATGTTGGTGAAAGCGGCAAAAAGGTAGAAACCTATGACGGCTCGCGCGTTTATGATGTTGTGATAATCGGTGGTGGTGCTGGCGGCCTTGCCGTTGCCGGGAGCATTCATAAGCGGGATAGCAGTCTTGATATGGCAATAATTGAGCCTAATGACACCCATTATTACCAGCCCGGCTGGACATTGGTTGGTGGTGGTGTTTTTTCCCGTAATCAGACCAAAAGGCCAATGAGTTCGGTTATGCCCAAATATGTCAATTGGATCAAATCGGCAGTGGCGAGTTTTCAGCCTGAAAATAACTGTGTAAAAACGGAAGGTGGTGAATCCATCAGATATAAAGCTCTGGTGGTTTCTCCCGGTCTTAAACTGGACTGGGACGCGGTTAAAGGTCTGCGGGAAACATTGGGCAAAAACGGTGTGACCTCAAATTACCGTTTTGATCTGGCGTCCTATACCTGGGAACTGGTTAAATCATTAAAACGGGGCAAAGCCCTTTTTACCCAGCCGCCAATGCCGATCAAATGTGCGGGCGCCCCACAAAAAGCAATGTATCTTTCCTGCGATTACTGGAAACGTCATGGTAGACTGAATGATATAGATGTAAACTTCCACACGGCTGGTGGCGTTCTGTTCGGGGTGGCTGATTATGTGCCGGCACTTGAAAAATATATTGAAGCTTACGGCGCCAAAACCCACTATTTTGAAAATCTGATCGCCATTGACGGTGATGAGAAAAAAGCAACATTCAGTGTCAAGGACGCGGACGGCAATGTAAAAGAAGAAGTGCGTTCATTCGATATGATCCATGTATGCCCGCCGCAAACGGCCCATGATTTTATGAAAAATTCACCGATTACCAATGCTGACGGCTGGGTAGAGGTAAACAATGAAACTTTGCAGCATGTTCTTTATGGCAATATTTTCGGGATCGGAGACGGTATATCAGCGCCTAATGCAAAGACAGCGGCTGCCGTAAGAAAGCAGGCACCGGTCGTTGCCCATAATATTGTTTCGCTCTTTAAGAATGAGAAATCAGTGGCCATTTATGAAGGGTACGGCTCATGTCCGCTTACCGTGGAAAAAGGAAAAGTGGTGCTGGCTGAATTTGGCTATGGTGGCGCATTACAGCCAACAATGCCAACATGGCTAATTGACGGGACCAAAGCAACGGGACTGGCCTGGTTTTTAAAAGAGAAACTTATGCCGACACTTTATTTTGACTTGATGTTTCATGGTCATGAGTGGCTTGCAAAACCCAAAATTCTGACGCATTCTCCTATTTTGCATGATTTTGATAACGCCTGTGATTTTCAGGACGATAAAAAAAGTGCCTAAATGAAAATGCCTAAGCTACTGAAACAATATTTGCCAATTTTTGACTGGGCCGGGGACTATTCCCGTGACAGCCTGATTGCGGATGTCATTGCTGCAGTGATTGTCACAATCATGCTTATTCCCCAGTCACTGGCTTATGCACTACTGGCGGGGCTTCCGGCTGAAGTCGGGCTTTATGCCAGCATTGCGCCGCTCGTCCTTTATGCCATATTCGGTACAAGCCGGACCCTTGCGGTGGGGCCGGTGGCCGTTGTCTCCTTAATGACGGCAACCGCTACCAGCATGATCGCAGAGCCGGGCACCATCGGCTATATTGAAACGGCGATTGCGCTTGCCATGCTTTCCGGCATATTCCTAGCGATTATGGGGCTATTCCGGCTCGGTTTTATTGCCAATTTTTTAAGCCATCCGGTGATGACGGGCTTTATCACGGCTTCAGGCATTCTGATTGCGATTAGTCAGCTTAAACATATTTTCGGGGTTAAGATGACCGGTCATAACCTGTTGGAACAGGTGGGATCGCTGATCAGTAAACTGGGCGAAATCAACAGCACGACTTTATTGATCGGGATTGGCTGTCTCATATTTCTATCCTATGTCAGAAGCGGATTGATGGGGCTTTTGTTAAAGGTGGGAATTGGTGAAAAGGTAGCGAATATTCTGGTTAAAGCGGGGCCCGTTTTTGCCGTTATTGCCACCATTATTCTGGCTTCCGGACTTTCACTGGATCAGCAGGGTGTGGATATCGTCGGTCTGGTGCCACAGGGATTACCGAAATTGCATATGCCGGATTTAAGCCTTGAACTGATTGAAAAGCTTGGCTCAGCCGCCATCCTAATCAGCCTAGTCGGATTTGTTGAATCCATTTCCGTGGCGCAAACGCTGGCCGCAAAAAGACGGCAGCAGATTGACCCCAATCAGGAACTCATCGCCCTTGGCATGAGCAATATCGGTTCTGCCGTTTCCGGCGGGTACCCGGTAACCGGCGGTTTTGCCCGCTCGGTCGTTAATTTTGATGCCGGTGCGGTGACCCCTGCAGCGGGTGGCTTTACAGCGATCGGTATCGCCCTGGCGACAGTATTCTTAACACCGCTGCTTTATTTTCTGCCCAAGGCAACATTGGCGGCAACCATCATTATTGCGGTACTCAGTCTGGTGAAAATCAAGCCGATTGTTGAAACATGGCGCTATAGCAAAGGTGATTTTTTTGCCATGTTCCTCACCATCGTTCTGACCTTGATGATGAGCGTTGAGATTGGAATTACAGCCGGTGTCGTCAGTTCCTTTGTCCTTTTCATGTATCGGACAACCGTACCCCATTATGCGGTGGTCGGGCAGGTCGCGGGCACTGAACATTTTCGAAATGTGAAGCGGCATAAGGTTATTACCGACCCGCGTATCATTTCGGTCCGCGTTGATGAAAGCCTTTATTTTTCCAATATCCGCTATTTTGAGAATGCAATAAATGAACTGGTTGCCTCAAACCCGAAATGTGAGCATGTCATTCTTATGTGTTCCGCGGTCAATTCTATTGACACCAGTGCCCTTGAAAGTCTTGAAGCGATCAATTCCCGCCTGAAAGCGGTCAATATCAAGCTTCATTTGAGCGAGGTCAAGGGCCCGGTCACTGACAGGCTGGCGCATAGCCATTTTCTTGAGAACTTAACAGGTAAAATATATCTTAGCCAGTATGAGGCTTTTAAAGCCTTAACCGCAGAGTAATGATCAGGACGGGAAATATGAAATGTCAGAATTTTTTTCAGCGGAAATATTAGCCAGGGCACAATTCGCCTTTACCATCGCATTTCATATTGTCTTTCCGGCTTTTTCAATCGGGTTGGCATCCTATCTGGCTGTGCTGGAGGGGCTGTGGCTTAAAACCGGAAAAGATGTTTATCTGGTCTGTTTTAAATACTGGAGGAAAATTTTTGCCGTCGCCTTTGGTATGGGTGTGGTTTCCGGCCTTGTCATGAGTTACCAGTTCGGCACCAACTGGTCGGTTTTTTCCGATAAAACGGGGCCAATTCTCGGCCCGCTGATGGGGTATGAGGTTTTATCCGCCTTTTTCCTTGAGGCCGGTTTTCTGGGGATTATGTTGTTCGGAATGAATACGGTTGGTAAAAGGCTGCATTATTTTGCCACCCTGATGGTCGCATTCGGCACCCTCTTTTCCGCCTTCTGGATATTAAGCGTGAACAGCTGGATGCAGACACCGGCGGGATACGCCATCAATGATGCCGGTCAGTTTATTGTTTCAAGCTGGTGGCAGGCGATATTTAACCCGTCTTTTCCATATCGTCTGGTGCATATGGTACTCGCGGCCTATCTGACGACGGCATTTGTCGTTGGCGGTGTTGCCTCCTATCACCTTTTAAGGGACAGCAAATCGGAAAGTGCCCGACTGATGTTTTCCATGGCGATGTGGATGGCAGCACTGGTTGCCCCGATCCAGATTGTGGCCGGGGATTTTCATGGTCTTAATACGCTCGAGCATCAACCGCAGAAAATTGCTGCCATGGAAGGGCATTTTGAAACCACCAGGGGTGCGCCGCTGATCCTGTTCGGTCTTCCTAATGAAGATAAAGAACAGGTTGATTATGCTGTCAAAATACCAAAACTTGGCAGCCTGATCCTGACCCATGAAGCGGATGGGGAGGTTAAAGGCCTTGACGCTTTTGCTGAAAATGAAAGGCCGCCGGTCACCATCGTCTTTTTTGCCTTCCGGATTATGCTGGGCATTGGCTTTCTGATGCTGGGCCTTGGCATCTGGAGCCTGATTGCAAGGGTGAGAAAAAATCTGTTTGAAAGCAGGGCCATGTATTATGTGTCGTTGCTGATGGGGCCGTCCGGTTTTATTGCCGTCCTGGCTGGATGGATTGTCACCGAAGTGGGGCGTCAGCCCTATACGGTTTATGGGCTTCTCAGAACGTCTGATTCCCTTTCACCCATTGCGTCACCGGCTGTTGCGACGTCGCTGGCGATATTTGCCGCCGGATATTTTATTGTCTTTGGCACGGGTGTTTTATATCTGCTGCGGCTGATGCGAAAAAGCCCTGATGATATGCAGCGGATGGATCGGGGGCTTCCATTGCGTGCGGCGGGAACCACGCCCATTGCTGCCTATCAGAATGATGACTTGAATAAGGGGAAAGCAAAATGATTGATTATCCACTGATTTGGGGCATACTCATCGCCACGGCAATCCTTATTTATGTGATCCTTGACGGGTTTGATCTTGGGGTGGGCATATTATTTCCGTTTCTGGAAAGCGATGAACAAAGAAGCACGGCCATGAACACGGTTGCCCCGGTCTGGGACGGTAATGAAACCTGGCTTATTCTTGGTGGGGGTGGACTTTTTGCAACATTCCCGCTGGCCTATGCGGTGTTGATGCCGGCGCTTTATATGCCCGTGTTGCTGATGATGATTGGCCTTATTTTCAGGGGGGTATCTTTTGAATACCGCTTTCAGGACAAGGCCCATGAAAAATACTGGGATTTTGCCTTTACCGGCGGCTCCATGCTTGCCGCCCTTTGTCAGGGTATTGCCCTTGGTGCCTTTGTGCAGGGCATAGACGTCGTTGACCGTGCCTATGCCGGCGGCTGGTGGGATTGGCTTTCACCGTTCAGTCTGCTGACCGGTATTGCTTTGGTAATTGGTTATAGTCTGCTGGGTTCAACCTGGCTTGTGATGCGTACTGAAGGGGCATTACGTGAGAAAGCCATCCGTTACAGCCGCATTACCCTGCTGCTCACGATCGGTTTTATTTTCCTGATCAGTCTGGCTACTCTTTCACTTGATCCGCAGTTTATGACACGCTGGACGTCGTGGCCTTATATGCTTTATGCCTCCCCCGTGCCGATTTTGGTGGCAGCGGCTGGTTTATATGCCTGGAAAAGCCTGGGTCATGATAAAGATTATAAAGCTTTCCTGTCAGCCATAACGCTTTTCATTCTTTGCTTCATCGGACTGGCAATTGACATGTACCCTTATATTGTGCCGATGGAACTGACCCTCTGGCAGGCGGCCGCGCCGGACAACAGCCTGTCCTTTTTGTTGGTCGGCACCCTTTTCCTGCTGCCGATGATATTGGGCTATACGGCCTACGCCTACTGGGTTTTCCGTGGCAAGGTTAAGGACGGTGAAGGCTATCATTAATGAATGAACAGGAAATGGATAAGCCGGAGCAAAAAAGATGCCTGCTTGAAAAGCTGGCCTGGTTTGTCGGCATTTGGCTTGCCAGTGTATTGGCGCTTGGTGTTGTCAGCCTGATCTTAAGATATTTTTTAAACGGCTAATTTCCGGCTTTATTTTTTGGGCCAGATACCATACCCGCTTTTCATGCGTTCGCGCACTTCGGTAATCTGCTGTTTTGATAATATATGTGGCTTACCAAGTTGGCAGGCCAGATGATATTGCTGACAAAGTGCCTCCAGCTCGCCTGCGCGCCATAAGGCCTGTTTCAGATCAGCACCGCAGGCAATCATACCATGTGTGCCAAGAAGACAGCCTGTCCGGTCCTTAAGGGCGATAAGCGCATTTTTTGAAAGCTCGGCACTGCCATAATGGGCATAATCGGCGCAGCGGATACTGTCGCCACCGAAAACCCCGATCATATAATGAACGCTTGGAATGTCGCGGCGCAGCATGGAAAGCGCCGTGGCGTAGGTTGAATGGGTATGGACAACCGAATTGATATCGTCCCGTTCATGATAAATATCAACATGGAATTTCCATTCGGATGACGGCCGGTGTTTGCCGACCGCTTCACCGGAAAGCCCGTCACCGACAAGCAGCATGATATCCTCCGGCACCATATCCTCATAAGCCATGCTGCTTGGGGTTATCAATATACCATTTTCAACACGGATACTGATATTGCCTGATGTGCCCTGATTAAGGCCGGAACTGTTCATCCACAGGCAGGCATCTATGATTGACTGACGAATTTCGGTACTGTCTTTTTTGATCATTTTTTTGTCCACAGTATATGTATCAGCTGAAGACGATATCATGATAAGACAATCTGTCAAACATATCAGTACTGCAATTATATAAAAGGCACAGAATCCTTGATTAGTTCACACTCGTGAATAAAGCGGATCCTGTGCCGTAAGTGATTAAGAGGCTTTATTTTGTAAGCTTCTGTATAATTTTGTGCCTTCTTCGGCATAGTTATTGGCGTTTCCGATAGCTCCGGAAATTGAGTCAATATTGGTGTTGATTGACGCCACGGCGTCAGACGCCAGAACCATATTTGATGCAATTTCCTTACTGGTCAATGTCTGTTCTTCAACAGCACTGGCAACCGTTGTGAAACCACATTCAACGACTTCTACAGAATTTCTGATCTCGGAAAGTTGCTCAATGACTTCCGTGGATATCGTTTGCATTGCCGTAATTTCAGATAAAATCTGTGTCGTGGCTGTCGCCACCTGGCCGGCGAGTGATTTAACCTCCGATGCGACGACGGCAAACCCTTTACCGGCTTCGCCGGCACGGGCAGATTCGATTGTGGCATTTAGGGCCAGCAGGTTAATCTGGCTTGCAATTTCCTGGATCACATCAACAATATTATTCATGGACTGCGCTGCCGAATTCAGACGCTGTGTTGACTGGTCGGCATTATTGGCAATTTGCATGGTTTTGCTTACCTCAAGCCGTGAATTTTCCATGCTTTGGGCAATTTCATTGCTTGACATTTGAAACTGTTCGGTTGCCGCACTGACCGCCTGAACGGTTTCCATCGTTTGTGTTGAGGCGGCGGCGACAGACGTTGTCTGTTCGTCGGCACTACTGACAGCTTCCAAAATTTTATCAAGTCTTTCATCAACAAGGGCGCTGACGCGGTCCGCTTCCTGCCTTGCAAGAACCCCGTCCGTTATATCGGTTGCAAATTTGACCACTTTGAATGGCACACCATTCGGGTCAAAAATCGGGTTATAGGATGCCTGAATCCAGACCTCCTTACCGGCTTTACCAATCCTTTTATATTCTGCTGCCTGAAACTCGCCTCGACCAAGGGCTTCCCAGAATTTTTTATAGGCATCACTATCACGATAATCAGCTTCAACAAATAGGCTATGGTGTTTATCTTTTATTTCGCTGAGCTGATAGCCCATGACATTTAGGAAATTTTCATTTGCTGTAATAATTGTTCCATCCAGCTCGAACTCAATCACGGCCTGTGCCCTGTTAATGGCATCGACTTTGCCCCGACTATCGGCATTTTTAAGCGTTTGTCTGGTTATGTCTGTAGCATATTTGACAATTTTTGTGACGTGTCCGTTTTCATCAAGGATCGGATTATAGGTAGCCTGAATCCAGACCTCCTTACCCCCTTTGCCTATCCTTTTATATTCGGCTTCCTGAAATTCCCCATTTGCGAGTTTTCGCCAGAAGTCTTTATATTCGCTGCTTTCTTTATATCGGGGATCAACAAACATACTGTGATGCTGATTTTGAATTTCACTAAGTTCGTATCCTAGTGTATGAAGAAAATTTTCATTTGCAGTGATAATTGTGCCGTCTGGCTTAAACTGGATCACGGCATGTGATTTATCCAATGCCTTTAATAGGTCTTTGGATTTCTCATTCTGAATTTTCAGTTCTTCTATGATGGCATTCAGTTCATCGATTTTGTCATCATTGATAATTTTAGCGTTTTCACTTTGTGTCTTTGTGTTAAATCCCCCTAATATTTTATTGAACATTTTTTATTCCTTACCAAAATCAACTTTATAAAATGTAGTTGGAATATATGTTTAAAATATTTAATAAATTATTTAATTTTTTTAATATATCTAATTATTTAGCTAGTAGATTGTTTTAGATGCATTTTTTGAAGTAATTTAGTTTAATTGCTGCTAAAGTACCTTAATGTTCCTGTTTAAAAATTTAACAACATATGAGTATTAATTTTGATCAGTGATATCAGTCCGGCAGAATTTTTAAAAAAAACTATTCTGGAAATTTGTCCCATTCGTAGTGCTGTTTTGGATGAATTCATCCGGTTATTCACTGTTAATAAAATCAAAGCAGGTGTTGATCTGATAAAGGAAGGGGATGATGGCTCCTGCGTATGGTTTATAGTTTCGGGCCTTTTGCGGTCTTATTATATTTCCCAAAATGGGGAACAGCATAACAAGCATTTTTTTGTACCCGGAACTTTTTGTGCTCCCTTGACCTCGCTGGTGGCAAAACAGCCCAGCCCTGTTTATATTGGGTCTTTAAAAGAGACAGAGTTATTATCAATTGACTATTCAAGGCTTGAACAACTCTATTTAAAATTTCCAGAACTTAATCTATTAGGCAGAAAACTGGTTGAATGGGCCTGGATCGGAAAGGAACGGCGGGAAACACAACTGATTATGTTGAATGCAACAGACCGATATAAAGCTTTTCAAAAAGAGTTTCCCGGGCTGGAAGAGCAGATTCCACAATATCATATTGCTTCCTATTTAGGGATTACACCGGTCCAGTTAAGCCGGATCAGAGCAAAAATATAAAATTCAGCGGTCTTAACATAGGTTAATGCCTTCCTCATATAGCTCCCTATATTGGCAAATATAAAGGAGAAAATGATGAAACAAAAAATATGTTTAATTACCGGAGCTTCCCGAGGGTTGGGAATTGAATTGGCCTCAAAATATAAATCTGCAGGCTACTATCTTATAGGGCTGTCTACTCATAAACCTATGAGGGAAATATTGGCGTTGTTTGATGATTATATTTCGTGCGATTTATCGTCAGAAAACAGTATTGACAGTTTAATATGTTATATTGAGAAAAAATATCAGTCTATCGATATTCTCATTCATAACGCCGCTGTGCAGAACCATTATTCAATATTGGAAACGACCCAATATAAAAATCTGCTTTTTAATGAATTCGCGGTAAATTTTTTTGCTCCTGTAAAAATCACATCCGGACTTTTGCCAATACTTATGCAAAAACCGTCAAAGATTATTGTTATTTCCTCATTACTGCAACTGGGGCCAAAAAAATCAGCACCCGGATATTGCAGCAGCAAAGCCGCATTATCAAATTGGGTAGCTAATTTACGGTCACAGCTTAAGCCTGCCGATATTAAAGTCGTTGAGGTAATTCCCGGTCTTATAAAAACGGAAATGACGAAGAAAGCTTCCGAAAAAGGACTTGAGCCTTCCCTTCTGGCAGAATTTATTTTCAGGAATATGGATAAGGATCAGATAATATTGCCCGGTGCCCGACTTGCCTGGCTTTTGGCTGGCTTTGCACCAAGGCTGGTCAAAAAAATATTTCTAAAATAAGAAAATCAGGAAAATATAAACTAAAATAATAATGATTGGCCGGTTGCAAAATTAATCCTTAATTCTCATTGCGGGCAGATTTTTCAAGTGGTCATATAGACTAATGTCTAAAAGATAATTTTTCGCAAAATCTTTACTATTCGAAAATGAGGGGTATTGAAAAATATCAGCAGCACTGTTCTCAATAATATTCTGCACAGGATTTTATTAGGAATTTTGCGAAAATAAAAACATCCATACCCTGAATTAGTGAATACGCGTTTTTTAATTAAAGAACTGTAAAAACTCATCTTAATCCTAACGGGAGGAACAATATGAAGCGAACTTCTATGATGCTTTCGGGAAAATCGAGACTGAAATCGAGGCTGCTGTTATCAGCCGCGATCTCAGCGATTAGCCTGCATCAATCCGGCGCATTGGCCCAAACCACGGCGCAAGACCAGGAAAATCAAGACACCATTGTCGTCATCGGCTCTCAGATTAAAGGAGCTTCTGTAACAGCATCGCTGCCGGTATCGGTTGTGGGGGATGCCGAAATCAGCGCTGTTGGAGCACAATCGATGGATGACCTGCTCCGTACTTTGCCAGGCGCAGGTGACATGAGCTTTGGTGGTAGTGGTTTTAACTCAACATCATTTGGTATCAACGGTGCTCGTGGTGACGTAGCCAGTATTAACCTGCGCTCGCTGGGTGCCGGTAACACACTGGTACTGTTAAACGGTCGTCGTCTGGTTGACCACTCAGGCACACAGACCAATGAATTAACAGCTCCTGAGCAAACAAGTAACGTAAACGCCATTCCGGTTATGGGCGTTGACAGAATTGAAGTGTTGCGCGATGGTGCGTCAGCGATCTATGGTACAGATGCTGTTGCCGGTGTGGTCAATACAATTCTGCGTGACGATTATGAAGGTCTTGAGGTATCAACAAGATATGGTAACTCATTTGGCACCAGCATGGACGAGTTTACTGTTAATGCCATCGGTGGTTTCAAAGTAAATAATGACCGTACCAGAATCACATTCAGTGTGAACAGATTTGAGCGTGATGGTATGCTTGCCAGTGAAAGACCATATTCAGCAAGTTCTGATATGCGTCCATTGTTTGTTGGTACAGAATGGGAAGGAAATAACTCATTCAATAATACAAGTACTGTGACGCCATACTTCCAGGGAAGACTTTATTCCAGCATGGAAGATCCAAATAATCCGGGTGCCTATGCGGCATATGTACCTGGGTCAGTTCAGATAAATGGGCAAGATATCACAGCCAGCAACGGTACCTTCCGTATTTTGCCATCTTCTTTGGTAAATTGTACGGTTGCCAGTTTGCCGGGTGAGCCTTCTGATCTCTGTTTAACATCAGCTGGTCTGCCTTCAGAACTGCGGTTTGATAACAATGCCCGCCGTACAATGATACAGGATGTAAAGCGTATAAATCTTTTCAGTACCATTGTGACCGAATTTGAAAATGGTTGGGAAATGTATACTGAACTTGGCTATTATACGGCCGATTCTTACTTCAATAATGCTGGTGGTAACGGCGGTTCATTGAGCCACAGCCCACTTTGGATACCAAAAACGAACTACTATAACCCATTTGGTGCTTTGTATCTGGCGGACGGCGTAACACTTAACCCATATCGTATTCCTGGTTTGACAGGTGTTCCTGATGAAGGTCTTGATCTAGCTTTGGACGGGGCATTGGGAAGTGCTTATCGTTTCCTTGAAACTGACCGTGAGACGTATGTTTCTGACGAAAGTTTCCGTATCGTTCAAGGATTGCGCGGTGAATTTGCCGGATGGGATTTTGATACTGGCTTCGTGTATTCAGAATCTGAAACTCTTGACCATACAACTGGCCGTCACAGTGCGACAGCTCTTATCTATCAGCTTGGCCTAAGCACTCCGGATGCCTATAATCCATTTAATGGTGCGGGATCCTATCCAACCAATTCTGTGGATGGTACACCGAATTCACCGGATCAATATAATCCGTTTACTATTGCTGTTGACCGTTACTCAAAATCAACACTGACATTGGCAGATTTCAAAATTTCCAGACCGGATCTGTTTGAATTGCCAGCTGGTGATGTTGGTTTTGCGTCAGGTATTGAATTCCGTCGCACAACATATCTGGATGATCGTGATGACCGTCTGGACGGAACGATTAAATATACTTTGGATAACCCATTCTTTGGTCCTGATGTATTGTTTGGTGATGTGACAGGTTCAAGCCCGACACTGGATACTTATGGTGATAGAAATGTCTACTCAATATTTGGTGAGTTGCAGGTTCCGGTTATTGGTGAAGATATGGAAATTCCATTTGTCCATTCATTGGATTTCCAACTGGCCGGACGGTTTGAGGACTTCTCTGACGTAGGAAGTGTATTCAAGCCAAGGATTGCCGGTTCATGGTTCCCTGTTGAGCAGTTCCAGGTTCGTTCTTCTTACTCACTTGGGTTCCGTGCTCCTAACCTGCCCCAGGTTACAGAAGCAGAAGCCTCAAGAACAGTGGCAAGAACAGACTATTATTACTGTCAGGCAGCTGTGAATAAAGGATTGGCTACAGACTTGTCTAACAGTGCATGTTCTACCAATGCACTTATTAATACTGTTGGTTATGCTTATACAGGAAGTGTGGAGCGTATTACAGCAGGTAGTGACCAACTGAAACCGGAATACACGAAAAGTTTCTCTATTGGTTTTACTTGGACACCTGAAGTAATTGACGGTCTGACCATTACAACCGACTTCTGGAGAATTAAACAGTCAGGTCTGATTGGTATTTTCGTAACACCAAATGCCCTAGGTTTGGATTATGCTCTACGTACCTCTGGTGCAGGATCAAACCCAGCTGTAATCCGTAATGCACCAACACAAGCAAATATCGACTTTTTTGCTGGTTCGGGCCTAGCTCCGATTGGTGAAGCGGTTCAGACATTGACACCTTACCAGAACTTTGATGACCGTATTACCAAAGGCATCGACTTTGCTATGATCTATCGTTTGAGAGATACTTCAGTTGGTGATTTTGTCTTCAATTTCGGTGCTACTCATCTATTAAAAGCTGAGCAAATTCCAGGTGCAGATGCGCAGACTATTATCGATATGAACAATCCGTTCATTACAGTTTCTGCCGGTGGTGATTTGATCGAGCAAAATGGCCGTCGTCCAAAATGGAAAGGCAGCGGAAGTGTGACCTGGTATAAAGATAACTGGACAGCAAATATTTTTGCGAACTTCGTTGGTCCGGTTAATGATACCAGTGTACAGGACGCTGACGGTAACTTCTTCAGAGTTGATAGCTGGACAACAGTCAATACAAGTATTGCTTATGACTTTGATGAAGGTTCCTTGGAAGGTCTTCGCATTAAAGTTGGCATGAATAACCTCTTTGATGTTGAACCGCCACTTGCCGACGAAAACCTTGGCTTCTTCACACAATTACATAACGCGATCGGTCGTTATGGATATGTTGATCTAAGATACCGTTTCTAATATTTCACTAAAATCATATCGCATAGATGGGTCAGACTGACCCATCTATGCAGACTTCCAAAATTAATTTCCACAGTAAAGAGGGAGAGATTTTTACTCTGGAAAATAATTTTGCCAAAAAAGTTAAGTTTCTAATCCAATAATAAAAAAACAAAATTGGGAGTTGGTATTTTGAGGAATGATGACAATCTAATCAGGATTAGTAATGATCCAAAATTTATTGAGCTTGTCAGCAGACGGGGGCGGTTTGCCTGGATATTATCCATAATCATGCTGGTTGCTTATTACGGTTTTATTTTGCTTATTGCTTTTGACCCTTCGTTTTTAGGAACGCCTGTTTCAGAAGGTTCTATTACGACTTTTGGAATTCCGGTGGGTATGTCAATTATATTTCTGTCGTTTATTTTAACAGGAATATATGTGGTGCGCGCCAATAATGAGTTTGATGAAATGAACAAAGAAATCGTTGAAGAGTACTCAAAATGAGAAAAATAATTTACAGTGTCGGCTTCAGTCTGCTTGCGCAGATTGCTTTTGCCGCTGATGCTATTGAGGGGCAGGTAGAAAGGCAACCCGTTAATATTACGGCGATCGCCATGTTTCTGCTGTTTGTAGTAGGAACTCTTTTTATAACATACTGGGCTGCCAAAAGAACTGTTTCTGCCAAAGATTTTTATGCTGCAGGCGGTAATATTACCGGTTTCCAGAACGGACTTGCCATATCCGGCGATTATATGTCTGCTGCTTCTTTTCTGGGTATTTCCGCACTTGTTTTTGCTTCGGGTTTTGATGGTCTGATTTATTCCATAGGGTTTCTGGTAGGATGGCCGATCATTTTATTTTTAATTGCAGAGCGTCTTAGAAATCTGGGAAAATATACCTTTGCTGATGTTGCAACTTACAGATTGCAGCAAAAACCCATCCGTACTCTTGCCGCAATCAGCAGTTTGATGGTTGTTCTTATTTATCTTATTGCGCAAATGGTGGGTGCCGGAAAGCTTATCCAGCTGCTGTTTGGCCTTGATTACAGTTATGCCGTAACCGGTGTTGGTGTTTTAATGATCCTGTATGTAACATTCGGTGGCATGTTGGCAACGACATGGGTGCAGATTATCAAGGCTATCCTTCTACTTTCCGGGGCATCATTTATGGCCTTTATGGTTTTAAGAATGTATGGCTTTAGTTTTGAAGAGCTGTTTAATGCGGCGGTCAATGTTCATCAAAATGGTGCGGCCATTATGGCGCCTGGCGGCTTTATATCAAGCCCGATTGATGCTATTTCACTGGGTCTTGCGTTGATGTTGGGAACTGCAGGTCTTCCCCATATTTTAATGAGATTTTTTACTGTTTCCGATGCGAAGGAAGCGCGGAAATCAGTCCTATATGCCACAGGCTTTATTGGCTATTTTTATATCCTTACTTTTGTGATTGGCTTTGGTGCGATTGTTCTGGTTTCCACCAATACTGAATTTCTTGATGCGGCAGGGGGTGTACTTGGTGGTAATAATATGTCTGCTGTGCATCTTGCTAAAGCGGTGGGGGGCGATGTCTTTCTTGGTTTTATTTCTGCTGTGGCTTTTGCCACAATCCTGGCGGTGGTTTCCGGTTTAACACTGGCTGGTGCGTCAGCGGTATCCCATGATCTTTATGCCAATGTCCTTAAAGACGGACAGTCAGATGAAAGAAATGAAATAAGGGTTTCAAAAATGACCACAATTGTGCTTGGATTCATTGCTGTAGGGCTTGGAATTCTATTTGAAAAGCAGAATATTGCTTATATGGTTGGTTTGGCCTTTGCTATTGCGGCCAGTGCCAATTTCCCGGTTCTGTTTCTTTCAATGTACTGGCGGGGACTTACCACAAGAGGTGCATTATTTGGTGGGGCAATAGGGTTATTCATATCAGTTATTTTGGTTATATTGGGGCCAATTGTCTGGGTAGACATTCTAGGCAATGCCAAGCCGATTTTCCCGTCTGTTTATCCGGCTGTTTATTCAATAACACTGGCTTTTGTCGCAACCTGGTTTTTCTCGGTCACTGATAAAAGCAGTGGTGTTGAAAGGGAAAAGTCCGAATTTGATGGCCAGTTTGTAAGATCCATGACCGGCATAGGTATTGATGGACCTTCGTCTCATTAATTCAAAACCTATGCCGTTAATAATCGTTAATAATAAGGTGAAATTTATTTCAATCTGTTATTGATGAGGTCCTGGACGACGGCTGGGTCAGCGAGGGTTGAGATATCGCCGAGGTTTGATGTGTCATTCTCGGCGATTTTTCTTAATATCCGTCGCATGATTTTGCCGGACCGTGTTTTGGGCAGTCCCGGTGCGAACTGGATATGATCGGGCGTGGCGATGGGGCCGATTTCCTTTCTGACCCAGTTTACCAGTTCCTTTCTGAGCTCTTCCCCGGAGCATGCCCGCCCATCAGGGTGACATAGGCATAAATACCCTGTCCCTTGATCGGGTGAGGAAGCCGACCACGGCCGCTTCCGCCACGTCCTCATGGGCGACCAGGGCACTTTCGACCTCGGCCGTGCCCATACGGTGACCGGAAACATTAATCACATCATCAACCCGCCCGGTGATCCAGTAATAGCCGTCCTCATCGCGGCGGCAGCCGTCGCCGGTAAAATATTTGCCTTTATAGGTGGAGAAATAGGTCTGGTAAAAGCGCTGATGATCACCGTAAACGGTGCGCATCTGCCCCGGCCAGCTGTCGGTGATGCAGAGATTGCCCGAAGCCGGTCCTCAAGCACCTTGCCGTCCCCGTCGACCAGCTGGGGTATGATGCCAAAAACGGCCGGGTGGCCGAACCCGGTTTTAACGCCGTCGCTCCGGGCAGCGGCGTGATCAGAATACCGCCGGTTTCCGTCTGCCACCAGGTATCGACAATCGGGCAGCGGGCATCGCCAACCACATGATAATACCATTCCCAGGCTTCCGGGTTGATCGGCTCGCCGACACTGCCGAGGATACGCAGACTGCTGAGATCACATTTTTTGACAAACCCGTCTCCCGCGCCCATCAGGGCCCGGATCGCCGTCGGTGCCGTATAGAAAATATTGACCTTATGCTTCTCGCAGACCTGCCAGAAGCGTGAGGCGTCCGGATAGGTCGGCACCCCTTCAAAGACAAGCGTGGTGGCGCCGTTGGCCAGAGGACCATAAACAATATAGCTGTGGCCCGTCACCCAGCCCACATCGGCAGTGCACCAGTAAATATCCCCGTCATGATAATCAAACACATATTGATGGGTCAGGCTGGCATAAACCAGATAGCCGCCGGTCGTATGAAGAACCCCTTGGGCTGTCCGGTGGAGCCGGAGGTATAAAGAATAAACAGCGGGTCTTCCGCCTTCATCTCCTCGGCCGGGCAATCCGATCCACCTTCGCCGCCTCGTCCTGATACCAGACATCCCGGCCCTCAGTGAAGCCGACATCGCCGCCGGTGACCCGCACAACAATCACGGTCGAGACAATGGTTCCGGGATGCTCAAGCGCCTCATCCACATTGTTTTTCAGTGGGATGACTTTGTTCCCTCTCAGTCCCTCATCGGCGGTGATCACGATATGACTGTCACAGTCAACCAGACGCCCGGCCAGCGCCTCCGGTGAAAAGCCGCCAAACACCACCGAATGAATGGCGCCGATCCGCGCACAGGCCAGCATGGCATAAACCGCTTCCGGCACCATCGGCATATAAAGGGTGATGCGATCACCCTTTTGGCGCCCCGGGACTTCAGCACATTGGCAAAACGGCACACTTCCCCGTGAAGCTCACGGTACGTGATATGACGCGATACATTGGGGTCATCCCCTCAAAGATAATCGCTGTCTGATCGCCGCGGCTTTCCAGATGCCGGTCAACACAGTTGACGCAGGCATTTAAGGTTCCGTCCTCATACCAGCGGATATGAAGATCATCCTCAGAAAAACTGACATCCTTTACCTTGCTGTAAGGCCGTGTCCAGTCCAGACGACGTCCCATCTCCCCCCAGAACCCTTCCGGGTCCGATAAAGAACGGGCATATAAATCATTATACCGGTCTGCGTTGATCAGGGCGTGTTCCATAAGCGCAGTACCAACAGGATGCGTTTCAATCTTATACATTTAGTTTACTCAGTTTACTTTTTTGATGCCATCCGATCCAAAACCATTTCTTCTTTGGTGAAGACCTGACCATCCTTAATTGTTGCATCGACATTGAATATATCGGTGATTTTATTAAGTGGATCACCATCAATCACGACCATGTCAGCAGCCTTGCCAACTTCAAGAGTACCGACGCTGCCATCAACGCCAATCAGTTTTGCAAGATTGATTGTAGCAGCGCGTATGGCGTCATATGGGCTCAAACCCGCATCGACAAACATGACGATTTCAAACAGTTGCGAAATACCATAAGGAATGAATGGTGAATCGGTTCCTGATGCCATGTTCGCTCCCATATCATGGAGCGTTTTGATGCTTTTAAGCACGTCATCATTGCGCTCGGCGCGGGCTGTTGCCATTGGGCTTTTTGTCCCAGCAATCAGCGCATTTCGCTGTAGCTCATCCAGGAATGTTTTAGCCCTTTGCTGATTTAAATATTCCGGATAACGCGCCAAATAGACGTTAAAGCCGCTCATCAGGGTTGCTGTCGGGGTAATGATCTGCCCGGATTTACTGATGATTTCCATTACATCGTTATAACTTCTGGACAGGCTTGAGAATTTGGGGGAATAACCACGTCGGCTGGTTGCACCCATATGCTCGACCGCATCAACGCCATTTTGAACCGCTGCTGAAATTTCATGGCCAGTTACAGGAATACCCATTTTGTGACCTTCTTCAACAAGGATTTGCTGGAATTCATCCGGCAGGCGCACATAGGATTTAAGCAGGTCATAATTCAGTTCTTTTGCTCTTTGCAATTCATGACGAAGTGCTTTTTCATTTAAAGCGTTATAGGACTGACCATAATAAACACGGGCGCCACCGGTAAGCCATCCGGCATAATACATGTGTGGCCCCATCGAAGCACCTGATTCCCAGGTTTCCTTACGCATCAGTGATTTATAAGGGTTTGTCCCAGGGTCACGAACACCGGTTATACCATATGCCAGCCAGTTACGCCCCAGTCTTTCACCAAGCAGTTCAGATTGGTGACTATGACCGGCAATAATGCCTGGAATAATGGCTTTATCGGAATAGTCATAAAGCTTACCTATAACTTTTTCCTGGCCGTGTGGTGCAATTTTTGTGATGACGTTGTTTGAAACAAAAACGTCAACATCGGTTTTATATTCCTTGGCAACACCGTCAAAGAACTTACCGACACGAATTGTCTTATCTTCGGAAATTTTCTTCTTCCATTGAAGATTTATATTATGGGCCATTTTTTGCCCTGTATTAATGTTACAGGTCTGAAGACTTTTTCCTGAAAAATAATAGACGGTTTCAGAGTCATTTGCCCAACGTGGGACGAGTGCTGTTTCAAGACATTTATTTTCAATCTGACCCGTAATATCGCCAGATGCATTAATGTTTACGGTACGAAGTTCACCTTCAGCGACATAAACCATTTTTGTTCCATCCGGTGAAACAACAGGACCACTGCCGTCACGGGTGCTTAGGCCAATATTACCCGGCATATTAAGGAATTTTGCACTATGGGTGTCAACAGCATATTTTTTGATACTGTGCATTCCTTCGCGAAAACGTGAGGTTGCCGGTTTGACAAAGGCAATGAGAATATTTTTACCGTCAGGTGACCATGTAGGGCGACCAGGTGTAAAAATATCTTCATCAATAGTATTGATGGAACCATACTCAACATCGATTACCTTCAGATTGACACGACCCCATGAATTGGATGTCGAACTACGGGCAGAAAGATAAACGATAAAATTATCGTCAGGTGACCATGTCAGGCGATATTCGCGGCCCTTGTCGTTGGTGATTTTTCTTTCTTTGCCTGATTTTACGTCACGAATCCAGATATCCATTTCGCCGTCACGTTCAGCGACAAAAGCAAGCTTGCTGCCATCATGAGACCATGTCGGGTCAATGACATGACCAACTTTATCCGGATCAATATTATTGGCTTTATTGTCACCTTTTTGTAACCACATATCACCAATGGCGGTATAGACCATTGTGTTATCTGCTGGTGATACGTCAAAGCCACCAATGCCCAGCACCTGCTGAGCTTCTTTATTTTCAAAATTTACGGTTTTTCGTTTATAGGGTTTTAGATTTGAGGTAATCGACGCGGTAAATGCAATATTGTCAGTCTTTTTGCCGTTTTTACCGATATGATTGATGTTGCCATCAGCGGTATAATAAACACCGTCATTTTTGGTCCAGACAGGACGGAATGGGAAAATATCTCCCTCAGCAAGGGTCATGACATTCATTTCCGCTTCGCGACTGTCTACATCCTTAATATAGTTTAGTTTAATTTCGTTATCGTTATTTGAAATATAGGAAAATCCTTTGTTGTCGGTATTCCAGGTGGGTCTAAAGAAGCTCATTGATTCTGAGCGAAACAATGTTGCTTCTTTATTGCCTTCCCTGAGCACTATTTCTGAATAGCGTCCTTTAATTTCACGGGTATGGAGAAGCCGTTTGCCATCATATGATTTGTGAGGATGGGCATCATCATCTTTGTTGGTCGTAAGCTGGGTTTCTTTGCCTGTGTTAACATCAATTTCCCAGATGTCATAATTGCCGCTACGATCAGACGCGAAGACGATGGATTTACCGTCAGCATTCCAGGAAGGCTCACGATCATCAAAATTTCCGCTTGTAATCTGCTTCAGGTTCTTGCCGTCAGAATCAATGGTCCAGATATGGAAATATCCTTGATAAAACCCTTGAAAAGCTATTTTATTACCATTTGGGGACCAACTGGGTTCACGAACTTCCGGTTGCTGTCCGCTAGTAATGGCCGTGGCTTTTCCGCCTCCAGCAGGAAGGGTCCACAGGACACCCTGAATATCCATGGCAAAAGATTTGCCATCAGGAGAAAGGGTAATACCAAAGTTCGTACCCTGATTAAACGTAATCTCTGTAGCATTTACTGATATCGTCAGACCGATAATTGATGCTAGTACCGCAAATAGTTTTCTCACTTTAATGTTCCCTCGTTATTTTGTGTTATTACCTACTATATATTAAGGACAGGCTTAAAGCACTCTCTGAAATAAAGAGATGATCGCTTAAGCCCTGCAAATATAGAAATTTAATCATAAAGACTAAATCACACATTATGAAATTTCATTTAGACATTAGTCTATAATATATTTTCGGGCATTGCCTAGAGATGATCAAAGACGTTATAGTAAGATTGGTGCAAAACTATTGAAAATAAGGCGACAGTCATGATTTCCACACTCCAGGTACTGGTTATTGCCTTTTCTTATGTTTGCCTGTTGTTTTTTATTGCTTATTACAGTGACAAGCATAAGCCTAAATATATATCCAGTCGAAGAAAAGCCTTGGTATACAGCTTTTCACTGGCAATTTATTGTACTTCCTGGACTTTTTATGGGGCTGTCGGCAGCGCATCTGAAACAGGATGGGGGTATTTGCCAATCTATCTGGGACCGATCCTGATGTATACTGTTGGCTGGTCACTTATTAAAAGATTTGTAGAGATAGCTCATCAGCAGAATGCAACGTCCATTTCCGATTTTATTGCGTCCCGATATGATAAGTCACAGACGATCGCTTCTCTGGTTACAATTATTGCCGTTATGGCAACGATTCCCTATATTGCATTGCAGCTTAAGGCTATTACCTTGGGGATACAGGCGTTTGATGTCGAAAAGGCAATACTTTATGACCAATATAGTAATGCTTTTTACATTACGGCTATTCTGATCATTTATTCTATTTTGTTTGGGACACGCAATATTTCTGTTACTGAACATCAGTATGGCATGATGAATGCAATTGCCTTTGAATCGATCGTTAAATTGGTTGCGTTTTCGGCAATTGGATTTTTCGCCCTTTATAAAATTTTTGATGGTCCGGCTGACCTTTATAATACAATTTCAACAACACCCCGGTTGCAGCGTCTGTTTCTTTCCTCAATTGATATAGAAAATTTTATAACACAAACTGTACTTGCCGCAGGAGCAATCTTCTGTTTACCAAGGCAATTTCACGTTTCCGTAGTTGAATATCATCAGAAGAAAGATTTGAAATATGCGAGGGTTATATTTCCCATATACCTGATCCTGTTTTCCCTTTTTATCATTCCGATCGTCAATGCCGGATATCAGGTCTTTGGAAACACAGTTGTCAATACAGATTTTTATGTTTTGTTTCTCCCCATATCACAGGATCAGCACTGGCTGGCTGTGTTATCCTTTATCGGCGGTTTGTCGGCGGCAACTGCAATGGTTATTGTGGCGACGGTTACATTAAGCACTATGGTCAGTAACGATTTGATTTTGCCAAGCCTGTTAAGGATTTCAAGCAAGAAAATGAGGGATGGCAGCGATCTTGATATCTGGATTTTGACGATCCGGCGGGTTTCTATTGCCCTGTTGCTTTTGGCTGCTTATGTATTTTACCGTTATATTGATACTACTCAGTCATTGGCCTCATTCGGACTTGTTTCATTTTCAGCTGTTATTCAGTTTGCTCCGGCGCTTATTCTCGGGATGTTCTGGCTCAGGGCGAATAAAAATGGTGCCTTGGCAGGTCTTATTGCGGGCACCTCCTGCTGGCTTTATTTCATCTGGCCGGCGCTACTCGGTGAATCGCCTTTGTCACCGGGCCTTTATCTTAACGGTCAGTCTCTTCTGACTGAAGCCGTTTTGTTTTCGCTTCTGGCCAATATTTTGGCCATCATCTTTGTATCGATAAATACGTCACAGACTTTGACGGAGAAAATACAGTCTTTCATTTATGTGGAACAAAATCCGGAATCCCTTCAGGATGCCGGAAAATCAACGTTAAAACATGAGATTAGGGTACGTGACTTAAAATCAATGGCTGGTATTGTGATTGGCAAAAAGAAAGCCAATGCATTATTTGCAAATTATTCTCCACCACTGACAGATGAAAATCAGATTGTTGATCAGAAACTGATCGATTTTACTGAAAATATGCTTTCCGGCGTGATCGGGGCACCTTCTGCGAGAGAGCTGCTTCGTTCTGTCTTAAAGGAAAAAGGTATTGAGCAGGATAATATCTTCAGCCTTCTTAGTACGACATCGCTCGCTTTGAGGTTTAACCGAAAACTTCTTGATGTGACCATGGATAATATCACCCAGGGTATTAATGTGATTGATAATGATAATAAACTGGTCGGCTGGAATAAAAGTTACGTAATTTTGATGGATTATCCTGAAGAATTGTTAAAGATCGGTATGCCGATTGAGGAAATAGTACGATTTAATGTTGCAAGGGGATATTTCAAAGGCAGCAATGGCGAAGAATATGTCAAAGAACATTTAAGACATCTGAATAGTGGTATGAGCTTCCAGTTTGAACGCACCGGTAAAGATGGGCGCGTTATTGAAATTAAAGGAAGTCCACTTCCTGATGGTGGCTGTGTAACCACATATACGGATATTTCAAAATATAAGAATATTGAGGCAGAGCTTAGATATAAAGAACAGCAAATTGCCTTATATACGGATAATGTTCCTGCGGCATTGGCCTATATAGATATTTTTCAGATTGTCCGCTTTTCAAATAAATATTTTGCCAGAACCATAAATATGGATGCAGAGGAAATCATCGGAAAACATTTGAAGGATATTATATCAAAAGAAATAATTGAACAGATTAAGGGACAATTGAAGAGTGCGTTTTCAGGATTGAAACAGCAATTTGAATCTTCCATGAAAAAGGATGATGGAGAAATTGAATATTTCAACAACACTTTTATTCCCGATTTTTCTGCAGATGGAAGTGTGAGCGGCGTATATTTTATTTCACATGATATTTCACATCTCAGGCAAGCCCAGCAGGCACTGAAAGAAATTAATATCAATCTTGAAAACAGGGTGCTTTCCAGAACGGAAGAACTGAATAATACTGTATTGGCACTTGAGCAAGCAAAGACTGTTGCAGAAAAAGCGGATCAGAGTAAGACCAGATTTATGGCAGCTGCCAGTCATGATCTAATGCAGCCCTTTAATGCGGCAAGACTTTTTTGTGAAATTTTAAATACTGAATCAAGATCAATGAGTGAATATCAGCGAGAACTTATTCAGAAAACAGACCAAAGCCTCAATCTTGCCGGTAATATTATTCAGTCACTTGTAGAATTTATTAAGCTGGACAGCGGTAATGTGATGCCGCAGAAGAAATCATTTCCGCTACAGGATCTGCTAAATGCGCTGGAAGATCAGTTTTCAGATTTTGCCAAGCAAAAATCTATGAAATTCAAGGTTCTTGGCAGCTCTCATATTATTTATAGTGATCCCAAGCTGCTTTACCGGATCCTTCAAAATCTGGTCAGTAATGCCATGCGTTATACCTATTCAGGCGGTATTTTGGTCACAAACAGAGTGAGGGGGGATAAAATTCTCATCTCTGTCTGGGATACAGGAATTGGAATTGAAGAAAACCTGCAACAGGAAATTTTTGAAGAATTCAGACGGTTTCACAATTCCGACGTGGCATCCGGGGATACAGGACTAGGACTTGGCTTATCAATAAGTCAGCGAACAGCGGAAATGCTGGGGCATTCGCTAGCCGTTAGATCAGTTCCGGGACGGGGCAGCGTGTTTCATGTTATGGTCGATAAATCGGCAGAAATTGAAAATGAATTACCTTTTATTATGGAAAGGAAAAAAGTCAACGGCACTCAATTTAAAAATGCCAAGGTTCTTTGCGTTGATAATAATGTACAGACACTTGATGCAATGGCTGAATTAATGAACAGCTGGAAATATGATGTTCATACAGCGAGCGGAATAAAGGAAATTGATGCAATGGTTGGAACAGGGTTTAAGCCTGATATTTTAATTGTCGACTACCAACTGGATGATGGACGGACCGGTGCCGAATTTATTGATGTGTATTATAAAAAGTCTAAAACCCGTATTCCGGCATTATTTGTAACGGCAAATTATTCCGATGAAGTAAAAGCAAATATAATGTCCCTGGGGCATAGTCTTCTCTATAAACCCGTGAAACCAGCGGAATTAAAAGCGACTGTTGGCAAGATACTCGAAAGCAGGAAACATATTCTCAATTAATTGCTATACTGATTAATGCTAATTTTATTGGCAATCAGCACGACTTCGGTTCGGTTTCTGACTTCCAGTTTTCTCATAATTGCGGTTAAGTGTGCCTTGATCGTGGCTTCGGTAACGTCCATTTGGAAGGCAATCTGTTTATTTAAAAGTCCCTTTGCGAGCAGATTGAAAACCTCAATTTGTCGGCTGGTGAGACGGGAAACCTTTTCAACGAGTTCATCTGCTTCACTAATGCTGGCAGTGTGCAATCCATCCGCTTCCGAAATATCAGGAAAATATTCCTTGCCTGCCAAAACGTTCGAAACGGCCTCATTAATTTGTGGAATTTTAGCCGATTTTGGAATAAATCCTTTTGCGCCATGACGCTTTGACAGCGAGGCAATGGAGGGTTCTTCATCAGCGGAAATCATTATGATCGGCACATCTTTATAATTTTTGGCAATATAGGCTAGTCCCTCAAACCCGTTTACTCCCGGCATGTGCAGGTCAAGGATAAGCAGGTTAACATTGGTATTTGCCGATAATATCTGATCAAGCTCTTTCAGATTTGCGGCTTCGAATGGTTCAATTTCGGGTAAATGAACTTTAAGTGCCTGAATGATCGCACTCCTGAATATGGGATGATCATCGGCGATGATTATATTTTGTGACATACTTTATCTTCAGCTAATGATTTCCATATAAATTGCGTATCAAATCTAAATATCTTGGCATTGAATGTCAACTTTGCTTTGGGCGAGCCGTAAAAACCATAAATCATTTATTTATGAGGCACCTAGGGCTGTTTTAAAAGGTATTAACTTTGTTTTAAAGATGTATGTATAATATATCTTATATATCTTCATTGGGAGGTAATAAGGTAATGTCAGAAAATCGGCTGGTTTATATAATACGAAAAGAAAATGAGCATATATCTGATAGTCAAAAGCTTGTTACAAATTTAGTCTTGCGTCATCAGGACATTAAAGAAATAGATTTTAAACAAGCCATTGAGCTAGATTTTTCTGAATCGATTATGCTTATTGTAGATGTCGAACTTGACGACTATCAAACAATAATGTCTCTGAAAAATATTTTAAGCAAACCCAGAGAAAATAATATTCCTTTATTTTTTATAATAGGAACGATGAACCGAAAGGAGATTATTCAGGCACATACTCTTGGGGCAACAGAATTTATTTCTCATCCCGTTAATGAAAAGGAATTTACAAAAAAACTTAAGAATATTGCCAATAAAAGCATTGAAAATTCCTGGAAAAGTTTAAGCAAGACATCAGAAGCAGCTCTAAAGGTAAGTCTCAAAATATTTGAAGATACATTTTCCGGCGCCGGTCAAGGCAGAAAACTGTCAGATAAGGTTCTGGGGGAAAGCTGTGAACTGATTATTGAAGCTACTGAGAAAGGGGAACTTTCTTCGATGCTGACGGCGATAAGAACGCACCATAATTATACTTATCGACATTCGATGATGGTGAGCGGTTATCTGACGGCATTTGGATTATTATTTGGGATCAGGAATTTTGACCTGAGGAACTTAACGTCTTGTGGTCTGGTCCATGACATTGGCAAGGCATTAATTTCACAAGAAATACTAAATAAACCAGGCCCCCTTACGGAAGATGAATGGACCGAAATGAAGCTGCACCCGTCTCATTCCCGGCAGGTATTAAGTGATGGGAAATTCCATCCCGATATTATTGATGGTGCCGTACATCACCACGAAAGGATTGACGGTACTGGCTACCCAGATCGTCTGATCGGTTCCGAGGTAAGTGATATGGCCAGAATGGTAGCTATTGCTGATGTGTTTTCAGGACTCACGGAGAAAAGATCTTATAAACCGAGCATGAGTAACCTTAAAGCCTATGAGATCATGCAGACAATGGAAGGCCATCTGGACTTGCATTTGTTAAATGCCTTTAAGCCGATTGCACTTGGATAGATTTAAATCAAGAAGTAAAGCTAAGTCGTATTAACCGTTCTACAAGATAATTTTTCATATTGAAATTAACGGATATGTAATGCATAAAATTATTTATGGACATGACATTTAAAACAGTATTTCGAAGAAATAAATTATCCATTATGACGCTTTTTGAGATCATGATTAATGCGTTTTTGCCTTTTTATGTCATTGCTCCAAATTCTAAGGCACAGGCTGCGCAAGAAAGAGATTTTGTCATTAGTAAAAATATTTGTCCTGGCTTAAAATAACGAATGCAATTTTCTCTTTTTATAATTAGCTTTTCAACCCTGATCGGCTTTTTGCTACTGCCTCTGGCTAAGCGTCTTGGGGCACCAGTTTTGCTTGTCCTTCTTGGTCTTGGCATGCTGTTGGGAGAAGAGGGGATAGGACAAATCCCTTTTGATAATTTCCATCTTGCCTATGATATTGGGAGTGTGGCGCTCGCGATTATTTTGTTTGCAGGGGGGCTTGAAACAGACAGGAATGTTTTTAAAAAGGCTGGAGCTGCAGCAATATCCCTTGCAACATTAGGGGTGCTTGTTACGGCCCTTGTTGTTGGTATAGCGGCACATTTTTTAATTGGGTTATCACTGCTTATGGCATTTTTGTTTGGCGCTGTCATTGCTTCAACCGATGCGGCAGCAACATTTATGCTTCTGCAAAAAAGTGGTTTGTCTTTAAATGAGAAAGTAAAACAGACTTTATTGTTAGAATCCGGTCTTAATGACCCGGCTGCAATTTTTCTGACTATTGTCCTTACGTCGCTTATTGGCGGCAGCAGTCAGCTTGAAATAAATGCCGCACTACAGTTTTTAATTCTTATCTCTCAACAATTCGGGCTTGGATTGGTCGGCGGATATTTGGGGGGGTATATTATTGTTTTTCTGATCAACAAAATTGAACTTCCGTCAGGAACTTATCCAGCGGTTTCCATGGCCGGGGCCATAGCTGTTTTTTCTGGGATTGCGACCTTAGGCGGAAGTGGGTTTCTGGCGGTTTATCTGGTTGGTATTATTTTAAGAAACAAATCAAATCATCCTCTTGACCGGATTATTAATTTTAGTGAGGGACTTCAATGGGTCAGCCAGATTTTATTGTTTGTAATGCTCGGAATTTTGGTCACACCAAGTGAACTAGGACGTGATATTTGGCAGGCCATTTTTATCGCATGCGTATTGATTTTTATCGCAAGGCCGCTAGCCGTCTTTTCAAGTTTGGTCTTTACAAGATTTTCAATAAACGAAAAATTGTTCTTAAGTTGGGTAGGGCTCAGGGGGGCGGTTCCTATTTTGCTTGCAATGTATCCGGTTATTGCACCGGGGCCGGTTTCAACCGATTTTTTTAATATTGTCTTTGTCGTTGTGACATCCTCACTGATCTTGCAAAGCTGGACAATTGAACCTTTAGGGAAAATATTGGGATTAAATAAGTCCGACCTTTAATTTTGTGTGGGGTTTTAATATTGATATTTGTAATTTTGTAATGCATAAATTGGTCCATGGAAATGACCCTTAGAATGGCAATTAAAAGAAAACCCTTATTCATCATGACGCTGATTGCGATCATGATTAATTCTTTTTTGCCTTTTTATGCCATTGCATCGCTTTCCACCATTCAGACAGCTCAACAAAATGAAGTTCCATCGTTTCTGGATGAAAAGATACTGATCTGTACGGGCGACAGTTTTAAATGGGTAACATGGGAAGAGCTGCAAGATATTGACACGTCAGAAAATACGGCTAGCCATTTCAAATGTCCACTTTGCTATGTTCTGGCGCATGGACAATCGGCACTTTTAGAGCCTGACTATGTTGCTTTTGTTGAAACATCGCTTACCAAATCTTTTCGCCCGGTTATTTATGGTCCGGCTCTATTAAATGATGAGCGGTTGTTTGCCGGACATTATTCCCGCGCCCCACCCCAATTTTCTTGAATTATCAATCCTGATTTTTAATTGACTAAAATTAAAAATCAGTTCGGGTTTTTCGTCTGTTTTAGGCGAGATTTCAACCAAAAGAATTGTGCGTTTATCAATCGCGCAGAGTATGACGGGTATCCGGTTATATCGGGATATCAGCAATTATAAAGAGACTTTATATAAACCATCTTATTCATGGATCCGAAGAGGCACTTAAATTTAAAAGCAGATGCAAGAATAAGTTATTGAAAGAGAAAATTATGAAAAAAATTATATTAGCCTTAATGATCTTTGCATCATTTCAATCCGTTTCATTTGCCCAGGAAAACACTATTGTCATTTCCAATGAATGGGCACGACCGATCCTTGTTGCCGGGCGGCCTGGTGGTGCATATTTTAAAATTGAAAATAATGGGGACGAAGCTGACAGGTTGGTCAGTGTTACTTCAACAATTTCGCCAAGACTTGAAATACATGAACATACAATGAAAGACGGTGTCATGAAAATGAGCCAGGTTGAATTTATTGAAGTTGGGCCCGAAGAAACGGTTGAATTAAAGCCGGGCGGTTATCATATCATGATTTTTGATACGGCCACTCAATATAAAGAAGGGGATCAGATTGATCTTACCCTTCATTTTGAAAAAGCAGGTGCCATAACAAAAACTGTAAATGTCACCAGCACAGCTCCAAATTCTTAAAATTAACAAAATCAGTTTTACCGGTCTAATGAAAATATTAGACCGGCCTGCTTTGATTAATAAAGAAAAACTATAAAGGAATTATCATGACCAACCAACAATTCCTCGCTCATAATGCCAAGCGTATATTGCTCATTCTTGTTTTATTGCTTGTCGCAATTGGCCTTTGGTCCGTTTATCTTTTAAAAGATAGAACACCAACAGCAGCGGAAAATAGCCGAGCCTTGATTGGCGGGCCGTTCAGCTTAACCAATCATCTGAATGAGCCTGTGACTGAAAAGGATTTCCTGGGCAAATATATGCTTATTTACTTTGGATATACATATTGTCCTGATATCTGCCCCACAGATTTACAGATAATGGCGGATGCATTGAATATGCTGGACCCGGATATTTTAAATCAGATCACCCCTGTTTTTGTCAGTGTTGACCCGGAAAGAGATACACCCGAAGTTATGGCAGAATATATAAAGTTTTTTCATAAAAATCTTATTGGTCTGACCGGAACAGTTGAACAGGTGGAAGCCATAAAATCGGCATATAAAGTCTATGCGGCAAAAAGTGATAATAATCCAGGTTATCTGGTTGATCATACGGCATATACTTATTTTATGGATAAGAACGGCAAATTATTGAAGCATTTCAATCATGCGGAAGCACCGGAAAAAATGGCCACTGAAATAACGTCGCTGGTAGATTAGACGATTAATTTTTGCAAATGGCTTGAATGAAGTAAGTGAAGTGATGGTGCCCGGGGGCGGATTTGAACCACCGACACGCGGATTTTCAATCCGCTGCTCTACCCCTGAGCTACCCGGGCATGGGAAAATTGCTCTGACGAGGTGGGAGGGTTATAGAAAATAAGTGAGGCGCTGTCCAGCACTCTTTTTAAAAAAATGATGTAAGAGCATTGCTCTTAATTACTGGTCAAATTCGTCGTCTTCACTTTGACCCTGTGATGTTTTTTCACCGGCGATCACATAGCTTTCATTAAACCAGCGACCCAGGTCAATTTCACTGCATCGGGCACTGCAAAAAGGATAATATTTTTTTGTTGCGGCTCCGTTACAGATCGGGCATTTGTCGTTATTATTAGCCGCTTTCATTTCATCTCCATGGATAATTTTGATCCGGTTCTCATCAAAAACTGATCAAAAACGATGCTGTGATCCTCGAACCATTTTTTTTCATTTTTATTGACCTTTATAACCAATGGCAAGCCGGGATTGCTGAGGGCATCGGTTTCGGCCCGGCGTAAAATATCAAGGCAGACACTTTCGGTATTCTTTACGCTGACATTTTTTCGGATTAACAGATCATGTAAATTTTTGCGGCTGGATTTTCGGGTTAGAGCCAGAAGCCCCAGTGGGGAAATATTGCCGCGCTGTACCGGCTCCGGATCTTTTAACATCAGATCATCAATAAAATTAAGAAGGCTTTTTACCTGACCCTTATTTTCCATATTAATGAAATCAATGATGATGATGCCGCCGATACCTCTGAGTTTTAACTGGCGGAAAATTTCCCGTGTTGCCTCGCTGTTAATGCTGAATATCTGCATTTGCGGATCACTGGAAAATTGTGCTGCACCTGTATTAACATCAATAACGGTCATGGCTTCTGTTGCTTCAATGGTAATCCATGCCCCGGATTTAAGCGGTATTTTTTCAGAACAAATCTGTTCGATAACGTCGTCGACTTCATACTGACTGAAAAGGGGCGTTTTTTCCTGATGTATGGCAAGCCGGTCTGCCATATCAGGGGCAAAGTTCTGAGCCCATAGCTTAGCCTGTTTAAAGGCGGCAGCCTGATCTATAATAATTTCATCAATATCATTTTTTAAATAATCCCGCATTATCTGCTCAATTGGGTCGGGGCCCTGCGACAGCAGTGACGGACATTTTATTTTTTCGATATCCTTTGAAATATGTGCCCAGTGGTCCATCATTTTCTGTGCGGTGGCGGCAAGTTCTTTAAGCGGAATAGTCTGTGCATCTGTTCTGAATGTAAGGCCGATCTCGCCCAGATCCATTTGTTCGCCAAACTCCTTTAATTCTTCGCGCTTGTCCGGGTCTTTTATCCGGCTTGAAACGTAAGCACCGCCACGAAAAGGATGAAGGACAATGGCGGTCGAAATCAGTTCAATCCGCCCGGTCAGCTTAACCAGCTTATCCTTTATTGCATCAGCCGTGACCTGAACAATTATTCGCTGGCCTTCATGCAGCAGGGTGGTGAGATCATTTGGTTTTTTCCCCTGCCTTTTAGGCAGGTTTTTTAACGGTAAAAAACCGGTAAAGCCCTTGGCCAGTTCGATAAAAGCTGCCTGAAGTTCTTTAGAAAGACTAATGACACGACCGAGATATATTGCCCCGATATAGGATGGGTCATGGTCACGGTAAAGCCTTAGGTCCGTTACATGTCCGTTTTCAATTTGCGCCATCCTGGTTTCGCCGATGGAGCTGTTGATCAGGATTTTACTGTTTCCGTTCATTCATTTCACAGCCTATAGCCATGCCCCTTTAACAAATTGACCGTTTCAAACAGGGGAAGCCCAACTACATTGCTGTAAGAGCCATTGATGCTTACTATAAACTGTGCGGCAAGTCCCTGTATGGCGTAGCCCCCGGCTTTTCCCTGCCATTCATCATGGCTTAAATAAAAGTTGATTTCTTCCCTGCTTAATCGTTTGAATTTTACCACAGTTTTAACTGTTTTTGTGCTTATTTTTCCGTCAGGAGAAATAAGGCAGATCCCGGTATATACAGAGTGGCGACGTCCACTTAGGAGATTCAGGAAATTTTCCGCCTGTTCTTTATCAGCGGCTTTTTCAAGGAGCCGGTTGCCACAAGCCACAACAGTGTCTGAAGCAAGGATAAAGCAGTCTTTATGACTTTCAGAAATTTTTACGGCTTTAAGACGGCAAAGTCTTTTTACCAGTGAGGCTGGTTTTTCAGTCTTAAATGAAGTTTCGTCAATATCAGCGGGGATTATCTGATCCGGGGTAAGACCAACCTGTTTTAATAGCTCCAGACGCCGAGGTGATGCAGATGCTAAAATCAGGTGATTGTCTTTTTGAGACCCCGCTGCCACGGTTGCCTTACCTATAGCGATAGGTGATCCGGCCTTTGGTCAGATCATAGGGTGTCATCTCAACCAGCACTTCGTCACCGGCAAGGACACGAATACGGTTTTTACGCAACTTACCCGCCGTATGGCCAAGGACCTCGTGACCGTTTTCCAATTCTACTCTGAACATCGCATTCGGCAGTAATTCGGTAACCTTACCGCGAATTTCAAGTAACTCTTCTTTAGCCATTATGGCTCCTTATTTAAGTTCATAAATAACATGTGGAAAATAGAGAAAAATAAGCAAAATTCAAGTGAAATGTTTATTATGGGCAATCTTGTCTTAAATTGCGGCTTTAACATTCCAGCCGTTCATTGATTTTTCTGACCAGCTTATCGCGTAGTGCGCGAAAGGCAGAAAGTATATTTTCACGGTTTCCTTCTGTTCCTGTCGGATCGTCCATCGGCCAGTATTCAACATCAGTCGAATGGCCTTCAGTCAGTTCAAGGGCTCGTTTATGCGCTTCAGGACTAAAGGCAATGACAAGATCAAAAGAATTATCATTCAGGTCATCAAAATCCTGTGCCTTATGATTTGCAATATCAATGCCGATTTCTGCCATCACCGCAACGGCAAAGGGATTTATTTTGCTGAGCTTTTGATTAACGCCAATACTGTCGACATATATTTTGTCGCCACATTTTTTTTTGGTAATGGCTTCGGCCATGGGGGAGCGGACCGCATTGAAATTACAGATAAAAAGGATGCTGGTGGGCAGTTTGGCGTGGCTGTTCTTCATCAGGCTTACTTTCTATCTGATCTGAAGCACGCAGATCAGGGTAAAAAGACGTCTTGCCGTGTCAAAATCAATATCCACTTTATCGGCGAGGCGGGTGCGCAAAATTTCGGAGCCTTCATCATGAAGCGAGCGGCGCCCCAGATCAATGGCCTCAATATGGCGGGGATTTGATACTTTAATCGCCGTATAATAGCTGTTGCAGACAAGGAAATATTCCTTGATGATACTGCGAAGCGGACTTAGTGGCAGCACAAATGTTGAAAGCTCCCGGTCTTCATCGGTCCGCAGGTCAATGGCAAGGCGGTTGTCTTCCATTCTTAACGTAACCCGGTAAGGCCCTTTATATCCATCGGGCATTGCCATTTTTGGGACGAAACGGTTATTTTCCAGCAGATCAAAAATGGCAACCCGGCGTTCATGTTCTATATCGTCGTTCCTTCGGATGATGGTTTTATCATCCAGCTCTATCTGACTAATTCTTTGAGAACGACGCTCTTTTTGCATAGGTTTATTTGTCCAGCCTAATACCGATGGATTTTTTATGTGCCTGCAATCCTTCCTCATCGGCGAGTTTCATGGCAGGTGGCCCGATTTTACCAAGGCTCACTCTGTCACATTCAATAAGCGTATTTCTTTTCATGAAATCAAGCACGCTTAGTCCTGATGAAAAACGCGCACTGCCGGACGTGGGCAGAACATGGTTTGGCCCGGCAATATAATCACCGATGGCTTCCGGTGTATAACGGCCGATAAATATGGAACCGGCATTTCTGATTTCTGACAGCATTTTTCGTGGCTCATCCAGTGCCAGTTCAAGATGCTCCGGCGCTATCCGGTTGATAAGGGCCGGTGCTTCCGACATTTCAGAAATGCAAATAACACAGCCATGATTTTCCCAGCTTGCACGGGCAATTTCTGCTCGCGGCAGTGTTTTTAAATGCTCTTCTACAGCTTCAATCACTTTTTTTGCGTAATCCGCATCATCGGTAATCAGAATGCTTTGGGCCACTTCGTCATGTTCGGCCTGCGATAACAGGTCAATGGCTATCCAGGCAGGATCATTTTTATTATCGGCCACCACCAGGATTTCTGATGGTCCGGCAATCATATCAATGCCGACTGTGCCAAAGACTTCCTTTTTCGCGGCTGCGACATAGGCATTTCCGGGCCCCGCAATAATATCCACGGCTTTAATGGTTTCGGTGCCGTAGGCAAGGGCGCCGACCGCCTGAGCGCCGCCTATTTTATAAATTTCATCAATCCCCGAAATATGCGCGGCGGCGAGTACTAATGGGTTTAAATACCCCCTTGGTGAAGGAACCACCATAATAATGCGCTCAACCCCGGCGGCTTTGGCCGGAATGGCATTCATCAATACCGATGACGGGTAGGCGGCCTTACCACCCGGAACATAAATGCCCGCGGCTTCAACCGCGTTCCAGCGCACCCCCAGGGCCACACCGATTTCGTCGGTCATACTGTCATCTTCGGGGATATGGCGAATATGAAATTCCCTGATACGGTTTGCCGCAATCTCAAGTGCGTCGAGCGTTTCTTTAGCGCAGGCGGCAAGAGCGTCTTTTATTTCTTTTTCACTGACCCGCATTGTCTCTGATGTCAGTGAAAGTCCATCGAATTTTTCGGTATAGCGGAGCAGGGCTTCATCACCGTTTGCTTTAACATCTTTCAGGATTTCTTTTACCACACCGGAAACATCATTTTCGGTGTCCCGGTTTTCTTTAAGCAGAATTTCAAATTGCTGCTCAAAATCCGCATCCCTGCTGTTTAGCACTTTAACCATTGACGGCCTCTCTTACCCGGTCAAGGATCGGGCCGATTTCCGCATTGCGTGTTTTAAACGCTGTCCGGTTAATGATAAAACGCGACGTGATATCAAGGATCTTTTCAATTTCAACCAGGCCATTGGCCTTAAGGGTGGCACCAGTGCTGACCAGATCGACAATGCGTCGGCAAAGTCCAAGCCCCGGGGCCAGTTCCATAGCGCCGTTAAGTTTGATACATTCTGCCTGAACGCCCCGCTTGGCAAAATATTTTGATGTGAGATTGGGATATTTGGTGGCGACACGAACATGGCTCCAGCGGCTTGGATCGTCCGTTTTGCTCATTTCAATCTGTTCGGCCACGGAAATGCGGCAATGCCCGATATCCAGATCAAGCGGCGCATATATTTCAGGATAATCAAATTCAAGCAGTACATCATTACCGGCCACCCCAAGCTGCGCAGCACCAAAAGCGACAAAGGTCGCCACATCAAAGCTTCTGACACGGATAATGCTTAAATTTTCGATATTGGTTTTAAACATCAGTTTCCGCGAGTCCGGATCATCAAATTCTGTCTCCGGCTGAATGCCGGCAGCGTTGATGATCGGCATCACTTCCTTAAGGATGCGTCCCTTCGGCAGGGCCATTACCATTGGTTCGTTTATCTTTATTGTCATCGCGTGAACTGCCTTAACTGCTCTCAACCATCTTCATATGCGCCCTTTTATCGAAAAGTGAAGGGAATGGCTAGTTTTAATATGATAATTTAGAGAAAAATTACTCGCTCAGGCCTTCAATGACTTTATGCTTTGGATGGCAGGTTGCGGGATAGGGTGCACCGATATCTTTCATCTGCGCTTCGATCACTTCCGCTTCAAGCCGAATGACCGCATCCGCGGCAAAAATCAGGTCAATGGCAATATTCCCATTCTCAAGCGGCAGGGTTTCAATCGCCAGAAGTTCGAGCACATGTTTTTTATCCTCCTGAGGGATATTCTGGCTGGTAACACTTAAAATATCAGAAAAATGACAGCCAGTGCGGATGCGGTGGCAGGCCTTATCATCTTTTCCAATCTTATCCTCCCAGACATAGCGATTAAGCATTAATGCAAAGATCCGGCTTTTCGGGGAATAGCTGAAATCGGCAACCACAGTCACCGCATCCTGAAGATAAGCGGATAGGATGGTCAGGTCCTCTTTATCCTGCGCTTTTAATCTCAAGCCTTTTGCCATAAAGTTCCCTTTAAATCCCCAAATTGGCGTCACGGACTATTTTTGCGCCAACGGCACTGAGCTTTTCTACCAGACGTTCATAGCCGCGATCAAGATGATAAACACGGTTGACAAAAGTTTGCCTGTCCGCGACAAGCCCGGCCAGGATCAGTGACATGGACGCCCGAAGGTCGGTTGCCATAACCGGGGCCCCCAGCAGATGATCAACCCCACGCACGGTGGCGGTTGAGCCATGTACGGTAATATCCGCGCCCATCCGGGTCAGTTCCGGTACATGCATGAAACGGTTTTCGAAGATGGTTTCATTAATCACTGATGCCCCGTCACAAAGTGTCATCATTGCCATGACCTGTGCCTGCATATCTGTGGGAAAACCGGGGTAGGGCTGGGTGGTCACATTAATGCCGCGAATATTATCGCGTCCCAGTTTTACTATCACGCCACCCCCAGTTTCGGTGAACTCCAGTCCCGCCTGTTTGAGCACGCCGACCGATCCCCTCATAGCGTCGAGCAGATTTTCACCTTTAAGCTCCAGTTCGCCCCTTGTCATGGCGGCGGCGACTGCGTAGCTCCCTGCTTCGATCCGGTCGGGCATAACCGAATATTCGGTGCCATGAAGCTGGTCAACCCCTTCCACGGTAATGGTGCGAGTGCCAATGCCACTTATTTTTGCGCCCATGGCGTTAAGACAGTTGGCAAGGTCGGTAATTTCCGGCTCCCGCGCCGCATTTTCAATTGTGGTGGTGCCTGCTGCCAGTGTTGCCGCCATCAGAATGTTTTCAGTGGCGCCGACCGATACGGTCGGGAAAAGCACGGTGCCGCCTTTAAGCCGCCCGCCCGGGGCGACGGCACGGACATATCCTTCTTCCAGCTCTATGGTTGCGCCCATTTCTTCAAATCCCTTAAGATGAAGATCAATGGGCCGGTTGCCTATGGCGCATCCGCCGGGCAGGGATACGGTTGCCTCACCCACCCTAGCCAGAAGCGGCCCGAGCACCAGTATACTGGCCCGCATTTTTCGCACAATATCGTAAGGCGCGGTGGTGCTGGTGATACATTCGGTGGTGAAGCTGATGGTCTGGCCCTGTCCAAGCATAAGGCCTTCATTAACCACTTCAGTTTTTACTCCGTGTCCCTCAAGCAGCATTTTGAGTGTTTTGATATCGGCAAGATGGGGAATGTTGGAAAGTTTTAATGTCTCCCCGGTCAGAAGACTTGCACACATAAGCGGCAGCGCCGCATTTTTGGCCCCGCTGATCGGAAGCTCTCCCTCAAGGCGGAAACCGCCGGTTATTGCAATTCTATCCAATAAAAATTCCTATATTTTTTAATTTTATAGCTTTGGCAGTGTAACGCCGGTCTGGCCCATATATTTTCCGTTGCGGCTGTTATAAGGCACTTCGCAGGGCTCGTTTCCTTCAAAAAACAGGAACTGACAGGCCCCTTCGTTGGCATAAATTTTCGCTGGAAGCGGTGTAGTGTTTGAAAATTCCAGTGTCACATGGCCTTCCCAGCCCGGCTCAAGCGGCGTGACATTAACAATGATGCCGCAGCGGGCATAGGTCGATTTACCCAGACAGATCACCAGCACATTTTCCGGTATGCGGAAATATTCAACGGTACGGGCCAGCGCGAATGAATTTGGCGGAATGATACAGACATCGCCCGGGCGGTCAACAAAGCTGTTGCTGTCAAATTTTTTAGGGTCCACAGTCACGGAATCAACATCGGTAAAGATTTTAAATTCGTTCGATACCCGTGCGTCATAGCCATAGGATGACAAACCATATGAAATAACGCCGTTTCGTTTCTGACGGTCCTCAAACGGTTCAATCATGCCGTGGTTATTTGCTTTTTCCCTTATCCATTTATCTGACATTATTGCCATTATTTATCTTCCTTGTCTGTCATTTTCGTTATTTTTCGCGCCTGTGTTTTTCGTCTCTTCAGGTTATCCCTGAGCGCCTCGGCCAGGCGGTCCTGCTTGTCTTTTCTGATTTCCGATTTGGTGTCTTGAGTATTTTTTGTCATCTCGTTTTGCAAGTTAATTTATTCAACATTATGACCTTTTTAAGGGGATAAGAAAATAATCGCAATTAATTCCTTAAATTGACTTGCAGGATGGCGGGCATTGTGGCATGTTCCGCGCCAATTAAAGGCTTTTATAGCCAAATTCTACCCATCGCCGCTATAGCTCAGTGGTAGAGCGCACCCTTGGTAAGGGTGAGGCCGAGAGTCCGATTCTCTCTAGCGGCACCATTTTCTAGCATTTTAATCTGCAATGCTATGCAATTTCCAGTACTCTAAAAAAACAGTCTAAGTCTGAGGAATAGAGACTTAGACTGCAGTTTGGTCTGTGATGAAAAATACATCACGAGGGGGAATTAGTTTTGCAAACTTTTATATAAATGTGATACTTCTTCGGTTGAACTATTGGCATTTTTGACAGACGAAGAAATTGAAATCAGGCTTTCGTCAATTTTCTGTACCTCTTCAACGGTTGTCTGGATACTCTGGGTCATTTCCTTGGCCGTTGCGGTTTGTTCCTCGACCGCGCTGGAAACAGTTGTAACGCTGTTTTCCACCTGATGGACGGATTTTTTAATATTTGACAATTGGTCGATCACCTCGTTTGAAACTGTCTGCATATTGCTGATTTCAGAGGAAATATTGACAGTTGCATCTGCCACCTGGCTGGCAAGGGATTTTACTTCCGAAGCGACAACAGCGAACCCCTTACCCGCATTACCCGCCCGTGCGGATTCAATTGTTGCATTGAGGGCCAGAAGGTTAATCTGGTTGGCAATTTCCTGAATGGCGGAGACAATATTATTCATGGATAGGGCGGCATTGCTTAATTTTTCAGTTGATATGTCGGCTTTATTGGCTTCATTAATGGCATCGGAAACCTCAATCCGGGACCCTTCCATACTCTGGGCAATTTCATCGGCAGCGGCACGGAACTGTTCCGTTGCGGCGGAAACAGACTGGATCATCTGCAGGGTTTCGGTTGAAGATTGAGCGGCCGTGCCCGTTTGTTCATTGGCATCATTAATAGAGGACAGTAAGCTGCTGATTTTTTCATCCATAAGAGTGTTGATTTTTTCTGCATTCAGTCTTGCCAAAGTCTGTCTGGTGACATCGGATGCATATTTGACAACTTTAAACGGCTTGCCGCTCGGGTCAAATATGGGGTTATAGGATGCCTGTATCCAGACCTCGTGACCGTCTTTTGCAATTCTTTTATATTCGCCGGACTGGAATTCACCATTATTAAGCGATTGCCACAGCATTTTATAGTCATCGCTTTGTCTAAACGTTTCGTCAACAAATATACTGTGGTGTTTTCCGATAACCTCACCCCGATCATAACCAAGTGTTTTTAGGAAATTATTATTGGCATCAATGATTGTTCCATCGAGATTAAATGAAATGACCGCCTGTGATTTATTGATGGCGTCAATCTGTCCGGAATAGTCCGCATTTTTTATTTTTTGCGCAGTGATGTCGGTGGCATATTTGACGACTTTAAATGGCCTGCCACTTGGGTCAAATATCGGATTATAGGATGCCTGTATCCATATTTCTTTTCCGCCTTTTGCAAGTCGCATAAATTCAGCTGCCTGAAATTCACCGCTGGCAAGGGAATTCCAGAACGCTTTATAGTCATCAGATTTACTATAGGCCGGATCAACAAACATTCTGTGATGATTGCCGACAACCTCGCTTCGATCATAGCCGACGGTTTTCAGGAAATTATCATTGGCGTCAAGTATTGTCCCGTCAAGGTTAAAGGAAATAACGGCAAGCGATTTGTTTATGGCTTTAATCTGACCTTCATAATCGGCCATTTCCAGTTTCTGGGCGGTGATATCCGTTGCAAATTTGACAACCTTATAGACATCACCCTTATCGTTGACAATCGGGTTATAGGTTGCCTGTATCCAGACCTCATGCCCGTCTTTTGCAATTCTTTTAAATTCCGCTGATTTGAACTCGCCATTTTTTAATGAGTGCCAGAAATTTTTATAATCTTCGCTTTCGGCATAGCTTTTATCCAAAAACATACTGTGATGTTTCCCGATTATTTCTGTGAACGAATAGCCAAGCGTTTCAAGGAAATTTTCATTGGCGTCAAGGATGATGCCTTCGCTGTCAAAGGAGATAACCGCTTGCGATTTGTTAAGCGCTTTTTGTATGGACTTTGTTTCATTGGTCGATTGATTATTAAGTCCAATATTTTTGATCGTTGCGTAGATATTCATTTAATTACCCCCGAGTTTTCATCAAAAAATTACATTTCCATAAAAATTGATCTACTTGGGAGTGTACTATCTAACTCTTAATTTTCGATTAATTAAATATATTAAATAAATTTAAGTGAAAGTGTCTGACTTAGAAATTAAAATTTCATATCTGTTATGATCTGAAAAATTTATAAATAATTGATCCGATGGCTATAGCTTATCCGTATAAAGGCCATGATAAATGCAGGACACCATATTTGTATTAGGGAAAGAGATGCCTTTTGCTTGACGGCACCGGTGCCGATGTCTGATAGTCAATTCAGAAATCTTGATAAAGGCAGCAAAATGGATGAACCATCGGCTTATTCCGACTATAGCCATGAGCAACTTGTAATACTTGTCGCGCGTAACAAAGACAGGCACGCCTTTCATCAGCTATTTGACTATTTTGCCCCACGCATCAAAAGTTATCTGCTTAATTTTAACATCTCCGACCAAAAGGCCGAGGACCTGACCCAAGACGTCATGATTACCCTTTGGCAGAAGGCCGATAAATTTGACCCGGAAAAGGCAAAAATATCGACTTGGCTTTTTCGCGTGGCCAGAAACAAATATATCGACAAGGTCCGTCAGCAAAAATATCCGGAGGTTAATGCGGATGATCATATTGCATCGATGATTGCGCCGGAAAAAACTGATCAGAATATTAAAGAGACACAGGACAGGGGCCGCATAGAAATGGCAATGTCTGTGCTTAATGATGAACAGAGAAAAGTCATTGAGCTTTCATATTTTAAGGAATTATCACATTCACAGATAGCCGCGGCAACCAACCTGCCGCTCGGTACCGTGAAATCAAGGATCAGAATGGCGTTTCAGACGTTAAGAGAAGAATTAGGAGACTATCGATGAAAACCCACGGCATTATTCCTGATGAATGGATTGTGTCCTATGCATCAGGCGCATTAAGTGAAGCCCATGCGCTGGTGGTTGCAACGCACTGTCATTTTCATCCAGACCTTCAGCAAAAACTGATAGATGCGGAAAATATTGGGGCCATGCTAATGGAAAGCCGCCCGCCGGCGAAAGTTTCAAGCCATATGTTTGATGATATAATCAGTAAAATTGATGATCTGCCAACGAAAGCGATGCAGCCGTCAAATGATAATGGGTTGCCATTTCCGCTGGCGGATTATTTAAACCATAAATCACTGGATCAGTTAAACTGGCGGATGATGGGTCCCGGCCTGTCACAGGTTCGCTTATGGACAGGCCCCAATGATGAGCGTCTCTGGCTCCTTAAGGCAAAGGGTGGGGCAAAAATCCCGTCCCATGATCATAGGGGGCTTGAACTTACCCTTGTTCTGCAGGGAAGCTATCATGTTGGTAATGAGCAATATGGTCCGGGTCTCTTGGAAATTGCTGATGATGAGAAAAAAAATCATACGCCGCTTATTGATCCGGGCGAGGATTGCATCTGTCTGGTTGTGACGGAAGCCCCGATTAAAATCCACAGCTTCCTTGGGCGTCTGGCGCAGCCCTTTATTGGACTATAATAAGTACGACAGTTTAAATTTGATCCGAAAGCGGCTTTTTTTCGTAAAATAGACTGTGAGCTATGAACGTAAATGGCAAGGTAATTTATGAAAAGAAAATGGAAAAGTGCCTGGGTCGTCGGCGGCAGCACAGGTCTTGGTGCTGCACTGGTCAGGAAATTAGCCTCAAATGAAGTTTTAACATATGTTTCCGCCCGAAACACTGAAGCTTTAGAGGCATTAAAAGAAGAAAACCCGTCCATAATCCCTTATCCGCTTGATGTAACAGACCCGGATGCCTGCGCTCATGTTTTGTCCACTGTACTTGAAGCCAATAATGGACTGCCTGATCTTATTATCTTAAATGCGGCTATCTATTCCCCTATGGGGGTGGAAAATTTTAATGCCTCGGAAATTTCAAATATGATGACTGTGAATTTTTTGGGCATTGTGAATATGTTGTCGGCTCTGCTGCCACATAAAAGGTCAGAAAAACAGGTGACGATTGCTACCATTACATCACCAAGCGGCTGGCGGGGGCTTCCGGGCGGGATTGGCTATGGGTCATCCAAGGCGGCGGTTATTAACCTGATTGAAAGCATGAAAGTCGAACTGGATAGCTCCGGGTTTGATCTCCGGCTGGTAAATCCCGGCTTTATTAAAACCCGTCTGACCGATAAGAATAATTTTAAAATGCCACAGCTTATGAGCGCGGATGACGCCGCAGTCCGGACGCTTGATGGTTTATCGGGGACCAAATTTGATATATGTTTTCCCAATCCTTTTCTTTTTTATTTAAAGCTTCTTCGCATTCTGCCCTATTCATTGTTTTTCTGGATGATGAATAGAATAACCAATAACAAAAAGGCCCGGTAAATGGGCCAACATTTTTTTGGAGGGAGATTATTATTTAATGGATAAGTCTATTTTTCCTTATAAAATGAAAGCGTGACACTGCCGAAGTTCAAGCCCCATTTAGTTACATATGCCCTGTTAATCATGACGCCATCTTCCTGCAGGAACATCCAGTCATCAAATTTCAGTTTGTAGCTTGTATTACCCACCGGCAAATCAAAAATATAGGTCCAATTAAATGCGTTTCCTGATCTTCTTCCATTTGCAGTACCAATCACGCCATTGGTGGTTCCTTCATAATAACCATCGGGAAGAATTTTGATCGTCCAGTGCCGCTTGTCAATCTTACCATTATTATAGATGAAATCTTCATCGAGTGTTAGAACACCCTTATCAACAGATCCGGTAATATTGACTTTAAACTGGCTTATAACTTTACCTGTACAATTTTCAAAAACACCATAGGCGACAGTTTTACCGTTAAAATAATCCTCCAGAATAAATTCCGGCAAATTACTACTATAATCACTTAAGTCCATACAACTTCGTCCTTTTACTAGTTTTATAAAAAGATTAAATAAATTCATTTTTTAAGCATGTTCATGTTCGATGCTATAATGCATGACATCAATTGTTCCCCGCTCGAACGCGGTGATACAATAATCCAGATAATAGAGCCATAACCGGTAAAAGCGCTGATCAAATCCCTGTTTTTCAATCTCCGGCCAGTTATGCAAAAAATTATCTTTCCAGTGGCGTAAGGTCAGTGCGTAATCCTGACCAAAAGAAAATTCATCAACAATTTTCAATCCGGCTTTTTCAGTGTTCTCAGCAAAAACCTGATTGCTGGGGAGCATCCCACCGGGGAAAATATATTTCTGGATGAAATCCACACTATTGCGGTATTTTAAATAACGGTCATGATCAATTGTAATAACCTGTATGACCGCTTTGCCAGTCGATTTAAGACGGTTTCTTATCGTTTCAAAATAACTGTGCCAGTGCTTTTCACCAACGGCTTCAAACATTTCGATTGAAACTATTTTATCAAATTTTCCGGCAGTATCGCGGTAATCTTCAAATGCGAAAAGATCTTTATGCGAAGAAATTTTTGCAAGTCGCTTGTTCGCATAATCCAGTTGCTCCTTTGAAATTGTGATGCCGCGGTATTTAATATCATGATTTGAAATGGCCTGTTCGGCAAAGCCGCCCCAGCCACAGCCTACTTCAAGGACATTATCCCCTGATGATAATTCAAGCTGATCTATAATCCGGTCATATTTTGCGATCTGGGAAGTTTTTAGATCAGAAGTATCATTAAAAATACCGGCCGAATAAGTCATGGTTTGATCCAGCCATTTTTTATAAAAATCATTGCCCAGGTCATAATGAAAGGAAATATTTTTCCTCGATCCTTCACGATTATTATCATTCAGAACCAGATGTAAAAAACGGTTCATCAAATCAGAAAGAAAACTATTCTGCTTTTTTGGGAAATATTTTTCATTATCAAGAAACCAGTTGCAAAGGGCATAAAGGTTACTGATCTGTATCTGCCCATTTATAAAGGCATCAACAAAGGCAAGCTGCCCGGAAAGCATATACTGCACCAGGCTTTTCCAGCTTTTAAAGTCTATTGAGACATTATGGCCCGGATATTTTCCCAAATGAATAATGGATTGCTTATTGGGGAGTGTTACTTCAATTCGTCCATATCGCGCTTTTTTTATACGGGAATGAACTATTTTTGTAAAATATCCAGCAGGTGCATTTGGCGTCTGAAAATGTAAATGTTCATCACGTTTGTTTTTTAGAACGTCAGTATTTTTCATTTGGCAGCCCTTTTTGCTTTATTTTTTTGCTTTTTGGCGATTAACAATGCTTCGGATGACTGATAGCTGTGATGCCCCAGATGCTGATAAACCTTTATGCCCTTAAGCTTAAGTTTAAGGGCTTCATAAAGTATTCCACCCATTACTTTCAGCGTCATAAAAGGCATTTTAATGCCCAGGAGTAAAAGCGTTTTGTCGGTGATTTTCTGCCGTCTGCCGGAAAAGCATGCAGTCAGCCTGGTAATTTCCGCCTGTTTATAATTAATTGTTACTGAGGCTTTTTCGTCCGGCGGGGTTATTGAAAATTCATAATAGCCCTGCTGATCAAAAAACGGGCTGACATGGAAAGATTTTTTTGCGAAATGTGTTTCTTTAAAAGTCCCTTTTTCGGGAACGGCATAAATGTAATTATGGCGCTCGGCAAAAGTGTTTCGCACTTCGTAAATAATGGCAATATTCAAGTCATTTTCGCCGTAACAGTAAAAAACACTGAGCGGGTTAAAAACAAATCCCAATATACGCGGATAGGTAAGAATTTTTATTGATTTCACCTTTGAAGCATCAATGCCGTTTGCGCTTAAAAGGGATAATAATCTTTCTTTTAGACTCGCAGAATTTGATGTCTCCGGGTCACCATAATCCGCTTCATGAAAACTCACGAGATTAAATTTATTTAATGAAAATAAACGGTTATTCTCCGCAATAGATGCCAGATGATCAAGGTCGGCATAAAAGGTGAAGACATTATAACGAAGCTCGTGTGTTTTCGGCGCAAAACGTTTATGGAATACGGTTCCGATATAAAGGCAGTCTTTTGTCATCAGGCGGCCTTTTCTTTGTTGTTATTGGCTTCGGGTGCGGTTTCATTTTTTTCCTGCAGCGCAATGATCCGTCCGTTCATTTGAGGAACGGTCCACGGGCGTTTTACATCGCCCAGTTGTTCTGCGGCGAAAAGCCCACTTTGCAATCCATCCTCATGAAAACCATATCCGAAATGAGCACCGGCATACCAAATGTTGCGATGCCCCATTATGTTTATTAAGTCTTTTTGAGCCCTTAAGGTCGATAAGTCAAAAATCGGATGATCATACTCTTTCCGGTAATGAATGAGCTCCGGTTTGGGGTCAAATTGCGGATTTAAAGTCACAAAAAGCGGCGTTTGTGTTTTTAATGGCTGCAATTTATTCATCCAGTAGGTAACAGACAGCTGGTTATCGCTATCGCTGCTTTTCTGACTATAATTCCAGCTTGACCAGACCTTTGTACGTTTGGGCATAAAGCGGGTGTCACTATGAAGCACAGCCAGGTTTTTTGCATATTTAAAGGCACCAAGGATCGATTTTTCAAGCGGATCGGCATCTTTTAAAAGTTTAAGGGCCGTATTGGCATGTGTTGCGATAATGATACGATCATATTTCTCACTGTCCGATCCTGCGGGTGTGACCCAAACACCATCAATGAAGCGTCTTACCCCCTCAACTGGGGTGTTTTTAAAAAACCTTGCATCACTTTGCCCGATTAATGCTTTCACATATTGCTGACTGCCGCCAGTAATCGTGGACCACTGCGGCCGGTCTTTAATTTGAAGCAATCCATGATTTTTACAAAATCTTAAAAAGCTGGTGAGGGGGAAGTCACCAACTTTACTGGATGGCGTCGACCAGACCGCAGCGGCCATCGGTAAAATATGATCGCTTAAAAATGAGCTATCATATTTGTTCTGTTCCAGATATTCACGAAGCGTAATATTTTCAGCTTCAGCCGGGATTAATTTAAAACTTTCGTCATAAAACCGTAAAATTGAACTGACCATTTTCCAGAAGCGGGGGCGAAGAAAATTTCTTTTTTGGGCGAATAGTGTGGATAAATTCTGGCTTCCGGCATATTCAAAATTGCCATTATCAAGGCTTACACCAAATGACATTTCTGTGGGATAAGGATTGATCTTGAGTAATTTAAGCAGTTCCAGAAAATTTGGATAATTTCTGTTATTGCAGACAATAAAACCGGTATCCACCGGAACAATGCCATCGGCGGTAATGGCCGAGACCGTATTGGCATGCCCGCCATAATGATCATCAGCTTCATAAACGGTTACATCATGCGCTTTTGAAAGCAGCCAGGCGGCACCAAGGCCAGCAATGCCTGAGCCTATTATGGCGATTTTTAATCTGTTTTCGTTGCGCATAATTGCTTTCCTTATTTGGTCATATTCTTATTACGAATTAAGATCCAAATTGGATTTACGAATTGCTCAATTTTCAAAAATTATTTCCCAGTCTTCAATATCACCGTCAATTTGATGAAATTGCGGGGCAAGGGCAGGGGTCAGTCTGTCTTTATATTCTTCATAAAGCTTGGGGTCGCGTACGATAAGTTTATTTAATAAATGCTGCCATTCATATTTGACCTGGCCTGTGGTGACGGTGATTGGGGGGAGGGAATTATCCTGTGGCATCAGAATTTTGCTGCGGTCAAAATTATAACCACGACGGTCAGCTTCGTCGCAGACTGAATGAAGATAACTGCTTATATAGGAGATCGGGGTGGTTGCCGCTTTAAAGCGATTTAGCTGGGGATGGTTTTTATAGCCCTTTGTCTTTCCGTCCAGAACTTTCTGGGCCAGAAGTGTTTCCCGCCAAAGCGCTACCAGCCCCTTACTATCAAGATATTTTGGGTGCAATGACCAGATTCTCATTCTCTTTCTCCGTCAAAGAGTAATTTATGGGTTGGGAAGCCTTCTCGCTTCGCCCTGGCGACAAGGTCATTCAATGTGGTTTTGGGTAAATTTTTCTCACGGCTTAAAATCCATAAATATTTGCGTCTTTCTTCGCCAATCATGGCATATTGATAGTTGTTATCCAGGGCAATGATCCAGTAATCACCGGCCAGAAACGATAATTTCAATGATTTTAGGAAAAACTGAACTTTCAGTTTTGCATTTGTATCACTGTCAACAATCCAGGCACGACCGGTAGCTTTCTTTATCTTGCCGTTTTTAGGGCCCAGCCTGCATTCATTAAGCACATCAATATCGCCATCTTCCCGAAGGGAATATGTCGCTTTACTATCAACGCATCCTTTCTGGAACCAGTGATCAATGCGCGCAATTTCGTGCCATTCGCCGACATATTTCTGCAAATCAACTTTTGGCACCGTTTCCAGCTTGGAAAATTTCGACTGTCCTGATGCGCAGGCGGATAATCCCAGAGCTCCCAACAAAAGGCATAAATTTTTCACTGAAACCACTTTCTGTTTTTCATTTTTGGTCTTTATACGGGAAACAGAAAAATTGGATCAGGAATTGTGTTATTTAATTTTAAAATATTGCTTGTCAATTATACCCTTCGGGGAAACGATCAGGGACAAGATTAAGCAATATATTATGTTCAAGAAGCGCTTTGGCACCGGCAAGCAACAGGCTGAACCCTTCCGTTGAATCGAGGGTCTGTCGGATTATTTCATCGCCCGTTCCTTTAAAGCCCGAATTTTTAATGGTCACAAAAGTGGTATCATCAAGTCGTGGTATAAAAATCCATTCAATCAGGGTGGCTTCCTTATAATGCCCCCATTCAACCAGAATCCGTTTGTTTGTTTCAATTTCCTGAACCCGGACATCGACTGAAAAATTATACATATCCCATGTCCATTTAATGTTTTTTCCGGGGTCCAGTTTGCCACTGCTTTTTGTGAACCAGAATTTTGTGGTTATAGCCGGATCAATAAAAGCATTAAATACGTCTTCTACGGGTCGTCTGATCAGCATGGCTGTTTCGACATCGGGCATATTCTCAATCAGCATTTTTATTCCTCTACATGTAATTTTAAGCGGTCGAGAGCGTCATCCCACTGTTTACCGATTTTATCCAGAAATTCACGGGCCGTTTCAATTGCGTCCGCTTTCATGGAGAAGCGGTTTTCCCGCCCCAGACGCTCCGACCTGACAATGCCGACCTCTTCAAGCACATGAAGGTGTTTTGTAATTGCTTGACGGGTCAGATTGAAATTCGATGACAGTGTGTTGATGGATTTGGGCCTGCCGTCGCCAAGCTTTTCCACAAGCATCAGCCGGGTCGGGTCACCCAATGCGGCAAAAATCTGTGCGAATTTTTGGGTATCGACCTCTATTTCATGATTCAGCATTGGGACTGCTCAACATGAATCTGAATATTGGTCATCTGTGCTTCCCAGCCGCCTTCGTTCATGCGGATGGCGTCGGAATAGCGGTTTTGCGGCAATGTTTCAAAACCGGATTCGGTCACTGAAAGGAATGTACCCCCATCCACTTCCTTTAAATTAAATTCGACCAGGGTTGGCACCTCATCCGAATAATCATGATCGGGGTCAACGGCATAAGGATGCCAGGTGAATGAAAATCTGCTCTTCGGCTCAATTTCCTTGACCATTACTTCCCAGTTTAGATGCTCATACCCCGGGTAGGTCAGTTTGCCTGTTGCCTTTTTTCCCGCCTTAAACGGACCATCAAGCTTCACACGGAACCAGGTTCCGAATTCTTCATGATCCGTCAACGCATGCCAGACTTTTTCAAGGGGAACTTTCAGGGTAATATTTTTTTCAATGCTGTTTTTCATAATGCAACTCCTCAGTTGCATATAAAGTATCAGACAATTTTTAAAATGCAACTATTTTGTTGCGCAATTTATTTACCACTAAAGATTTTCAACATGTCGGGCAAAATTATTCAGAATTGCCTGCCAGCCATCACGCTGCATTTCAATAGGGTTTTGATCTTCAGGATCAAATGTTTCCCGTACTATTACGACATTATCCGTTTCCGTAAATTCCACAGTCGCCTGCCGGTCGCCAAATGAAAATTCAATCAGTTTATGAGGGATAATTTTTGTATATTCACCGGCAAAATCAAAGCCAAAACTGCCGTCCTTGGCTTCCATCCGTGAACTGAAAGCCCCGCCGACCTTTAAATCAACTGTGGCTTTTGTTGTATGCCAGTCATCAGACGCGGCGTTCCATTGGACAATATCATCAGGAGTTGTCCAGGCACGCCACACTTGTTCTATTGGGGCTTTTACTGTCGTTTCAACGGTAATTTTCATTTTTTTAGTCCTTCTGATTTTTGGGTTTCTTAAATAAAAGCTCAAGATATTGTCGTAAATGCACCAGACTTTCTTTGGCTAATTCAGCATCTTTCTTCGCTTTTGCAAAAATGAATGCCCCCTGCAAGGTGGATTGAATAAAATATCCAAGACTTTCAATGCTCCACGCGGCATTCGGTGTATACAGAATTCTGGCTTCTTCAATATCCTTCATCAATGTTGCAATATGGGCGGACATGCCGCTATCGCATACCGTTCTGATATCGGGGTGGGTATCATAAGTTTCCTGGACAAGTGTTCCGAAAAGACAGGTATATTCCCTGATTTCACCCTCCATAATGGCGATGCGGAAATTCACATAACCGATAAGCCGATCCACTGGATCTTCATATTGATTGTAGGGGGCTTCTTCGAAAAAGCCTTCTGTCATTTTGCCCCATTGCGTTGCTGCTTCGAGTGCCAGTTCATCTTTGCTTTTAAAATGATGAAAGAAACTGCCTTTGGTGACCCCGGCTTCCTGACAGATATCGTCAACTGTTGTTGCCGTATATCCTTTGGCGCGGATGATATTTTGAGCTGCACTAAGCAATTTTGTTTTGGATTGATGTTGCGTTTGTATTGTCATTTTAGTCCGGCGATTCTTTTCCATACCAATTGGTATGTTATATACCGACTAATTGGTATGGTGTCAATAATGAATTTGCTTTTTAAATTCCGATACAAATTTTCCCGTGCCTTAAAATATACATAAACAGTGATTAAAGATTCATAGACAGGCAAAGTGTGATCAGTAAAAATTGAATTTTTGGGTTTTCATTTAAATTGGCAATAAAAGAGAATGAATTTGACAGACGAAAATAAGCAGAATGAAAAGAACAGGGAAGCGGCCAGAGGGATATTCCTGATTGTTGGGGTATTAATCGCCCTGGGGATAACTGGTGCCGGATGGTTTGTTAAGGAAGGGCTTATGACCTTTCGCAAGGAAGATCGTGTTGTCAGTATGAAGGGGCTGGCCGAACGGGATGTGGAAGCTGATCTGGCGATCTGGTCGCTCAGTCACAGCGGCACCTCAAATGATTTGGCAGCACTTCAGAGATCAATAGAAGATCATCAGAATATCATTCTCGCCTATCTTAAAATTGCCGGTTTTAAGGACGCGGAAATCAGTATCCAGCCCTTACAGGCACAGGATTTGCTGGCGCAGGCTTATCGTCCGGACGGGGTTGAGCGGGGCCGTTATATCATCACCCAGATGATTACGGTCAGAACGTCCGATATGGATAAAATGGATAGTGCTTTAAGCGGACTGGGGCAGCTGATCAGTAAAGGTGTCAGCCTGACCAATTCCATGCAACCAAGCTATATGTTTACCCGACTTAATGACATAAAACCGGACATGCTCGCTGAAGCCGTGAGAAATGCCCGTGAAAGTGCAGAACAATTTGCAATGGTTTCCGGGCAGAATATTGGCCGGATTAAATCAGCGCGTCAGGGTGTGTTCCAGATTTTACCACGCGATCCGGTTAATTTTGCATCCGAACAAAACCAGCGCTTTAAGAAAGTCCGGGTAGTTTCCACAATCGATTTTTTCTTTGAGAAAAATTAAGGCATTAAATTTTAACCCCATATAAATACGGATTAAATTTATAGAGGATAGGTTCGGTTTTTATTGTTATTTGTTTTTAGAAGCCATATAAACTGGCGTCATGAAAACGGGCGATAGAATCAGATATTTATCTTTATTAACAATTACCGCGTTCCTGATGAACGTGATCATGCCGTTTTTTGCCATTTATAATGTTCAGCAGGCCGTTGCTGCCGAAGCCAGCCAGTCGCAATCCGGTGAAATGACTTCCATGTTTGGGGAAAAGGTACTGATCTGTACCCCGAGCGGTTTTAAATGGGTTAGCTGGGATAATTTGCTGGATGGCAAGGAAAAGGTTCCCGAACATTCCCAATATAAATGTGCTCTCTGTTATGTTTCGGCAAACAGCGCGAAAACAACTTTGCCCGTACTGGAACTGGTGTTCGATTTACAGCCTGAGATTGAACATATCCCCCACTATATTTCCGATTTTACCGCGATTGATCAGTTTACCGGCCACGGTTTTCTGACCCGTGCCCCGCCTTATATAGCCTGACCTCTATTTACATTGTCGGGACACCCCCGTGGTGTGTCCGACCCATATTTATATTTATATACTTATATTTAGTAAGGCTATTATTATGCATAGTTCAAAATTTCTATTGGGCGTTTTATGCGCCGGCACGTCTCTGGCAAATGCGTCATTTGCGCAGGAGACACAAAAAACAACAAGACTTGGTGAAGTCACTGTGGAGACTGAGGCAGCGTCATCAGCAACCGGGAAATCCTATTACCCGGAAATTTCAACACCATCCTATAATTATGATGACGGGGGCGATTTTCTTCAATCCATTCCCGGCGTCACTGCCAGCCGCTTTGGCGGTCACGGGGTTGAGCCGATTATTCGTGGTCAGTCGCAGAACCAGTTAAATATTATTGCTGATAATGCATTTATCTATGGCGGATGCCCGAACCGGATGGACCCACCGTCTTCTTATCTTGATATTAATTCATTTGATGAAATTATTGTCACCAAAGGCTATCAGTCAGTCCTGAACGGCCCCGGCGCCACCGGCGGCAGTGTTGTGCTGGAACGTCATGCCCCGGAACTGACAGCGGAGACCTCTATCAGCGGGAGCCTTAATGGTGGTTATGAAACCAATGGGGACACATGGCATTCCGGTGCGAACCTGATCGGCGGTAATGAAAATCTTTATGCCCGTGGTAATGGATCCATTAAAGAAGCCGGTAATTACAAGGATGGTCAGGGAAAGGACGTCAGAAGCTCGTTCAAAGAGCGTTCAGGCGGCGTAACCTTTGGCTTTACCCCAGGTGAAAACCATTTTTATGTCGGATACGATATTCATCAGATTGATGATGCCCTGTTTCCCGGCGCGGGGATGGATAGTCCACTGTCAAAGGTCCAGACTGTCCGTAGCGGATTTGAACGGGAATTTGATGACGGTGTAGTGCGCAGGATTGATGCGAGCGCCTATCTGTCGATGGCAGATCATATCATGGATAATTACAGTTTAAGACCGGCCGGTGCCATGTTAAGCAGGGTTACTTCTGAATCTGACACATACGGAGGAAACTTGAAAACCGATTTTGCCATTGGTGAGCAGATATTGAAAACATCGGTCGATTTTCGTCATAATAACCGTGACGCCAACCGCTATCAGGGCATGATGGCGAATAATGTCAGTATGTTACAGTCTGTAATGTGGCCGGATATCACGGCCAGTGAAATTGGTTTGGCGGCAGAAACCACCTATACCCTTTCAGTGGATGACCGTTTAACGGTTGGGGGCCGATATGACCATGTCAATGTTAGCTATGGTCGCGCCAATCAGGCATCAATGGTTACCGGACTGAGTGCCAATGATATTTACATGCAGTTTTATGGGGTTGGTGCCCGTGAGAAAACCGAAAATAATTTTGGCGGTCTTATTAGGTACGAACATGACATTGATAACACCCTAACCGTTTTTGCCGGGGTCAGCCGTGCCATCAGAACCGCTGACGCTACCGAGCGGGGCCTTGCCAACTTTATGGTAATGATGGGGAACAATTTATCCTGGGTTGGCAACCCGGAACTGGCCCCGGAAAAACATCATCAGTTTGATGTCGGATTAAAGGCAGAGACCAATGAATGGGATTTCAGTGTCAGTGGTTATCTGAACCGTGTTTCTGATTATATCCTGCGTGATTCTGCCCGTGGACAGGCCGGTATTCTTGTGACTGCGCCAAATGCGGATGTTTACCGTAATATTGATGCCCTGCTTGCCGGGTTCGAGGTTGAAGCAAACTGGGCCATTTCACAAACAGTACGGTTCAATGGTGATGCGACCTATACATATGGTGAAAATCTTGATGATGATATGCCATTGGCTCAAATTCCGCCACTGCAGGGATCGTTCGGTCTAAACTGGCAGGCCCATGAATTTGTTGAGCTGGGGGCCAATTTACGCTGGGCACTGAAGCAGACACGGGTTGATACCAATCCGCTCACCGGAACTGGGCGTGATGTCGGTCAAACCAGCGGTTATGCTGTCGTAGATTTAAAAGCGACCATTACACCGATTGATCCGCTGACCGTGACCGTTGGCGTCAGCAACTTGTTTGATCAGACTTATGCCAACCATTTGAACCGTTCAAATGTGTCTGATCCGACGGAAATCAGGGTTAATGAAGCTGGCAGATCCTTTTATCTGCAGGTGAAAATGACCTTCTGATTTTAAGAAGTGAGGGAACGGATTTAAAAACTGCCGTTCCCTCCATTTGTGCCGGAATTTTAAAATGCTGCATTTGAGTAAATTGAAAATCATTCCGCTGATCTGCGCCGCAATGGTGCATGTTCTGATCGCTGCCGTGATCATGGAAACGGATAAACCGGTGACGGTTTTGCCAAGTCAGACCATAAAGGTCAGTCTGGTTAAGCCCTCAGTGCCGGAACAGGCAGCCGTTATTGAAAATGTGGAAAATAAGCAATCACTGCCTGATACATTGGCGGAAATAGATGTTCCGGAAAATGCCCTGCAGGAAAAAGCGCTGGTTTTAAAGGAAAAAGATACGCTTGCAAAAGAAAATCCGAATACGTCAGATCAGGAACCTAAGGAAGAAGCGGCGGTTGAGCATCCTGTGACTGAAAACCTTAATCCACCACACCCTTTGACAACGGGAATTGCTGACAGTGAAGCCACAGAAGAACTTTCCGCCATCAGCGAACCGGTTGCAGCAGCATACCTGAATAATCCTCCGCCAAGCTATCCAAGAATAGCCCGCCTGCGCCGGCAGCAGGGCACAGTGCTTCTAAATGTCGAGGTTGAGATGAACGGTCACCCCGGCGACATTCAGGTTGTTAAATCAAGCGGTTATCAACTGCTTGATCAGGCGGCAATCAATACCGTTCGTAAATGGCGTTTTCTGCCGGCAAAACGTGGCAATGAGCCCGTTAAGGCCAATGTGGAAATCCCGATAACATTCCAGATAAAGAGAAAACAATGAATATAGCATACATATTTGAACATGGAGACCCGATTTTAATCGCAACTTTTTTTCTGCTGATCGTTATGTCAGTGGCCAGTTGGTATATAATTTTTTCAAAAATCCAGATGGTCAGAACTGAAAATGGACATTTAAATTCCTTTAAGATGCAATATGCGACGTCATCGGACTGGCCGACAAAGATGACCGGCAGAGAATATGAAGGAAAGGGCAGCATAAGCCGTCTGTTAAACGAAGCTTATCAATTAAAACCGCAGCTGAAGGATAAAAGCCCTGAACAAAGACAGAAGCTGCTTACGCTTCATTTGTCCCAAAATCTTGATGAAAGCCGGGTACGACTGGACGAGGGACTGACAATCCTTGCGTCCATCGGCAGTTCAGCCCCTTTTATAGGGTTGTTCGGGACCGTCTGGGGCATTTACGGAACACTGACGGATATTTCATCCATGGGGAATGCCTCTCTCAATGTCATCGCCGGGCCGATGGGGGAAGCACTCATTGCGACAGCCGTTGGGCTCTTCACGGCAATTCCGGCCTATATTGCTTATAATTATTTTCTCCGGCGCAACAGGGTTTTGGTGCAGCAGCTAAGGCATATTTGTGAGCAACTGACCCTTTATCTTGAGCAGGCGGGAGAAAAATAATGGCCTTAAATGGTTTTGATGATGATGACTATGCCGCCCCAATGGCGGAAATTAATACAACGCCGCTTGTGGACGTAATGCTTGTATTACTGGTGATTTTTATGGTCACGGCCCCGATGCTGACCCAGGCGATTAAAGTCGAACTTCCCAATGAAGCAGCAACGCAAATTGCCGATGAAAACCCGATTGAAATAACAATTTCCCAACATGGAATTTATTATTGGAATGATGTGGCAATGACAGAAGTCAAACTTGCGCAACGTCTGCAACTGCTTTCGGACAGTGATAAAGGAAGTGCAATTCACCTCAGGGCAGATATCAATGTTCCCTATGGCAGGGTGAGCAGGTTTTTATCGCTTGCCCAGAAATATGGTCTTAAGAATATTGGTTTTATTACCGAGCCGGAATGATTTTTAAGAATATATTTTCTCAAGGGCAATAGAGCGGCTTTTAATGGGTGATCTGATCACAATATAGCTGAAATATTCTTTCACCATTTTCTTATCCTTAAGCAGGCTATCAATTACATCCTGATAGTGTTCAATGCTTTTAACGGTAAATTTTACCAGATAATCAAATCCGCCGCTGATCATATGGCATTCGGTTACCTCGGCACAATTTGAAAGAAGTCGCTCAAATGTATCAAAATCATACTGATGATGCTGGCTCAGGGTAAACTGTGTAAAGACAGTAACGCTGCTCCCCAGTTTTGCCAGGTTGATGAATGCACCGTAACCTGATACATATCCGGCCTGTTCAAGCCGTTTTACCCTTTTAAGACAGGGGCTTGGCGATAATCCAACCTTATCGGACAATATAACATTGGTAATGCGGCCGTTTTTTTGCAGTTCGGCCAGAATTTTAATGTCAATACGATCGAGCTTAATTTCGGCCATCTATCAATTTTCCTGATATTCCAAAAATTGAAAATGAACATACCTCATCATTGCGACAACGCAAAGCGAAAGCGACGGGACTATTGGCTTCGAAGTTCTTCCTGATGGGCTTTTACAAGTTCGGCCATGCTGGTAAACCGAAAATCACATTTCGGCAATTCTTCAACGCTTGCAGTGGCGCCAAAGCCACCTTCCTGATGACGTCGGTGGATATGACAATTGGCAAGATCCAGTTTGTTGGCCGTGACATGATCATGAAACAGGCTTTCTGCCGTGTGCAAAATATCGCCTTTGGCAATGCCGAGCGATTTCAGATTTTCAAGCATATAGTCAAAATTACGCTGTTCCGGTTTATAGGAGCCAATATCTTCTGCCGTATAGATGGCATCAAAGTCCACTTGTAGTTTTTGATTGCTATGCTGGAAGCTTTCATGATCAACATTACTTAAGATCACCAGCTTATAATATTTTTTCAGATACTGTAACGCGCCGGGCGTATCGGCGAATGCGGGCCAGTTTTTAATGGACTGTCCGTATGTTCGGCATTCTTCCCAACTCACGGTCACCCCCCATTGTTCGGCAAGGCGTTTATAAACGGTGGAGAGGATTTCATTATAGCGCCGCCCGGGTGTATAGATTTGCTGTGCGTGTTCAAGTTTACCATGGGCGGCCAGAATTTCATCACGGCTTAAATCCCTGTCAACCTTATTGGTTAACGGCCTCAGCGCTTCAATCATGCCGCTTTCCCAGTCTATTAATGTACCGTAGCAATCAAATGTCAGGGCTTTGAAATCTGTTAATTTCATTGGTCATATCCTTTTTTCAACAACGTTTTAGCTTTTATACTGTTACACTATGTGAAAGTTATCCCACAATTTTTTAAATTTTTTGTGCCAAACAAAATCGGGGGAAGCAAATATTCTGTCCAATATATTTGATTTATGGCATAAAATTCCAAAACATTATCCGGCAAGTTAAGTTGCCTGCGTTGTTATTTTGTGGCACATCATTGCAAAATGAACAGTCAAACGGAACTCAGATGGAAATTACAGTAAATTTTTTGGAAAATCTCAGGCTTGAAGCAAAGTTTGATGATTATACGGTCGTGACCGATCAGCCCATTCGTTATAAGGGTGATGGCTCGGCTCCCAGCCCGTTTGACTATTTTCTGGCGTCTTCGGCATTATGCGCCGCTTATTTTGTAAAGGTTTATTGTCTTGCCCGTAAAATTCCGACCGATGGGATCAGACTTTCCCAGAATAATATTGTTGACCCTGAAAACCGTTATAACCAGATTTTCCAGATCGATGTGGAACTGCCCGATCATATTTCGGACCGTGACCGCGAAGGCATTTTGCGGTCAATTGACCGCTGTACGGTTAAAAAAGTGATTCAACAGAGCCCGGAATTTAAAATTGAGGTTGTTGAAAGCCTTGAAAAGGATACGTCATTATTGGATTTTGGTGCCACCGCAAGTGGGCAGCGTACCATGATCACTGGCAAGGACCTGCCGCTTGAGCAAACCATTTCAGATATGACAGCTATTCTGGCCGAGCTTGGCATAAAAATTGAAATTGCGTCCTGGCGAAATATTGTCTCCAATGTCTGGTCACTTCATATCCGTGATGCGGCATCGCCCATGTGTTTTACCAATGGCAAGGGCGCGACGAAGGAAAGTGCACTTTGCTCAGCTCTTGGCGAATATATTGAGCGGGCAAGCTGTAACTTTTTTTATAATGACCAGTATTTTGGTGAGGAAATAGGACGTAGCGAATTTGTCCATTATCCCAATGAAAAATGGTTCAAACTGGGGCCGGATGATCGTCTGCCGGAAGGACTTCTGGATGATACACTTCTGGAATTTTATGATCCGGACAATGAACTTATGGCATCGCATCTGATTGATACCAATTCAGGCGATATAGAGAGAGGCATCTGTGCGCTTCCCTTTATCCGTCAGTCTGATCAGAAAACCATCTATTTTCCATCCAACCTGATTGAGAATTTATATGTCAGCAACGGTATGAGCGCAGGAAATAATATTTTTGAAGCCGAGGTTCAGTGCTTTTCCGAAATATTTGAGCGTGCCGTTAAGAAACAGATTATTGAAGAGGAAATCATTCTACCTGATGTGCCGAAAGAGGTGCTTCTAAAATATCCTCATATAATGAAAGGGATAGATGAGCTGGAAGCAAAAGGGTTTCCCATTCTGGTCAAGGACGCGTCTTTGGGGGGCCAGTTTCCGGTGATGAGTGTGACACTGATGAACCCGCGGACAGGCGGCGTTTTTGCATCCTTTGGCGCCCATCCCGATTTTGAAGTGGCGTTGGAACGTTCGCTTACCGAACTTTTGCAGGGCAGGAGCTTTGAAGGCTTGAATGATATGCCGCCGCCGACATTTAACAGTCTGGCGCTTTCGGAGCCCAATAATTTTGTTGAGCATTTTATAGATTCAACCGGTCTCATATCCTGGAAATTCTTTAGTGATAAGGCGGATTACGAATTCTGCGAATGGGATTTTTCCGGAACATCAGAGCAGGAAAGGGATACGCTGATGAATATTCTGCATGATCTGGGCAAGGACGTCTATATTGCCCACTATCAGGATTTCGGGGCAACCGCCTGCCGGATACTGGTGCCGGATTATTCAGAAATTTACCCGGTTGAGGACCTGATCTGGGATAATAGTAACAGGGCCTTACACTTCAGGGCTGATATCTTGAGTATTCACGCGCTGGCTGATGATGACCTTGGCCAGTTGCTTGAACGGCTTGAGGAAAGTGAGCTGGATAACCGGATGCTTGTATCCGATCTGATCGGTATTGTTTTTGATGAAACAACCGTTTGGGGCAAGCTTGATATCGGGGAGCTTAAAATACTGATCAACCTTGCGCTTGGTCAGTTGGAAGAAGCAAAAGACCTGATCTTTGACTTTCTCAACTTTAATGATAATACCGTTTCACGAATTCTGTTTTATCAGGCGGTCAATGCCGTAATTGACATCTGGCTCGATGAAGAGCTGGATCTTGATGATTATCTTAAAAATTTGAACAGAATGTATGGGTCGGAAATTATGAAAAAAGTTGTCGGTTCCGTCCGTGGCGATGTTCGCTTTTTTGGCCTGAGCAAAACAAGTATGAAGCTTGAGGGGCTAGATAAGCATTTAAAACTTATTGATAGCTATAAAAAACTTCATAAAGCCAGAGCCGCGACTTTTTCTAATTAATTTTGAACTGCCGGATTTGGAAATGAAATGAGATCCGATGTGATTTCTCCATTATTCAGTTCAATCGTGGTTACGGCATAAAAATTTCCATCTGCCCCATATGCCAGTGAATTGATATGAACGGGTTCGCTTCCATCTTCAAAGGTAATTTCCCCAAGGTCAGAATATTTATGCGTTTCCAGATCATATGAAATTAAATGATGATTTTTCAGGCTGAGCTTACTTACCGCTTCAGGTCCGAATTGTTTAAACTCCTCTTCGCTGGGGTAGGCATGCGAAATATGGTAAAGCGTATGATTATTTTCACCGAATGTCAGGCCTAGACTCCCGCCGTATCCGTTAACACCAGCCCGCTTTGTTGTGGGGGATGCCAGCCGGTCAAGAATTTCAGCTTTTCCTGTTTTAGGGTTTAACCGAAACAGATATTCGGATTCAAGATGAACACCATAAATCATTTTGTCATAATCAGACCAGACAGATTGCCGCCATTGATATCCCATTGACCGGTGGATATTTAAATTACCAAAATAATCTTTTACCAGATTATCCGAAGTGACCAGCTCCACCTCATCCTTGTCCAAAACATACTGGTAAATTTCGCCTAAGGGGTTGGCAAAAAATACATTTCCGGATGTTTCATCAACCGAAAGCGAACGGCTTAAAACAAAATAACGGTCGCCGTTTCCTTCTTCGCCATCTGCAAAAAATTTGCCGAGTGTTTTTAAATCCCTGCTTTCAATATCATAGCGATAGACTTCACCGGATGGCCAGATGATACCGTATAGTCTGCCACGGCTTCTATCCATGGTCTGGGCCAGTACGCCCCCTTTTGTTTTTGAAGCAATGCCCAGATCTTCAAATTTACCTCTGGTCATATCGTAAGATACAATATGTCCGCCGGGATAAGGTTTATATCCTTCCGGCGGAATGCCAAGAATTTCCTTACCATCAATGTTGGTATAAAAATCAATATGAGTCGCAAAATAAAGCTTGCCTTTATATTCATAATAATTCACGTGGCTTTTGCCCTGAGGAATTGATTTTTGACCCTTTTCGCCAACAATTTCTGTCAGGTCGGCAAGGTGAGTGATTTTATCATCTTTGGGATTATAGGAATACATCTGGGCACCAGTATCAAGATCGCCGGAACAGAGCACATAATAAATTAGCCCGTCACTGGCCGATGAAATTCCATTATAATTTCCCTTAGCTAGGGGAAAATTTGAAAAATAACGTTTGGCAATTATTTTTTTATCAGCGGCATAAACTTGAAACGGCACTGTTAATATTGTCAGCAAAATGGTAATGCGCGTAATGACATTGATAATCTTATTTGTCATGTTGTCCCCTTTTTAGATGATATCCCTTTTTAGCTATATTGCTTTAAAGCATAGCATTATGCCAATAAAAAATCATCGTGGTTTAAAAAGTTCATCAATTTTAATTTTTTACCCAACCTCTTGAGATATTAAAATTATTGCTAATAAGATATTGATGAAAGTTGTTTAAAATGATTATAGTCTAATGGGGAAAAATTAGGGAGGCAGCTTTCGGGGGATAAGTTGGAAAATAGGGTCATATGTCAGATAACATTTTAAAAAAAATATTAGTCGCCGTAAGTGCTGTCGGTCCGGGCTTATTTTTAATTGGATATAATATAGGGACCGGAAGTGTGACGACCATGGCGAAAGCCGGGGCCGAATATGGAATGACCTTACTCTGGGCAATCGTTCTTTCCTGTATATTTACCTATATTCTGATGGCCGCATATGGTCAGGTTACGCTGGTCAGCGGCAAAACGGCGCTTCTGAATATTAAATCCCAATTTAAGTGGGGCAAGCCACTTGCCCTTTATATTATGGCCGCCCTTATTACAGGGGAGCTTCTGGCACTGGTCGGTATAATGGGGATTGTCGCTGACCTGATACAGGAAGGGATCCGCCTGATGACGGATGGGGCAATTGTCAGTGTGGCCTGGATTGTCCCGGTTCTGATTATTGCATTATTTTCGATGTTCTGGTTCGGTCAGTATAAAATTTTTGAAAAAGTCCTGACTGTATTTGTCATCATGATGGTTTTTTGTTTCGTCGGTGTGTTTTTTATGGTCAGTCCTGATCTGCTTTCGATTGTTAAAGGCCTGGTTCCCTCCATGCCAGATGAACCGGGGGCATTTGGACTCGTTGCTGCAATGGCGGGCACGACATGTTCCGCTGCCGTCTTTATTATCCGCAGTACGGTTGTTACAGAAAAAGGCTGGACCATTGAAAATCTTAAGGATGAAAAAAAAGACGCCTTTGTTTCCTCCGCCATGATGCTTCTTTTAAGCGGGCTTATTATGGCAGTTTCAGCCGGAACCCTTCATCTGATGGGACTTAAGGTTGATAACACACTTGATCTGATCGGATTGTTTGAGCCGATCGGTGGTAAAGTGGCCTCTTTAATGCTGATCCTTGGCATTGCCGGTGCCGGTCTTTCAACCATTTTCCCTATAGTGCTGATTGCTCCCTGGCTTATTTCAGACTATATGGGCAAGCCTAGGGATATAAAGTCCCCCATGTACAGAATATTAATCATTTCGGGATTGCTGGTTGCTTTCTGCGCTATATTTCTTGAAAAAAGCCCGACCATACTAATGGTCTTTTCCATGGCATTTCAGGCGGCCATTTTGCCGGCTGTGGCGATCCCCGTATTTATTTTACTTAATAAAAAATCCTTTATGAATGATCACACAGCGTCAAGCCGAATGAATGCCGGGCTTGTCGCGGTTATTCTTTTCTCACTTGTGACAACTTATTTTGCCATTAAAGGTTTCTTTTAAAAATTTGATTGGAATTGATATGAAAAAACTTAACGAAAACCGTCGTGAATTTATGCAAAAAATGGGACTTGCGTCTTTGGCTGCAGGAAGCGGGCTGCTTTCGACAAATTCATTTGCCCAGTCAAATTCTTTCATGTCATTCAATAACGTTGGGCGGATTAAAATTTTTAACGGCCGGTTGCTTACTCCCTACCGGGAACTGCCAAATGGCTGCATTGCCGTTGAGAACGGTAAAATAGTAGAGGTCAGTGACAGCAATATTGAATTCCCGGGCGCAATGGAAATTGACGCTGGTGGAAAATATATATCCCCAGGCTTTATTGATCTTCATTGCCATGGCGGCGGCGGCCATTCATTTCTGGATGGGACGGTCAACGCCTTTTTGAAAGCGGCAGAGTTGCACGCACGTCACGGTACCACATCCATGTATCCAACGGCCCTGTCCGGGGATAAAGAAGAACTTTATAAAAATCTGGATATATATGAGCAGGCCAATAAGGTCAATAAGGCGGGGGCGGAATTTCTTGGCGTGTTTCTTGAAGGACCATATTATTCGATGGAACAGCGCGGTGCACAGAACCCGAAATATATCAGAGACCCGGACCCGAAGGAATATAAGGAAATTTTATCGCGCACAACTGTGATCAAGCGCTGGGATTCAGCGCCTGAAAGGAAAGGATCACTGGAGTTTATCCGTTATCTCCGCTCTAAAGGCGTTATGCCGTCCATGGGGCATACCAGTGCCGTTTATGATGATGTCATGCTTGCTTTTGAAAATGGTGTTTCGCTGGCAACCCATCTTTATTCCGGCATGGCCGGGGTGACACGGCGCAATTCGTTCCGTTTTCCGGGTGGTGTGGAAAGCGCTTTCCTGATTGAAGAAATGAATGTTGAGGTTATCTCAGACGGTCGCCACCTGCCGGCACCACTTTTAAAGCTGATTTATAAAACCAAAGGGGCGGACCGCATTGCGCTGGTAACCGATTCCATGCGGGCGGCAGGACTTCCTGACGGGCAGGAAAGTATTTTGGGAAGTCTGACCAATGGCATAAAAGTTATAGTTGAGGACGGTGTGGCAAAATTGCCGGACAGAACATCTTTCGCGGGCAGCGTTGCAACCACTGACCGGCTGGTCAGAACAATCAGTACCATTGCCGATGTGCCGCTTAAGGATGCTGTCAGAATGATGAGCATCACCCCGGCAAACATCATGGGGATCGCAGACCGGAAAGGATCGCTGGTTCCGGGTAAGGACGCGGATATTCTGATATTTGATAATGATATTCAGATTGATAAAACCATAATCGGCGGCAATATCGTTTACAGCCGGGCTTAAAGTAAAAAATAAACAATGAAAGAGAGACTAAAAGGAAGATTGATGGACAAAAGAGAAATAACAAAAGATAAGCTGAAGGTAAAAATATATAAGACCAGAAATGATATGGGGGCGGATGCTGCAGAGGAAGTCAGCAGCTGTATCAATTCACTTCTCAAAAATAAAGACCACATCAATATCGTATTTGCCGCAGCACCATCACAAAATGAATTTCTTGCTTCTCTAAGAACTAAGGATGTGGACTGGAGTCGGATCAACGCGTTCCATATGGACGAATATGTTGGTCTGGATTCTGATGCACCGCAGCTTTTCGGGAATTACCTAAAAGAAATGCTTTTTGATCACGTTAATTTCCGTGAAGTTTATTATATGAATGGGGACAAAGATAAACTTGACACTGAATGTAAAAGATATGCTGATCTGATGGAAAAATACCCGACGGATATTGTCATACTGGGAATTGGCGAAAATACCCATCTGGCTTTCAATGACCCGCATGTTGCTTTTTTTGATGATCCGGAAGTGGTGAAAATTATTGATCTGGATGAAAAAAACAGATGGCAGCAGGTGGACCCTGATGATCATATCTGTTTTAAAACCATTGAAGAAGTGCCAACCCACGCTATAACACTGACTATTCCTGCCTTGTTCAAGGCGACATATGCCTTTGCGGTTGTACCGGGGAATAATAAGGCTGATGCGATTTATCATACATTGAAAGATGATATTCAGGAAAAATATCCGTCGACAATTTTGCGTAATCACCCAAAAGCCGTTTTATATATTGACGAGGCAAGCGCCAGCAAACTGGCATAGATTTAAGAGAATTTTATGAGAAAATTATCCCTGTTTCTTGCCCTTTATCTTGGGCTAACGGCACAAACAATTGCCAAAACCGAGCTTGAGCCCTTTAAATATAGTGAGGATTTTGAAGACCGCGCCCTTGGGGCATGGGCATCTTATCCGCTGTGGCAGGATACGGCGTATGACCCTAATTTCAGGGTCAATGAAATTGTACCGGGGGACCCAAACATATCGATCGTGCAAAAGGTTACCCCTTACACCAATGTGGATAATTATGCGGGTGCCCAGAAGCTCATGAACATATATCTGGCAGCGGGCTCTGAAATTTCTCTTAAATATTATCTGAAAACCAATCTGAAGGCGGAATTTTTTAAAGTTAGGTTTGCGGCAGGAGAACTCGGTAAACTGGATATCACGATCCCAAACCCGAAAACAAATATGTGGGTGCCGCTTACCGTCAGCTACAAGGACCTGATCCGTGAAAACCCTTCCCTGAAAAATAACAATGAAATTGAAATCCATGCTTTAGCGTTTTTAACCAAAATCCCTTCCGCCGATCCGGATATGCCGATTTATCTCGGGCTGGATGATATTAAGGTCACAGCTAAACAGGGGGCAGTTTTTAAATTTGCCAAACCTGAAATGATGAAACTTCCTGAATTTGCAGAGTTTATTCCTAAGAAGCATTTCAGCCGCGGTGATAAATTCTCGCTTTCCGGCAGCTGGGGTTTTAATGCGGATAAAGTCACTATAAAAATTGCCTCTATTACAGACAGAAATGACCCGGTTTATGAGGGGGAACTGGCAAAGGATGGAAGGAACTGGTTTTTAAATCCGCTTACTCTTACCTATCCGGATGGACTATATATTGGTGAGGTCAATGCTTATTCAGAGAACGAGCAGAAATCAAGCACCGCGTTTACCATTCATATTGCGCCAAAGGTGGCCGATATGGCAGGGCAGCACCCAAGGCTTCTTTATGATGCTGAAAAAGCAAGGGTGATTGAAGCCCGTCTTAAAGAAGATCGCTTTAAAAAGGTTTATGACGATATTGCAGAAAGTGCAAAACTCCAGCGTGAAAAAGTGCCCGTTGCCAGTCTGATTTTTGATCTGGACCAATTCCCGGACGAAGTATGGCTACCTTCATGGGATGCCTGGAGAATGCATATTTTTCATACGATGGATGCACTTCGTCAGAATGCAATGGCTTATGAATTTCATCATGACCGTGAAGCGGGACTATATGTTAAAGATGTTCTTTTAAAATTGTCGGACTGGGATAACTGGTCGCATCCATGGCAGACAAAAAGAGGACGGTTCAGTGAACATAACACGGGGAGCTGGTCACACCGTCTTGCCGAAGCCTATGATCTGACTTACGATTTGATGAGCGAAGCGGAAAGGGTAAAAATCCGGGGAGCCCTCATAAGAAATATTATTGATGGCGCCTTTAAAACATATGTCTATAACGATAATATTACCTCAAAAACGTCAAACTGGATTGCCATGATAACCGGGGGATCGCTGATGACGATGGCGGCAATTTATGCTGACGGTCCGGACACGGAAAATCTGGAACCCTATTTTACGGGGACAATGCTAAAATATTATACATTCCTGAACCGTGTCGCCGACACAAAAGACGGCAGCTGGGGCGAAGGATTTGGCTATAATAATTATAGTTTTTCAAACCTGTCCTACAGTGTGCCTTCACTCAAAAATGTGTTTAACATAGATGTCAGCGCCTCTTTGGTTGGTACCTATAAGGAATATATCTGGGGCGGGCTTATTAAAGATCATAAATGGTTTGATTTTGGCGATTCCGTTGGGGATATTATTCCGGCATCCAACTGGGCATTCCTGCTGGATATGCAGAAGGAAAGCCGGCTGGGCTGGTATTATAATTATCTGAAAGATGGTAAGGAAACATTTCTGGATGCGCTTTATGAAACCAGAAACGTAAAAGAGGATACACCATTTGATGAAAGCGCAATCAAGGCATTCCATAAGGTGGGCACGACCGTTTTCAAAAGCGGATGGGAAAAGGATGACTTTGTATTTGTTATGAGAAGTGGTCCTTTTTATAACCATCAGCACCTTGATCAGGGTAGTTTTTATCTTGCGGATCGCGGGCAGATTTTTATTGAAGACCGCCACTTAAAAACATCGGATTATTATGAGGATCCTAAATATCAGTCATGGCTCACACAGCCAATTGCCCATTCAACCATCCTGATTAACGGCAATCATCAAAGCCAGCGAGTTGGTGACCCGCTTGGATTTGCTGCCGGATTTGACGATCACGCCATTATTGCCCAGTTTCTTGACGGGCAGGATGCGGCCTTCTCCACGGCCGATATTGGAAGGCTTTACTGGGGCAAGGTTAAATCACTTACACGTAATGTGCTTTATTTAAAACCGCGGACGGTGCTGATGGTTGATATTGCCGTGCCGGATAAGGACGATGTTGATGTAACCCTGCTTTATCAGACACTGGCACTGAATGATATTTCGGTTGGAGGAAAGGTCTCTAAAATATCTAAGGGTGGGTCGACGCTCAACATTATGCCATTAAGCCCGGCGCAAATGGATATAAAAGCGGTGGAAACACCCCATTATATTAAGACACTTCGAAATGAAAAACCGCTTATCAAAGAAGGCATGATAACATCCACATCAAGCAGTTCAGGGGCAAAACCACTCGTGATGGCAAATATCCTGACAACTGAAAATGTTGATGCCACTGTTAAGGTCGAAAAACACAATGGCTATATTTCCGGAACAGCATCAGGTCAGAAATTTGCCTTTACCACCAGCCCTGGAAATCAATATACCGTCGATAATATCAAAACGGATGCAATTTCCTTATCCTGGGATAATGAACGGGCCTTTGTCGGTTCAACAACCACATTCAGCCGAGGTGGGAAACTGCGGGTTTCATCAAATATGCCTATGACATTCGAGCTTTCCGGAAACGGCCTTAAATATTATCATGGCAGCGGCGGTCAGTTGAGCATATATGCTGAAAATCCACCAGCTGATGTTATTTTAAATGGCAAATCAGTGGATGATTTTATTTATAATGATAAAAATAAAATGGTAACCGTCGATGTACCGAAAGGAGAGGGACTTCTGATAATCCAATAAGGATAAGAAATGGAGAGGCAGAAGTATAATTATGACAGATTTTTCTTTAAAAGATAAAGTGATCGTGGTCACTGGAGGCACCGGTATTTTAGGCAAGTCCTTTATTGATGCTATAGTGGAAGCGGGCGGGTCAGTCGGTATTCTTGGCCGTAATGAGGAAATTGCCCATGATCGCGCTGATCAAATTAACCGAAGTGGCAGCAAAGCATTACCGCTGATTGCTGATGTGCTGAATATCGAAGAGCTTAAGACTGCCAAGGATAAAATCCTGAATGAATATGGCAAAGTAGATGGGCTTGTAAATGCGGCAGGGGGGATTATGCCGCAAGGGGTGCTGATGCCCGATCAGGATCTGTTTCAGATGGACCTGAACGGCATGCGGGACGTGATGGATTTAAATCTGTGGGGCACATTAAACCCGACCCAGGTTTTTGGTGAGGCAATGGCAAAAACTGCCGAAAAGGGCAGCATTGTCAATATTTCTTCGATGAATTCCAAACGGGCGATAACCCGGGTTCTTGGATATAATATGGGTAAAGCGGCGGTTGATTGCTATACCCAGTGGTTTGCGGTTGAGATGGCGAACCGCTATGGGGACAAAATACGTATGAATGCGCTGGCCCCAGGATTTTTCCTGACCGAACAGAATAAAAAAATGCTTCTTAACCCGGATGGGTCCTATACGGAACGGGCGCAGGCTGTGATTGATCAAACCCCGTTTAAACGCTTTGGCGAGCCGGATGAATTAAAAGGGGCGCTTATCTGGCTATTGAGTGATGCTTCTAAATTTGTCACCGGTTCAATGGTCTGCGTCGATGGCGGCTTTTCCATTTTTGGCGGGGTATAGGAAAAGATTACCGCTGAACCCTCCCGCCTGATGTGCCTTTCATTAGTGACCTGACTTCCTTTTCAGTGACCAGATTTACGTCTCCCGGAACAGAATGCTTCAGGGCACTGGCCGCTGTGGCAAAATGCAATGCTTCCTGAATAGACTGTTTATTATAAAGTCCATAAATCAGGGCAGCAGAAAAGCTGTCGCCACCTCCAACACGATCAATGATGTTATGAATGTCGTAAATATCACTGTTTATAAATTTGTCACGTTCGGCAAGGCAGGCTGACCAGCGATGATAATCGGCCCGGATTGACTGTCTTAATGTTATTGCCAGCATTTTAAGGCCTGGAAAAATGCTCATCATTTCGTTGCTGAGTGCTTTAAAATAATCGAGGTGAGCAATGTCTTCTTCAGCTTTTAAAGCAACATCAACGCCCAGACATTGCTGGCAGTCTTCACGTCCCGCAATGATAACGTCCGCATGCTTGGCAAGCTCGGGCATGACTTCAGTGGCGGTTTTGCCATATTGCCATAAATTGGCCCGGTAATTCAGATCAAGTGAGACGGTAAGGCCCATTTTCCTCGCTGTTTTCATAGCGTCCAATGTTATGTCGGCGGCAGAGTGGCTGATGGCCGGAGTGATCCCGGTTGTGTGAAACCATTTCGTATCGGCAAGAATTTTATCCCAGTTAAAATCATCAATCCTTGCCTCAGAAAGTGATGAATGGGCACGGTCGTAAATAACGCGTCCCGGGCGGAGCGATGCCCCGGCCTCAAGATAGTATGTGCCGATACGTTTTCCCTGGTAATTTATATGTCGTGTATCCACGCCATGACGGCGAAGTTCACCCACTGCTGCGTGGGCAATATCATTATCGGGAAGCGCCGTGACATGAGAAACATTTACACCGAAGTGTGCCAGACTATTTGCCACATTTGCCTCTGCGCCGCCGAATGTTGCCTCAAACTGTGGAGTTTGAAAAAACCGTTCATATCCCGGACTTTTCAGCCGTAACAGGATTTCACCAAAGGTTACGATATCCACCATTACTTATTCTTTCCATTTTTGGTGTGTTGATATTAAAGGGCCCAGCCTTCACGATATTCTCTTTTAACAAACTGATTGGCAGGTTCAAAGTTTGTAATTTTCATATTTTTACCATCCCAAAGTAGTTTTTTGCGTCCAGGATATTCAAAATCCTCACCATTCTTTTCACGGAGATTGAAGCTGCGGATCGCCAGATTGCCCATCAGAATAGATTCGGTTAGCGGACCGGCAAAATCAAAGGACGATGTAAGCTCTTTATGTTTTTCACTGCCATATCCCTGTTTGCAGGCATCTACCCAGTGCCTGTGGTGGCCATTTTCAGGAAGCATGATTTCCTGTTCAACCGGTTCCTGGGTGATCAGTTCGCCAGAATTTAGGTATATTTTCGGGTTTTCTGCATAAGTGCCACAGGTCATAATTCCTTTTTCCCCCATCATGATGACACCGTTTGTGCTGCCTCCATCACCGATATCATGATCCGCGGGTATCAGGTCAGGATGAAACGGCCGCAAGCCCCCGTCGGTCCATGTCAGTTTTATGGGAACAGGATTTTTCCTGCTGGCCGGGAAGCTAAGCTGGGTTCTTGATGATGGCGGGCAAGAAGCAGGCAGATAATCCGGCATCCAGTCCTGTGAGTATGTGGCGCCAACGCTGCTTTCAACTTCTGTCGGATAGCCAAGTCCAAGAACCCGAAATGGCGGGTCAATTAGATGGCAGGCCATATCGCCAAGTGCCCCGGTGCCGAAATTCCACCAGCCGCGCCATTTAAAGGGATGATAAAGCGGATGATAGTCAACCCATGCCGCTGGCCCAATCCATGTATCCCAGTCCAGCCCATCTAGCATCGCGGGCATATTGGTCGGGCTTTTTATGCCCTGCGGCCAGACCGGCCGGTTGGTCCAGACATGAACTTCATGAACATTGCCAATCATTCCCTGATCAAACCATTTAATCATTTGTTTGACCCCGGCACCTGAAGCGCCCTGATTGCCCATCTGGGTCACAATTTTATATTGGTTCGCCGCTTCCGTCAGCGTGCGGGCTTCATATATATTGTGGGTCAGGGGCTTTTGAACATAAGTGTGGATGCCGCGTTTCATAGCGTTCATGGTAATAACGGCATGATTATGATCCGGTGTTGAAACGGTTATGGCATCAATATCCGGCATTTCATCCAGCAGTTTTCTGAAATCCTTATATTTTTTAGCATTTGGAAATTTCTGAAAGGCTTCAGCGGCCATATTCCAGTCCACATCGCAAATCGCGGCGATATTTGATACTCCGTCGCCCCAGACATTGACGGCATCTGAAAAACCCTTGCCCCCACCACCGATTACGGCGACATTTAATTGGTCACTCGGGGGTGTAAAGCCCTGACCAAGAACATGCCTTGGCACAATAGAAAAACCAACCGCGGCGGCGGCCGTTTTTTTGATAAATGATCTTCTGCTGGTATTTTGTGTTTTCATAATTTTTCCCCGTCCTCAAATTATTATCTTCTCATTAAATATTATCTTGAGCAGTTCGTAAATTAATTTCTGGTGAGACTTGTGCAATTTGGTTCACAATTCTATAACGAATGAGTCTATAAAAATAATGTGAGTGGGAATAAAATGGATAATGAAAAAAGACGGGGACTTAAGTTTGACAGCAGGGCAGTTTATACGCCACCTGATCCGGCAACAAAATCAATCAGTCCTCCGATCATTATGTCCTCCAGTTTTCAGTATGACGCGGAAATTTTTCAAAGAATAGTTGATGGTGCCCGTAAGGAAGTCAACATTTATGGTCGCTGTGGCAATCCGTCTGAATATCAGTTTGAAGAACAGATGATGATGATTGAAGGGGGTGATGCCTGCCTTGCAACTGCGTCAGGTATGGCGGCTATTTCCATTACTTTGCTCGGGCTTTTAAAAAGCGGTGATCATATTGTCTGTGACTGGACCACCTACAGTTCAACCCATGAAATGCTTGATCATCGGCTGACCGACTATAATATTGAAACCACCTTTGTTGATACGGCAAACCCGGAAGCGGTAAAGGCGGCAATCAGACCCAATACCAAAGTTATTTATTTTGAAACAATTGCCAACCCGTCGATGAAAGTGGCGGCTATTCCGCCGTTGGTTGAGATGGCTCATGAACGGGGAATTGTTGTTATCTGCGATAATACATTTGCCAGTCCCTATGTCATGCGTCCGCTTGAATGGGGTGTGGATATAGTTGTTGAAAGCGCCACCAAATTTATCGGTGGCCACAGTGATGTTATCGGCGGCTCGATTTGTATGAAATCCGAAATTCTGCCGCCCGACTTTCTGGAACAGATCCGCTGGAACACAATGGTTAAACTTGGCGCGCCGCTCGCCCCCTTTAATGCCTGGATGCTGAGCCGAGGCATTTCGACATTAAGCGTCCGGCTTGAGCGTGCCTGTAAAACGGCCGCTAAGCTCGCCCGTCATTTTGAAGGCCATAACAAGGTCGGCAGGGTATGGTACCCCGGACTTGAAAGCCATCCGCAGCATGAAATTGCCAAGGCGCAGATGCCGAAATTCGGGGCGATGCTGACCTTTGATGTCGGGGACGGGGATCGGGCCTTAAAGGTTCTGGATAATCTTGAGCTTAGCTGCTTTTCTGCGAGCCTTGGTGGGGTGCGCAGCACAACACAAATTCCGGCCTTGATGGCCTTTCTTGATATCCCTAAGGAAGAGCGGCTGGAAATGGGGATTTCAGATGGTATGATCCGTGTCTCTGTCGGGCTTGAGGATGCTGATGACCTGATTGCGGATTTTGATGCCGCTCTCGCGCTGCTCTGATGAAAGGGATCGGATGAAATTAAAAAAATCGCTGAACTTCTGGGATGTTTTCGCCCTTGCCCTCGGGCAGGTGATTGGCTCAGGCATTATGGTGCTGATCGGTATCGGTATTGAGTATACGGCTTATGCTGTACCGCTTGCCTTTATTCTTTCGGCCATCTTGTCGCTTATTAAACAGATGCCCGTGGTTTTTATGGGGTCAGCGATGCCGGCGACCGGCGGGCTTTATGTTTACTGTAAAAGGGTTTTAGGCAAAAAGGTCGGTTTTTTCTATCTGGCGGTTTTGCTTATAACCCATATTCTGATTGCTTTATTTGCACTTGGATTTGCCAATTATGCTGCCGCTTTGGTGCCAGCATTAAATATTCGCTATGTGGCGTTTGGCATACTTGTTTTATTTTATCTGGTCAATCTGGTTGGCATTCATCCGGCCGCTGTTGTGCAGAAAATAATGATTGTCTTTTTGCTTCTGGGTTTATCATCGCTTATATTTTTTGGAATTCTTGAAGTTGATTACAGCAACTTCACCGATCAGGAAAACCTGTTTCCAAAAGGCTGGTATGGCTTTGCTCTGGCCTGCGTGGTAATGTCATTTGCCACGGGCGGCGCGCAGTATATTTCCGAAATCGGCGGGGAAATGAAAAACCCGCACCGCGATCTGCCGCGTGCCATGATTTTTAGCACGCTTATTGCGGCCTGTTTTTTTGCACTTGTGTCCATTGTCGCAGTCGGCATTCTGCCGCTTGAGCAGACAGCGAATGCCACACTTTCTGATGTGGCCAGGGAAATACTGCCTGATTATCTATATGTTGCCTTCATGGTCGGTGCGGGTCTTTTTGCGCTGGCGACCAGTATAAATTCTACCTTTACCTGGGCGACAAAATCAGTACTTATTGCCTGTGAAGACGGTTGGCTGCCCAAGGGGCTGGCCGTTGTCAATGAACGGTTTAACACGCCTCATATTCTTTTGACCATTCTGCTTTTTGTCGGAGGCGCACCCGTCCTGCTTGGCTGGTCGCTTAATTATATCGTCATGCTTGGAAGCGGCCTTGTGTTTATTTATGACATGATTCCGATTATTGCGGCATATCTGCTTTCAAAACGTCTTCCTGATGTTTTCGCCTCGGCACATTTAAAGCTTTCCGAGCGGACATTAAAAATAATCTGTGTTGGTGGAATACTCATATTGCTTGCGCAATTGGCATTATCCTGGTCAAGTATCGGACTTATCGGATCAGGTCTGATTGTTGGCTATATTATTTTTATTGTGGGCTATATTCATTACCGTGCAAAATTGATGAAGATAGAAGACTGATCAGTTTTAATTATTATCCAGCAGAGTGAGGATCTGTGCTGCGTCATTCAACAGTTCATCAATGGATGTGTTGTTTTTAAGGATGATGTCTGATGATGATTTTATTGTTTCGATATGTTTGAAATAAGCCGGTCTTACATCCTTCATATATTGTTCAGTAACGCTTTCCAGGGTTCGCCCACGTTCCCTCATATCCCGCTCAATTCTTCTGAGCAAGGCAAGGTCAAGATCAACATCAACAAATATGTTCAGATCCGCAAGGTCCGAAAGCAGTGATCCGGCAAAAAGCCCGTCTATGATGATGGTATCTTTAACGGATACAGGTTCATATCCGGTCCGCTTGCTGATTTTAAAATCATAAATCGGGACGTCGGCTTTACCGGTTTTTTTTAACTGCCTTAAATGCTCTTTCATCAGATCAGTATCGAGAGCTGCAGGATAATCAAAATTGAAAAATCCGTGGCGTTCAACCTGTTCGGCTTTGCTTAAATAATAACGATCAATGCCCAGCAATAGACTGCCGTCTTTTTTCTTGTGGATATGATCGGCAAGGGTTGATTTGCCGGATCCGCTTGCGCCTGAAATTGTAATGATTTTCATGGCTCCAGTTATAAATTGACGTTCATTTTTGTCAATTCCGTATTATCACCGGACTATCAAATTATTCATTAAGGGTTGGCAATGCTTTAGTCTTCAATAACTTGTGTGTTGGCTATTCTGTAGATCCACTTGCCGTAATAAACCATACTAATGGCAGAAATGATCCCGACAGATGCCATAAAATACCACACCAGTCCAATATTGTTACAGGCATAAAGTTCTGTTGTCAGGAGGTTGGCGGTTTTCCCAGAAAGCTCAATAAGCTTTCCAAAGGCCTCACCGCCGGGAATGGCACTAATCTGGTCAGCGTTAAGGCCATAGTCTGACAGAACAAGTCGGGAAATTTGTTCTTTTGAAGCCCATTGCCCGTAAAGATAGGGGCCAATAAATCCTTCCAGAGTCCAGCCGATCCCGATCGGCATTTGTGAGAAGCCCAGATACATGGCTTTCTTTCTTGCCGGGGCAATGTTGCCGAGAAATTCACTGCTTTTTGGTGATGACAGCATTTCACCAATGGAAAATGTTACAATGCCGATCACAATCAGCCATGCCAGATTAAACATGCCAAGGATCAGTAATGCAGATGATGTCATCATTGTTCCAATTGCCAGGCTATGCATTGCTTTGAGTTTTGCAGAAAGTCCGGCAACGATGAAACACACCGTCATAATGAGCAGACCATTATAGGAAATCAGCCCGATGGGTGTAACTTCACGACCGTCTTCGCTTAAACCAAGTAAAAATTTTAAGGTTTCATTTTGTGTGCCGTTTTCCCCGAACCAGTGAGCAACCAAAGGTGCCGTGTCTACCCAGTCCCGGAAATAAAGTGGCGCCACATCCCAGAAAAACATCAGCATAAACCAGAAACCGGAAAATATTACGATATACCAGATTAGAATAGGGTTCTTAAGTTCGCTTAGGCTTTCCTGCCAAAGTGGTTTTTCCTTTATTTCGCCAGCTTTGATTTTTGCCTGTCTTTCAAGCCGGGCCTGCTTATCCGGTTCTTTATAGGTGAGTAGGAATAAAAAATTCACACTAATGATCAGCGCACAGGCATAAAAAACCTGATCCCAGGCCAGTATCTGCAGCCTTACTGCAATCAGCGGTCCGATCCAGCCGCCAATGTTCACAGTCTGATAAAAAACGCCCCATGCCATGGAACTGTTCAATCTATTTGTGCTTTTTACGATTGTGCCCTGAATGCCCGGCTTAAATATTCCGGTGCCGAAAGCAAGGATGACCGCACCGGCCATAAAGCCCCAATAGGTCGGAAATAATGCCATAAAAAGATAACCGATAATTTTGGTCACGGTTGAGGCAAATATGGTTTCCTTATATCCAATTCTGTCTGAAAGTCCTCCTGTGACGACAGGTACCCATGTCTGAACCATTGCCCAAACCAGAAAAATTGTCCCAAGCTCGGTTTCAGTAATCCCCAGCCCGCCATTTGCAGCACTATCAGTGGCATAAAGACCTGAAACCATTCTTGCCCCATAATAGGCAAGCCGTTCAATCATTTCCATGCCGCCGCAAATCCAGAATACATAGGAAAGACTGCAGAGGGATGCCCAAAGACCAAGCTGTTTTACATCTTTGATTGTTGTGGATTGACCAGCGTTCGGTTCTTCCATCATAAATCTCATCAACTTAATGGTTGTTGGATACGTTCGTTTTCTGCGCAATACCAACAGATAATTCCGAAAGGGTATATATCAACGAATTGACTGTCAAATTCTTTTATTTTCAGTGTTTTATGTATTTTTTTATAATTGAAAGTGCACTAGCTAAAAATTAACCAATATTGTCTATATTTTCCTAGGTAAACAAAAATCTGATTGATTGGGACAATAGGTATTTTTAATTAAAGAGTTATATTTGTGATATTTCATAAGCTTATATTTAATTTATTTTTATCATTGATTTTGGTCCTGACAATTCTATCAGGGGCTTTCGCACAGGATTCCGACAATAGTGTTAAATTAACGGACGAGGAAAAGCTCTGGATAGAGCAGCATCCGGTCATACGGTCTACCAATGAAATGGAATGGGCGCCCCTTGATTTTGCCCGTGATGGAAAGCCTCTGGGATTCTCGATTGATTATTTGAATTTGGTAGCTAAAAAAGTCGGCTTGAAAATTGAATATGTAAATGGTCTGCCCTGGTCTGAGCTTTTGAATAAATTAAGAAATAAGGAAATTGATATGGCGCAAAGTATCATTCAATCTCCTGAACGTGAGGAATATCTTAATTTTACAGTGCCTTATCTTGATCTGCCGATGGTCTATTTCGGAAGACAGGGGTCAAAGCATATTTCAAGCCTCAATGATCTGCAGAACAAAAGGATAGGGGTAGTTATCGATTCAATCCCTGACAGGGTTTATAAAGAAAATTTTACTGACCTTAATCTGGTTGAATTTGATTCAACCCTCAAAGCACTTAAAGCCCTCTCAGCTGGGTCAATTGATGTTCATGCTGATATATTGCCCGCATCGCAATATATGATCCGGACAAGTCTGCTGCCTGGTATAGAAGTCATTGGAGACAAATTTTTCCCGGAAACGGAAAATGCCGATTACATCCGCTTTGCCGCTCGTAAGGACTGGCCGATACTCATATCTATTCTTGAAAAAGGAATGGCCGCAGTCAGTCAGGAAGAATTTGTTGCACTTACAGATAAATGGCAGACTTCAATATCAAGTGGAAGACTTGTGGATATTGGACTTACCCGTGAAGAACTGGCGTGGCTTTCGCAGAATAATGTGGTCCGGGTTGCTGCTGACCCTACTGTGGCCCCGCTTGAATTTATTGATAATAACGGTGAAATTACCGGTGTTACCGGGTCCTATTTAAGAAAAATTGCGGAAAAACTTAATATTAAGTTTGAAACAGTCCCAAGCCACGACTGGGCAGATTCCCTAAATAAAATCAAGGAAGGTCAGGTGGATGTCATTGGACTAACGACGCCCACAGCCGAAAGATCTGAATATCTTAATTTTACGAGTGAATATCTCATATCGACCTATATGATTTTTGCCAGAAAAGAAGAAAAGATTATCGGTAATCTTGATGGGCTTTCAGGGCGAAAAGTGGCTGTGGTCGAGGGGTATGCTGTTATTGATTATCTTAAGAATAACTATCCCGAAATTGATATAATTCCAGCCAAATCGGCTGCTGATGCCCTTAATTTGGTCGCCTCAAATCGCGTTGATGCACATGTGGGTAGTCTGCCTATGGTGGCATATAATATATCAGAACAGGGGTATACAAATATCGTGATTGCCGGCGATACCCCCTATATCGGTGCAAATACTTTTGCAATCAGGAAAGAGCTTACATTATTGACCAGCGCCATGCAAAAGGCGCTCAATTCAATCAGTGCAATTGAAAGGGCACAGATTTCAAGGGAATGGATCGGGTCTCTTTCCAATGAAGATCCGTTGGATTATGCCCTGCTCTGGCAGATCGGGATTGTCGTCATTGTCATTTTGGTCATTATTCTGATCTGGAATGCCAGCCTGAGGCGTGAAGTCAAGCGGCGGAAATCTGTTGAAAGAAAACTGATCATTTCACAGATGCGTGCTGAAACGGCCCAGGCAGAGGCCGAAGCGGCAAATGCCGCCAAATCAAATTTCCTGGCCAATATGAGCCACGAAATCCGTACGCCGCTGAATGCCATAATCGGCTTTTCCGATGCGATGCTGGCAGGGGTTGGCGGGCAGGTTGATAATCTGAAGCATAAGGAATATCTGTCGGATATCAGAAACAGTGGCACACATTTATCGACAGTCATAAATGATATTCTTGATTTATCGAAGATTGAGGCCGGGAAATGGCGACTTGAGGAATGTGAATTTTCACTGAATGGCTGTCTGGTTGAAGCCATTAAAATGTTGACCGCTCAGGCGGAAGGAAAAAATATTTCAGTGTTATATTCACCAAAGCCAATCAACAGTTCGCTGAAGATACTGGGTGATTTAAATGCGATTAAAAGGATTTTTATCAACCTGCTTTCTAATGCCATTAAATATACTCCACATGACGGTAAAGTTGAGTGCCTGATCAATAAAAAGCGCAATGGACAGGTTGAAGTGGCCATAATCGATAACGGAATAGGCATTCCCAAAGACCGGCTTGAACAGGTCCAGAATCCGTTCGAGCAGATTCATGGCAAGCATGACTTAAATGAAGAAGGGACGGGACTCGGTCTGCCGATTGTGAAAAACCTGATAGAACTTCATAATGGCAAGTTCACTTTGATCAGTGAAATAAAAGAAGGAACCCAGGCCATCATTACCTTTCCGACAAAGCGGGTCATCGGCTGAATTAAATCAGGCCGGCTTTAAGCTGGCTGACCGCATAATCCGCCGCCCGTGCCGTCAGCGCCATATAGGTAAGTGACGGGTTCTGGCAGGCGGTTGAAGCCATTGCCGCGCCGTCGGTCGCAAACAGGTTGTTGACATCATGGGCCTGGTTAAAACCGTTCAGGACACTGGTTTTGGGATCACGCCCCATCCGTGCCGTCCCCATTTCATGGATGCAAAGTCCCGGGGGTGGTTCATCGGCATAGCTTTCTATATCATGAAACCCTGCTTTTTTCAGCATTTCTTCCGCTTCAAATTTCATGCTCTGCTGCATGGCTTTTTCATTGTCACTATGTTCAACCGATATGCGCAGCAATGGCATATCCCAATTATCTTTCCGGGTGGGGTCAAGCCGGACATGATTTTCAAATCTGGGCAGCATTTCCCCAAAGCCCATAATTTCAAAGCTCCAGTCGCCCGGGGTTCTCAGTTTATTTTTAAGCTTGGCACCATAAAGGGGTGTCTCTGTTAACCGGCCCCAGTCTTCCCGCGATGACCAGCCCTCATAACCATATCCGCGTATAAAGTCGGGATGTTTTTCGCTTAAATTATGAAAACGCGGGATATAGACGGCATTAGCGCGACGGCCCCTGTAATAGCGGTCATCAATGGTCATTTTACCTCGTGCTCCTGCCTGAAATACATGATCCATCAGATAATGACCGAGCACGCCGCTGCTATTGGCAATGCCGTTCGGGAAGCTTTCAGATATGGAATTAAGCATGATCTGCGTGGTGCCAAGTGCCGATGCACAAAGGAAAATAACCTTCGCGGTATAGTCGCTAACTTGTTTGGTGTTGGCATCAATAACCCGAACACCTGTTGCCTTTTTGCTTTCCGGGTCATAATTGACTTTTTGGGCAACCGCATCGGTGATGATGGTCAGATTGCCGGTCCGTTCCGCCGCCGGCAGGGTCGCTGACTGGCTGGAAAAATAGGCGCCGAACGAACAACCGCGCGTACACTCATTTCTGAATTGACATTTGCTGCGGCCAAGCGCGAGCTGTTCTTCCGTAGGTTCGGTCAAGTTAGCGGTGCGGCTGATGATCAGATGACGGTCGGGGTAGGCGGCTTCAATCCCTTTTTTGGCGGCGCGCTCAACGCAGGACATCTCCATCGGCGGCTGGAATATGCCGTCCGGCAGGTGGGGAAGTCCTTCTTTTGATCCGCTGATCCCGGCAAACCGCTCCGCATAATCATACCAGGGGGCAATATCCTTATACCGGATCGGCCAGTCGGTGCCATGCCCGTCATTTTTATTGGCTTCAAAATCCAGATCACTGAACCGAAGGCTCACTTTGCCCCAGGTCAGCGACTTGCCGCCAAGCTGATGCCCCCTGATCCAAGAAAAAGGCTTTCCCTCTTCCTGAATATAGGGTTTTTCAGGATCCTTGATAAAAAAATGTTTGTGCCCCTCATTAATGCCTGTCAGTTGTTGGATCGGATAATCGCGGTCCAGTTCGGCTTTTGATGTGCGGCCATGGTTGGGCAGTTCCCACGGCGCTTTGCCTTCTGTCGGATAATCGCCGGCATCTACCCGACGGCCCCGTTCAACCAGCAGGGTTTTAAGTCCCTTTTCGGTCAGTTCCTTGGCGGCCCAGCCGCCGGAAATGCCGGACCCCACAACAATTGCATCAAAATCTGTGCTCATTTTTTCAGCTTTCTATAAACGGCCTTAAATGGCTCGCACTGTCAATCAGCGACTTTTTCCTCAGCTCAATATCCCCTTCATAATCGGCGTCTTCCACTTCGATACAAAGCGCGCCGTCAAATCCGGCCCCCTTCATTTTGGCGATATAGCTTTGCCAGTCAATATCACCCCGTCCCGGAATGCGCGGATCATGGTAGTCAAGCGGATTGGCCATTGTCCCGACATCATCCAGCTTATCCCGGTTTACAGCAACATCCTTGGCATGGGTATGGAACATTTTGTGAGCAAACTCATCCCACGGTTTTTCATGGTTCATCTGCATCCAGACCAGATGCGACGGATCATAATTAAGCCCCAGCGTATCACCATCAAATTCCGCAAACATCCGCCGCCATATTTTCGGGCTATAGGCAATATTCTTGCCCGCCGGCCATTCATCATCAGTAAAAAACATGGCGCAGTTTTCAATGCCGATCCGCGTGTTTCTGGCCTTGGCATAGTCAAGCAGCGGTCCCCATACCTCAACCAAACGCGGCCAGTTGTCATCAACATTTTTATGCCAGTCATTGCCGATAAAGGTGGTGACCATATTAATCCCGAGCAGCGCCGAGGCATCAATGACCTTTTTTATATGGTCAATATAAACCTGCGCTTCTGCATGATCAGGGCAAAGCGGGTTGGGGTAATAGCCAAGCGCGCTGATTTCCACACCTTTTTTTTTGCAGTAATTATTGATATAATCGGCATCATTCTGATCAAAATCCACCACATCAATATGGGTGACCCCGGCATATTTCCGCTCGGCTTTGCCCTTCGGCCAGCACATCAACTCAACGCAGTCAAAGTTATTTTCGGCCGCAAAATCAATCACTTCCTCAAATGTCATGCCGTCAAGTATCGCGCTTTGAATTCCAAGCTTCATATGGTCTGTCCTTTACCCTTACCCTAGTTTGTAACCGATTACATTTTCGCTAGTCAAGTTTCCCCCAATCGGCTATCTTTAAATCAATAAGGGGTACTATAAAATAAGGGAAAAAGAATGAATAGCAAAATATATGGTCAGCTCAGCGTCATGATGTTTCTTCAGCTTTTTGTCTGGGGGTCGTGGTTTGTCACATTGGGCAGTTATCTGGCGAATATCGGCTTTAGCGGTGCGGAAATCGGCACCACATATCTTACCAACAATATCGGCGCAATCATTTCCCCGCTTTTTATCGGGCTGGTGGCAGACCGCTTTTTTGCCGCGGAAAAGGTCATGGCCGTCCTGCATCTGATTGGGGCGGTGCTGCTTTATTATGTATCGGGCCTTGCCACCACCGGTAGCATTATTGTCGGTTTCCTGATTTATAATGCGGTCTATATGCCGACCATTGCCCTGACCAATGCTGTTTCTTTTAACCAGATGGATAAACCAAACGAACAGTTCCCGAAAATCCGGGTCTGGGGCACGATCGGCTGGATTGTCGCCGGGCTCTTGATTACATTTATGCTGGGCACAAAAATCGAAAATGTCGAGGCAACATCGGTTCCCCTGAAAATGGCAGCAATCGGCTCCGTTATCCTCGGGCTTTACAGCTTTACCCTGCCCAACACCCCACCCCGCAGCAAGGGGCAAAAAGTCAGCATCGGTGATATGTTCGGGCTCCAGTCCCTTGCATTGCTCAAAGACCGCTCCTTTGCCGTCTTTTCCGCCTGTTCGCTGCTGATTTCCATTCCACTCGCCTTCTATTATGCTTTTGCCAACCTTTATTTTAACGAGATCGGTATGGAAGGGGTCGCCGCCAAAATGTCACTGGGGCAGGTCTCCGAAGTCGGCTTTATGGTGCTGATGCCGTTTTTCTTCCGCCGGCTTGGCGTTAAATGGATGCTGCTTGTCGGTATGCTGGCCTGGGTGGTGCGCTATGCCCTGTTTGCCAGCGGCGATATGGACGGTCTGGTCTGGATGATCTATGTCGGGATATTGCTGCACGGCGTCTGTTATGACTTTTTCTTTGTCACCGGACAGGTCTATGTGGAAAAAAAGGCGGACGTTGCCATCCGCTCCAGCGCGCAGAGCTTTTTTACGCTTCTGACTTACGGCTTTGGCCTTGCCATCGGCTCAAGCCTTTCCGGGTATGTGGTTGATGCCTTCACCGTGAATGGGGTTAAGGATTGGGGCGGTATCTGGCTCACTCCATGTTTGCTGGCGGCGGTGGTCTCCCTCATCTTTATCTTCACCTTCAATGATAAAAGCAAGGCGGTCGATTAAGGGTAGAATGGGCCATATTATATGTAAAATGCATGATGGGCGTGCGGGCAGTTTACATTCTCATATAACTGACCGCTTCCGACCCAAAGCAGACAGTTGTAAACTTAATATATAGTGACCACTAATAAACCATTTAAATATTAGCTTTGTAAGTTTCTAATTCCTTACCAATCTCCAGATATGTAATGGTATAAAGTACAAATGAGAAAATTATATAGTACCCTAATAGTAAGAGTTTCAAATAACCCGGACTTCCTAGAAAGTTTAATATTACAGAGCAAATAGCATAGGCAAGTGTTGATATAAAAATTACGGCTAAAATACTGCTTCTTCTTCCTTTGGTAAGTTCTCTGCTTCTTACAAGCGTTTCTCTAATTGTAGTTTTCTCTATTATTTTAATTGGTACTATAACGTAAAACATTGTTATGAATATAATTCCTGGAATTATAAAAATTGTCAAACCGAGAGCAACTATGAGGCCTGTAATTATTAGCAATATTGTTAAAGGAATAGATTGTTTAACTGCCTTCGATACAGCAACTTCAGTTCTTACATACTTTCCTTCATCCGAGGAAACAGTTTTTATCACAGTTAAAGCTCCATAAAACCCGCTAAAAGCACATATAACTAAAAGAAAACCAAGATTTAAAAAGACTGTAACCCAGGAAAATTCTGTGGGAGATATCCCTGTAATAGAAAAAAACATAGGATACAAAAAAAGAAGGGTGAGGATAACTAATCCAAAGAATAAAAGTAATATGCTTGATAAAGTCGCTATATTATCATTAGTGAGTTTGAAAGTTTTTGATAAAATTGTAATTGTTCTAGATATTTGCGTTACTTGTTCAGACACGACATTCCCCTCCTTATGCAATCACTTAAACGCTTAAGAATATAGATGTAACTAAACATGCAAATCAATAGAAAATAGACCTTATTTAAGTTACAATTACAAAATCAAATGCCGCTTTGAGTCGGGAGTGGTCGTTCAAAAGGATTATATTTTAGAAATAATGATTTTACGTTTTTCCGGATTTAGTCAAAGATTTGCCGAAATTTAATCTTCATTACAGGCGGAAAAAAGTGCATCAACCAGTTTCTGGGTTTGTAAGGTTCTTTGGATTGACGAAGCCGCCGCCTGGCCATCCGGTTCTCTGGTGAGGGAAACAAAATTTTCAATCATGGCTATCTTTTGCGGCCTGTCACTTTTTAGCTCAACTTTTTTCCAGCTGTCCGGCTCATCCAGATTTTTTCGAACAAAATACTGAAGGGGGTAATAGCCATCTGAAAAATCAAACCCACTATGCCAGTCAAGCACGAAATCATCCATCCTGATCAGGCCTTTATCTCCGAACAGATCAAGATCCATAGTTATAACGCCTGCGTTAAAGCCGAAATCGAAGCTGGACATTTTACCGTCCTTAAAAATCATTGCGCCCGATGCACGGATGATAACGCCGGTCTCCGCATCTTTCTCACTGTAGGCGGTAATTCTGGCGGGGTCGGCATCCGAATCAAGGAACTCGACAATGGCCCGCATATTATACCATGCAAGATCACCGACTGATCCCAATGGTTCTTTGGCAGGGTCAAACCGGATGTTATTTTTGTCATCAAAAGGATAATAAAATGTGCTTCTTATTAATTTCAGTTTGCCAATTTCATCGGTTATAGTCTTTTTTAAATGTTCGGTGCGCGGGTTATGGGTGAAATGGGTGGCATCCATAAATGCGACATTATTTTCGCGAGCGGCATTTATGATATTCATGAGGGATCGATGACTGTGAAACGGTTTTTCAGCAAAAACATGCTTGCCTGCGTTCGCCGCTGCAACGCATATTTCTTCACGAACTTGAGTGGGGGTCGCCACATATACGGCATCAATTTTGTCAGACCCTATCATGTCCTGCCAATGGTCAAAAACGGTTTCAATACCATATGAATTGGCAAATTTTTCTGCATTGTTTTTTACGCGGCTGGTGACCGCACTGATCATTGCACTGGTCGTTTTTTTTGTTGCCTCGGCAACAACACCGGCAATAGACCCGGCCCCGATTATGCCAATTCTTAACATCAAAATTTCCTAAAATGATATTTCATTACAAATATAATGCATTTTTTACATATTAGGAACCAGCCGTTTTCGATGTTGATTTTGGTTCATGTTTTAATTCATAACCAAATTCCAAAAGGCATTTTAATCTTGATTATAAATATTCACTAACGAACAATACAAATTTGCAAATCTGTTCAATCTTAAGTAAATTAATCAACTTGTTAAGTTGGGGAACAAATGCGGGATTTTTACTTTTTAATTTTACTGGCATTATCACAGAGCTTATTTACTGATTTTAGCTGTCTGGCGCAGGTAAAAACCGGAAATGTAGATTTGGGAATTCCCGATCTTCGAATTAGGCCATCTGTTAAAACTGAACGAAACCGTGAAGAAATTATTGCCCAAGGTATTGAACAATTTAAAAAAGCCACCGAGTTAGAAAATACTGATCCGGTAAATGCCTACCGTAATTATATTTTTGCCAGTTATAATTACCAAAAAGATGCCCAAAAAAAATATAAGAAGTTGGAAAAGTCACTTACCAAAGAACAGATCGGCGATGTTGCCTATGAAGTGGCTTCAATATTAGCCGATACCATGAACGGCTTTGTAAAATTACGTGAAATAAATGCATTAAAAACGCTTAATCTCAACCAAATGTATAAACAGAAAAATGAATGGTTGGAAATAGCCGTCAAAAATAACAACACTCAAGCTATGTTGGAGTTTGCAGAAGTAAAATCAAACACGCGCAAAGATGGTCAGGCAATAAAACTACTGGAAAAGGCGGCAGAACTCGGAAATCTTGATGCAAACTATCAGTTAGCCTTAAGATATTTGTATGGAAATGGCGTGGATAAAGATAAGGAATATTCAAGGGAACTTTTTGAAAAGGCAGCAAAACTTAATCATGAAGCATCAAAATCCGCACTTACTTCAATTCACTATTTTCCTGAAATTATGGCTGAACAAGGTAATCGTGATGCCCAAAATATTGTTGCCACTAATCTTTTCAGGGAAGCTGTTCGAAATATTATTGATACGCGTTATGCAGCAAAAAACCGATCACCTGAAATATTTGCAAAATCATTATACTGGTTTGATAAAGCCGCTGAACAGGGAAGCGGTTACGCCATGCACTTTCTTGCTATGTATAATTATTATGGGCTTGGAACAGAACGAAATGAGGCATTATTTGCCAATTGGATGACAAAAGCTGCGCAAGCTGATTTTGAGCCCGCAAAGGTCAATATGGGGTATTTGATCGAAAATGGTATCAGAATTCAAAAATCAGGTTTAAAGGCCATGGAAATATACACAAAGAACGCTGATGAAGGCGTTGTCAGTGCCCAAAGTATATTAGGCAGGATTTATAAAAGAGGTAATGAATTTGTAGGTAAAGATTTGGAAAAGTCCCTCTATTGGTTAAAAAAGGCTGCTGATCAAAACGATAAAGTATCACAATATCTGCTTTGTACATATTACTCGGAAGGCCCTGAACAAGTGCGGGATTATGTTGAAGCGGCAAAATGGCTTAGAATATTCACATCCGGTAAAGATGTCTATTTATCAGGTCCGGAAGGGATCATGTTATATATTCCTGAATTAATGAAAAGTGTCAAAATCATTGAAACTGAGATTACCAAAGAGCAAATAAAGGATATAATAAAGATTGCAAATGAATGGATTATTTCACATCCAGTTGATGAACAATCACAATATAGCAGAAATTATTTTGATATTTATCGTGATGTCGATTTTCATGTATGGTGAAAGATTATCAAATTTAATTTTTTAGTCGTTCATCATCACCTTAAAATCCAAATCCTGACCTGTCACTTCCCTGCCGCCCATTCGATGCCGCCGGCAAGATGATCAGCCATAAAGGGATGATCAGGCGGGAATGTATGACCAAGCCCGGTATAAAATGCGCGGCCGCCATCAAAAACGTGCGCCCAGGCAATCGGGTGATCATCGCCCATGGTGCCGCCCTTATAGCTTTTTTCATCAATGCTGAGAAGCACGGTAAAACCCGGCTTCCCCCTGACATTTTCGGTGTAATTATACCATTCCTCCATAACCGGCATTACAGTGCCAAGCGCTGCATTGGCGGGGTGACCCGGGTTTTCTTTTGTGACGTTTGCGACCTGGTTCACTTCCGGATGGCTGACAAAATAGGCGCCGACCAGTTCCCCATACCATTTCCAGTCATGCTCGGTATCGGCGGCGGAATGGGTGCCGACAAAACCGCCGCCCGATTTAATATAATTTTCAAAGGCGGTCTGCTGTTCCGCGTTTAGTATATTGCCGGTTGTGTTGATAAAGGCGACGACATCATATTGCGCCAGTCTTTTTTCATTGAATGATCCGCGATCATGGGTCACGTCGACCTGCCAGCCACGTTTTTTGCCGATCTGTTCAATAAGTGCAATACCGTCAAGATTTGAAAGATGGTGATAAATCCCCGGTTCAACCTGCGAGAATGCCAGAACTTTAATCCTGGGTGATGGTTGTGCCACTACGGTGCCAGTTCCGAACAGGAATATTAAAATGGCTGAAATTATTCTCATGGCATGACCTTTTAATTGATATTCAATACTATTTCATAATGACCTTTTCGGTACAATTGAAATTAATTCTTTTCTTCCTATCAACCTGCTGAGCACATCATTTTGGCACCGTTTCAAGAATCAGAATTAGAAAATAGATAAATTTTTATCTATTATTTCTGGAATTTTTCCAAATATGACAAAAATATTATGGTTAATGAATATGGTTAACAAATAACTAATTGATTCTATTAAGTATTCTCTTATAAATACTTATTGTATTTAAGGGCTAAAATATAGTATAAATCATCACAGGTAAGTGAAGTATTCGATTCTTATTTAATTGGGCAAAAAATGTTTAATGTAACAAAAATTTTTAAATGCGGGGTAGCTGCGTCTATCGCATTTGTATTCACATCTTTTTCAGCGGCCAATGCACTCACTGTTGCAAATGTTGGTCTGGTTGACACCTATCTTGGTGAATGTACGCAAGGATTGACACCGGCGATCGCGAACGAGGTGGCCTGCTTAAACACCTATGGTGCCGGAACCGATACAGCTTCTGCCTATCAGAATATCGCTGCGGATAACCCGTTCGAGGAACTTTCCGATGCACCGGGTATTTATGCCATGGATCTAAACCCTGCATATAAGGGCGGGTATTTTTTACTGCGGACCGGAAATATCGGTGGTGAGTTTAAACAATATTCATTTGTTTTCCAAAATAACAATGAAGCCGGATATGCTGTTATTAACCTGACCCTGTTTCAGTCTATTCTTGCAGGGATTGACGAAACCATCGATATGAGTAACATAGGCAAAGTCAGCCACATTACCAGTATTGCCGGTATTTCAGCTGTGCCCCTTCCTGCTGCGGTGTGGATGATGATTACGGCTCTGGGTGGAATTTTCGGTTTCAGAAATATTGGTCTTCGTCGACGCAAAACGGCATAAGACGCTTTTTTAACACTGCATAATTTTATTACGTTTGAATGACTGTTTTCGTTAGGGAACAGTCATTTCGTTTTTCTGATCAGGTTTATTGTTTTATAGCTGGTCCTTTCGTTTCACCAATGCCTGATCAGGACACCTGACCATAAAACTTTTCTTCCCATTACCCTGCTTCCGCTATATGAATAGCGTATGAAAAATGCAGGGATCAAATGGGGGATGTTCAGGGCGCGGCTGCCGATCATCCATATGCGGATTGAATGGCCGGAGCTGGCGCAAGGGCTGGTGGTATCGTTATCAACGGCATTGGCGCTTATTCCGCTACTCACCACATCATTCGGCCTTACTTTCCCGGAGGCAGTGACCATCGCCATGCTGCATATGATGCTGGTGACATCAAATGTGATCATCTTTGGCGAGCCGTTTGCTTCGGGCTGGATAACCCCGGCGCTTCCCTTAGTGCTTGGTTTCGTGATCGGCGGGTATGAGGGTGCGGCTGAACGCTTTCAGATGATGACGGCTTTGTCACTGGATTTTGCGGCTCTGACCTTGCTTATGGGGGTGACGGGCTGGGGGCAAAAACTGGCGGGCATTATCCCTCCGGCACTTAAAGCCGGGATTATCCTTGGCGCGGCGCTTTCCGCGTTCAAGCGTATTTTTTATGATGATGTGGCGGCATTTCAAAAGATGCCGGTGTCTTATAGCCTGGCCATACTTGTCTGCCTGACCATTCTTTACCTTCCGGCGTTTGCGCGGCTAAAATCAAAATATAAATTATTTTCGATCATTTCATCCTTCGGGTTGCTGCCATCCTTTTTTGTGGCGGGGGTTTTTGGCGGCCTTGCCGGGGAGCTTGGTTTTGATATAACACCCGGTTTTTTAAACCCGCCTTTCGCGAGCCTTATGAAAAAGGTGTCGCCCTTTGCCATCGGCTTCCCGCCGCTTTCCTATTTTTTAAGCGCTTTGCCGCTTACCCTTATCGCTTATCTTATTTTATTCGGGGATCTGATCACGGGGATAAGCCTGATTGAGGATAATCAGAAATACCGACCCGATGACCCGATCGATATAAATCTGACCCGGTCCCATTATGCGGTGGCGATCCGTAATTTTCTGATGGCGGTTATCGCCCCCTTTTTTCCGACGCAAGGGGCTCTTTGGGCGGGGGCACAGATCATTATCATTGAACGCTGGAAGCAGGGCCGCGAAAAAATTGAAAGCCTGATTGGCGGCATTTCCGCCTTTTATTATTACGGTATTCCGGTGGTGTTTCTGATCCTGCCGCTGGTGACGGCCTTAAAGCCCTTTATGCCGATCGCGCTGATGCTGACTTTGCTGCTGACCGGGATTGCCTGCGGCAGGCTGGCGCTTAAAATAGCAAACACCATAACCGACAGGGCGGTCATGGTGTTTGTCGCATTGCTTCTTACCTTTTTTTCGCCGTGGGTCGGCTTACTGGTAGGGATTATCGCCTGTGTTTTATTGGTCACCGCCAAAAAGAAGCGGGTTTAACGGTGACATTTTACCATCAATAATGGTCAGTGCATGATCCCGGTCGGTCGCCAGCATGGTTGGTGCGTCCAGATCGACATAGCTGGCTTCTGTGGCAATAAACATGCCTGCTGCCATGGAAAGCGATGTGCCGACCATACAGCCGACCATGATATCAAAACCCATAGCTTTTGCCTGGTCCAGCAATTTTTTGGCCTCGGTCAGGCCGCCGGTTTTATCCAGCTTGATATTGACCACATCATAAATCCCTTTTAACCGTTCAAGGTCGGCAGCGACATGGCAGCTTTCATCACCGCCAAGCGGCAATGGCGCATTAAGCCCGCGCAGCTTTTCATCATCCTTGGGCGGTAAGGGTTGTTCAAGCATGACGACGCCATTGGCCTTAAGCTCGTCCACCACTTCTTTGACCAGGTCAATGTTCCAGCTTTCATTGGCATCAACAATCAGCCGGGCGTTCGGTGCATTATTATGGACGGCGCGGATGCGGTTTACCACATCCTCCGCATTCATTTTGACTTTAATGGTCGGGAAACTGGCCAGTTTTTTTGCCTTCGCCCCCATTGCTTCGGCGGTGCCGATGCTGATGGTTTCAACCGACATAAGATGATCCGGCCATTTATGACCCATCAGTTCGGCAATGGTTTTTCCCGTCTTCTTTGCTTCGAGGTCCCACATGGCACAATCAACGGCATTTCTGGCCGCGCCGGCCGGCATGGCGTTCTGCAATTCTTCGCGGCTTAAGCCCGCTTCCATTTTAGGGGCAATTGCCGCGATCTGTGCCATTACGCTTTCAACGCTTTCACCGTAGTGGGCAGTGGGGCAACATTCGCCCCAGCCTTTTTTGCCGCCTTCCTCAATTTCCACAACGACAACGGTGGTTGCCGTTCTGGTGCTACGGGCAATGACGAAGGGTGTATGCAGGTCAAAATTTTCTGATCTGTAGGCAAATTTCCTCATTTTTTAAGCGCCTCCACGAATGAACTGACGCCGGTGATCATCGGGTCAAAGCAGGGTACCCCGAATTTTGCTTCAAGCTCGGCACGTTGTCTGTCGCCTTCTTCCTTGCTTAAGACCCGGCAGTTTAGGGAAATACCGCCAAGATAAGCATTTGGATTTGTCAGTTTTGCATGTTTCAGGTTCAGTTCAATACAGTCGGCCATATCAGGAATTGGCATATGGGGAAGGCCCTTGATATGCGCCCGGTTGGCTTCATGGCACATCACCAGAACATCCGGCTGTGATCCATGCAGCAGGCCAAGGCTTACCCCGGCAAAGGCCGGGTTATAAAGCGATCCCTGTCCCTCAATAACATCCCAGTGATCTTCTTTGTTGGCGGGGGAAAGTTCCTCTATCCCGCCTGCGATAAAGTCGGAAATGACCGCATCAATACAGATCCCATAACCGGCAATCATCACACCGGTTTGCCCGGTCGCCTTGAATTCAGCGTCATAGCCCTGTTTTTTCATTTCTTCGGTAATGGCTAGGGTCGTATACATTTTACCAACCGAACAATCGGTGCCAACGGCGAGAATGCGTTTGCCGCTTCTTTTTTCACCGGTGCCGGTTTTAAGATCGGTATAGCCATGACGGACATTATGAAGTTCGACACCATGTTTTTCTGCGGCCGCTTTAATGGCCGGGAATTCTTCCAGTTTGCGGTGAAGGCCGCTGGCAATATCAAGGCCGTTTTCAATGGCTTCAACAATATAAGGTTCCCACTCCGGTTCAACATAACCACCGGCATTGGCAAGGCCAAGGATGAATGTTTTTGCGCCTTTTTCTGCGGCTTCCTTAACGCTCATTTTCGGAAGGCCAAGGGTCAGCGGACTATTGCCTCCGGCAATTTCACCTAAACATACTTCTGGGTTCCATACGGCAATACCGCGTGATGTTTTAATGGAAAGTTCGTTGTCGCCACATCCCAGGAATAATAGATAAGGGGCTTTAAGCTGTTGTCTGTCGTTTGCATGTTTTGAAGTCATGAATAATCTCCTTTGAATATGGTTTCAGTGTATAAGGGATAATCCTCAAAAAAGCATATGAAATAATGGCGGTAATCTATAGCTTTAAGCTATGGACTTTGATATATACTGTCTATATGAATTTACGACAGATCGAAATATTCAATGCGGTATATGCCTGCGGCTCCATCAGTGATGCGGCACGCTTTCTTAATGTGGCGCAGCCAACGGTGAGCAAGGTGCTGAGACACGCCGAAGACCAGCTCGGTTTTTTGCTGTTCCGCCGGGTTCGTGGCCGCCTTGTTGCCACCAGTGAAGCCAAAATCCTTTATAAGGAAACGGAAGCCATTTACCGTCAGATCGGCAAGCTGAAAGCCACAGCGGAAAATCTTAAAAACCCGGCCGACGGAAAAATCCGGCTGGTTTCGGTGGCGGCGCTCAGTATTGAAATCCTGCCCAAACTGATCCAGCGCTACCGCGAAGCCAACCCGAAATCACAGTTTATTTATCAGACCGAACATTTTAGCGGCATGATGAAAACCTTGAATGAATATGACAAGGAAATCGGCTTTGCCCTTAACCCGTCGTCATTTGACGGGATTGCCGAAGTTAAAATCGGCGATGGCGAGTTGGTCTGTATTTACGGTAAGGGGGAATTTGATGATTATCCCGACCGCTTAAAGCTTGAGGATCTGATCGGCTTTAACTATGTCAGTATTGAGGATAGCGGCCCTTTAAGTGACCTGCTGGATCGGCATCTGAACGAACGGGGGATCAGCTATCATTCCAATATCATTGCCCAGACCTATTTTGTTGCCCGTAATATGGTTGCGCTTGGCAGCGGTATTGCCATTGTTGACCAATGTACCGCCAGCTCAAATAAGGCTGAAAATATCCGTTTTAAAGGGTTTAATCCGCCAATCCGCTATGATGTAAAGGCGTTATATGTGGCAGATCGGCCGCTTTCCAAATCATGTGCCGGTTTTCTTAAATTTGTGAAAAGCAATTTTGAGTATTAGTCAATTTTTTCGGCAAGTTCTAAAAACAGATCCCCGCGTTCTTCAAAATCCCTGAAGGCATCATAACTGGGTGAGGCGGGGGAAAGCACTATATAGCCGCCCACCGGCGTAATATCGCGGGCTAATGTAACGGCCTCTTCAAGTGTTCCGGCCTTAAATTTATGGCTTGTTTTTAACTGTTCAAAAATCCGTGGGCCGGTTTCATAAACGCATATGGCCTTTATATGATCATTTTCATCAATCAGGGTACAGAGTGCTTCATAATCCTGCTGCCGGTCCTCACCACCGAGGATTACGGTAATGTCTTTTTGAGGAAAAGCCTTAAGCGCGGCAATGGTTGCTTCCGGATCGGTTGAAATGCTGTCATTGACATACATTCGCCCCTCAATCGGGCCAATAACCTGCAAACGGTGTTTCAGGCCCTGAAAACTGTATGATGCTTTAAGGCATTCGGTAATCACCAGTCCCAATGCTTTTAATATGGTGAGCGCCGCACACAGATTTTCAAGATTATGATCCCCTAGCAGCGGGAATTTATCCGCTCCCCCGACCGGCATGTCACCATTATAAATAATTCTGTTTTCAAAATGAATTTTTGAACGGTCATTGAAGGTCAGTTTATTTTTTGTGTCCGCCAGCCTTGGCTCATGAGCATTGGCAATATTTACCTTCGCGCCAAGTCGCAGCAGATTGGATTTGTCCCGGTAATAATTTTCATGGCTTCTGTGCCACTGAATATGTTCGGGAAATAAATTCAGGAGTACGGCGATATCCGGCGCATGCTTGAGATCGCATGTCTGGTAACTGGACAGCTCGACCACATAATAATCCGCATCCAGTGGCAGGGATAAAAGCGGCGTGCCGATATTGCCGCCAAGCGCCGCGTTATACCCCAGCTTTTTTAAGATATGATGGGTCAGGGCACTCGTTGTGCTTTTGCCATTGCTGCCGGTAATGGCAATGACCTTTCCATGTTTTGGCAGTGAAAACCAGATATTGGTTGCTGATGTCACCGTTATGCCCCGGTCAAACATTTTACCAACCATATCATGATAATAACTTATTCCCGGTGATTTAATGACCACGTCAAACTGATCAAGATGATCAATAAGTTCTGCTTCAGGAATATATGTTTCATCGCCTTCCCATGGGTCGCGGTTGATGATGATATACTTCTGCTCCGGCAATTCACGTCGCAAAAAATCAAGGGTTGCTTTTCCCTCCCGTCCCATGCCCCAAAGGGCAATGCGCTTATTTTGCAGCTCTGATAAAATCATTAAGACTCTCCAGATACTGTTTCGGGATATTATGGGGATATTTAAAGCTTAGGGCCTGTGTCTTAAGCTCAGCCACGCTTAAGGCTTCGCTGTCTATTTCGTTCTCAAGCTTTTTGACAATTATATCATTGGCCCAATCGGTGGTGGTCAGGCATTTTATAATCTGCCGGCATTCCTCAATTTCACCGACACATTCAAAGGGTTTATGTCCTTTAAGCCCGCAAAGTTCACGAAAGCCGTCTTCCTGACTTTCATCGTTAAGCATATTTTTGCCGAAAATTTTAATCAGTCTTTCCCGCGCAATGAAAGGGGAGAGAGCCAAAAACACAAACCGGCATTTCGGGCAGTCACAGCACCAGCCATACTGCCTCGCCCCTTCATCAATATGAAAATTGCGGTTACAGCTTTTAAAGACATCAAAATATTGACTTAACGTCGAGAAAAGTGCGGCAATACCGGTTTCATTTAAAGGGCGCAGAAGCGAAAAATATTTAAAATGGCTAAGGGCGGTTTTGCGAATATATCTTTCAAAATCCAGCTCGAATTCAAGCGATTTGCTATATTGATGATTAACCTCAATGCCGCCAAATTCCATATTGCCTTCGCTGGCGGATCCTTCGTTTGACATCACAACACTGTCATAGCCATAAAGCACCGCGCCACACGCCATGATAAAGGAAAGAATGCCCGTGATCGGTACATGGCCGTTCATGGCACCCTGTTCATTAAGTGTGAATAATTTCGGGTCAAGCGTTCTTTTAATATGAATTTGCTCAATTTCACCCGATGCATCCATCACATTTCTGATCGGTGGCCCGGCATTAATGGCAATCATCCTTAATGGATGTCCTGCCGCTTTCAGAGCTTCAAGGGATACGATACTGTCCTTGCCACCACCGATCGGTACCACGGCGCCGGCGGCAAGGGGTATATCACTGGGGCTCAGGTGATGGTTTGAGTTTACCGGAAAACGGATAACACCGCTTAAGTCAATATTATTTTCCACCGAAAATTCACCAAGGCCATGACGGTAAAATTTAAAGAAAAAATCCGCTTCCTCTTTGGTCAGGGTATGATTTTCGATCCTGATATCTTTGGGGCAGTATGCCTTGTAATAGCTGATCCCTGCCGCCAGGTGGAGCCCGCGTATCGCTTTATCAAGGGCGTCCATTTCGGCATTGCTTAAATGGTCCCTTGCTCCGGGGAAATGGATGGTTTCAGTAAATTTCGGCCCACCCTCATAGGCATAGCCCAGCTCAATTGTCCGGGTTTCCATGACATATTTTGATGATCTGAATATAAAAGCGTTCATGGTCCTGTTTTCACTTACTTTTACGGCAAAAACAAGACATAAATAATCTTATTACTGATTATAAAGCTCGATAAATTTTCTGATCCGTTTTGCATTTACGCCGATATCACCGACCCCGACCCGTGATACACTGCGCACATCAATACGGCTGCCGGAAGGCATTTCAGAAACCACGACAACAGTATCATCAACAAATTTGAAAAATGGTGTTCTTGCTGTTCCTTCAAAGCGGTGTTTTGACGGATCCATGCTGACTATTTCCCAGCCCATGGCCTTACCCACTGACAGCGCTTTCTGATAGGCCTGGTCAGGATTAAGGTCCGACATAATCGGTTTGATATCGGGGAAGGCAGCTGTCTGCTGGGCAGCGATCTCAGGGCCACCATAAACAAGTGTGTTTCTTGCCCCTGGACGGTCATCGGTCAGGGTAATAAACTGTGGCGGATTTACCGTATCCGTGGTGATGTCATGAATGGGCGGATATTTGACTGTTTCAGTGACTTTGGATTTGATAACCGGAAATAGAATGGCCAGCCCGATAATAAGGGATAATATCGCCTTTTTCTTGCCCATCAGCTTTTTCTGGGTCAGAAGATATAAAAGACACACGGCGGAAAGCCCGCTAACCACATAGCCGATATTGTTATTATACATTCGGCTGTATCTGAACCCGGCGAGCGGTTCCCAAAGTCCCATGGATGCTCCGAACAGCATAAGTAGTGCTGCAAGCCCGCCGAGCAGGGCAATGATAAGGACCACTGTTGCAAATCTCGACGGTCTTTTTTTCCCGATTATCATCTGAAGCCTCTTGATCTTTTGTGCAAAGGTTTTTTTATGATGCGCAGTGTAAACCCAAATTCTTCTAAAGGCAAATCACTATTTCTTCCAGACAAAATATCTTATGCAGTATTGGGTGTAGGGTGTTTCGAATAAGCCATAATATTTATTGTACATTTGAACAATATAGATGTTCGCTACGCTTTACATGGACTATAATAGTCTTTATTAAGTGTTTTTTTGTAAAATTACTGGAACAGTGTACTGGATTAAAAGTATGACAAATAAGTGTGAAATTAAGACCATATGGCTTCGAAGTGAAAGCCGCCCGACCGAGCGCAGAACCCCGCTTCTTGCCGCGGGCGCAAGGGAACTGCTGGACGCAGGATATAATGTTGTGGTTGAGCGTTCTGAAAACCGCATCATTGATGATCAGGACTATGAAGCCGCTGGCTGCCTTATGGTGGAGGCCGGTGGCTGGATGAGCCCGCCCGCAGATGCACTTATTCTTGGGCTTAAGGAACTGCCCGACGAGCCGGCCGTGATTAAAAACCCGCATATCCTTTTTGCTCATGCCTATAAAAACCAGACCGGCTGGAAAGAGATGCTGACCCGCTTTGTTAAAGGCGGCGCCGACCTTCTGGATATTGAATATATGACCCGTGAAAACGGCACCCGGTATGTCGCTTTTGGTTATCGTGCCGGCTATATGGGGGCGGCACTCTCTCTTCTGCACTGGTTCAGTGTCCAGTCCGGTGGCAAAAGCTATCTTGATAATACGCTGACACCCTTTGAAAATGCTGATATTCTGGACGAAACCATCGCAAAAATCGGCGAAGGCGTCAAAAAACCGAAAGTGCTTATTATCGGTGCAGGTGGCCGCTGCGGTCATGGCGCGGCTGATATCTGCGAACGTCACGGAGCGGAAATTACCCGATGGGATTCAAAAGACACTGTCAATATCGATCGTGACGCCGTTTCCGCCCATGATATCATGATCAACTGTGCCTTTGTAAAAAGTAAAATTCCGCCTTTCATCCGCAAAGAGGACATTAAGCCCGGCACCCGCCTTTCCATTGTGGCCGATGTCGGCTGCGATCCGTTCAGCGATTTTAACCCCGTGCCGATTTATAATGAACCGACCTCATGGGATAAGGCCTATATCAAGGTTGAGGGCGAGGGTGGTAAAACCGTTGATCTGATTGCCATTGACAATCTGCCATCGCTTTTGCCGCGCGAAAGCAGCGAGGAATTCGCCGAACTGATGCTGCCGCATCTTAAACTGCTAAGAAACCGCGAAAATGAACAGCCCTGGCAATCCGCCAAGGCCAGCTTCGATGAAGCGGTCGCCAGAATGAATAACAGTTAAAATAAAGGAATAGTCATGTCCGCCAATAAGCCTTCAATTCACTGGATCGGCGCCGGTCTTGCCTCCGGTCCCGGTCTTGTCTCTCTCGTTAATAAATGGGGAGAGGCCACAGTATGGGACATGGTGCTTGACCGCGCCAGTGACCTGGCGACCAAAGTGAACAAGGGCACGAAATTAAACGTCTGCAAGCTTGACTTAAGCGATGAGGCTTCAATCGCGACCTTCCGCTCTGCCCTTAACGAAGGTGACATAATCATTTCCATGCTGCCGGCCGCCTTTCATGTGCAGGTGGCGGGTATCGCGCTACAGGAAAACTGCCATCTGGTGACCTCAAGCTATATCAGTGACGGTATGCGTGCTCTTGATGATGCGGCGGCGGCCAGGGGGCTTTCCTTTGTCAATGAAGTGGGCCTTGATCCGGGGATTGACCATCTGCTGACCCATGTGCTGGTTGACCAGGCGCGAAGGGACGGGCAGCTCGGCAAAGGCAACAGGATCGATTTTGTCTCCTACTGTGGTGGCTTCCCGGCGCAGGAAACACCCTTTACCTATAAATTCAGCTGGACCCCGTTTGGCGTTTTAAGCGCCCTGACCAATCCGGCCCAGCTCCTGAAAGATGGTGCTGAAACAACCATCCCGACCGCGTGGGAAGCGGTCTCAAAGCTGCCTATCCACGGTGAAATGTTTGAGGCATACGCCAACCGCAACAGTCTTCCGTTCATTGCCGAATATGGACTTGAGGACGAAAAGAATTTACGCAATTTTGTCCGCGGTACCCTGCGCATGTCCGGCTGGAAGACCGCATGGAAAGACATATTTACCCAGCTTAAAAATATCAGCCCTGAAGATCTTCGGGCCCTTTCCGATAAGCTCTGGGCCGAACATCAATATGCGGACGGCGAAGAAGACCGCGTCCTGCTTTATGTGGCCCTGACATCCGTTGATGAAAACGGTAAGGAATGGCATGGCTCGCTCACCGTTGATGCCACCGGCAGCGGCTGGCAGTCGGCCATGGCCAACACCGTTTCCTATACGGTGGCCGAAGCGGTCAGTGCTTTAATGGAAGGGCGTCTTGCCCCCGGTGTCCAGGCCGCGCCCCATGATGTAGCGGAAGCAAAACGCTGGCTTCACGGCCTTGCCCAAAACGGGGTTGAGGTCAAGGCCGTCAATGTTGATCTTTAAGCAGGATTGAAAAAAGCCTGATTATCTTAAAAAAGCTTATCCTTTTTTAAGAAGGTCCCTGATTTCCTCAAGCAAAAGCTGTTCCTTTGGTGGTTCAGCCGGTGCTTCCGGGGCTGCTGCTTCCTCTTTTTTTAAGCTGTTCATCCATTTGATCATGATAAAAATGGCAAAAGCAATAATTGTAAAATCAATGACTGACTGAATGAAGGCGCCATAATTTAAACTCACCGCTGCCGCTTCCCCTGCCGCCGCCTTAAGCTCTATTGACAGATCGGAAAAATCCACCCCGCCTAAAAGCAGCCCGATAGGTGGCAAAATAATATCATTCACAAGTGAACTGACAATTTTACCAAACGCACCGCCGATAATGATACCGACGGCCATATCAACGACATTGCCTCTGACTGCAAAATCTCTGAATTCTGACATTATTCCCATTTTTTTTGTTCCTATTTTTTTGTTAAATCTTCTGTTTCTGCATCAGCAGCGGCTCTTTTTACAGCGTCAATACCGGCTTTGGCGCCGCTATGATCCGAATATCCCTGGCTGCTTAAAATAACTTCGTGGTTTGCGGCTTTTAAATGAAAATAAAATTTACCGTTTTTACCCTCAAAAGTTTCGTATCGTTCATCTATTGGGGCATTTGTCTTTACGGACTTTATGCCATTTTCCGCACCGGACTTGGATTTATAGCCTTCGGACGCCCCAATATTTTCATGATTTCCGGCTTTCAAACGAAACCGAAACTCACCTGCATTATCTTTATATAGTTCAAATTTTCCCGCCATCATATTACTCCTTTTTCTGTTATATGATTAAATCATAATATTATGGTTAACGCAATATTAACCAAAATCAAAAATATTTTACTCTTTATGGGGGAAATAATGAAACGGCGAAGAAAAATAATTTTAATCATTATCTTTCCCCGCCGTTGAAAGGCTCTTTTTTAAAGCCGGTATTTAAAATTAGAAATCGTACTGAATGCCAAGGCGTGTAATGGTGTCAGTTGATTTGCGGCCAATTGGCGCATCTCTGTTATAAAGCACATCAAACGCTAGCTGTGCACTTAAGGCATCACTCATTTTCACTGAAAAAGCAGACTTGTTTTCAATCACAACTTCATTTCCGACATAAACTTTGGTGTCGTTTGAAAAGCTGCTTCTTTCGTTTATGGTCCATGAAAAGATACTCGCCGCATAGCCGGTCAATGTTGTTTCATAACCCGATGTTGGCAATGCTTTTGTGAAAAGTACCGCGGGTCCTGCTTCAACGCTCCATTTAACACCCTCATCTTCGACCAGTCTTACCCCGTAAGCGCCTGTTGCCGTAAACCTTTTGTTGAATGCGCCGAAACTGTCGCCTTCAAATCCGCCAAAGCCGGAAACATAGGTTGTTTTGGAAACATCATAATCACCTTTATAGCCGACACCATAGCGGCGGCGGTCGGTAACATGATTGCTTTGGTTGAAATCAAAATAGGACGTCACGGTTTGGTGGTATGGGCCTTCATCTTCAATAAACTTACTGGCAAAGCCCAGCGATTTCTGCGATGTGTTCCCTGTTGAATATAGACCGCTTAATGTCAGCTGCTTTTTCCAGCCAGCCAGAAATAAATCACCTGAATTGCTGTTGCTTTCCTGCGCTGACGCCATCTGTGATGTCAGGGCAATGGCTGTTGATAAAAGGGCGGCTTTTGCAAATTGATATTTCATTATTGTTAATCCTGTTAAATAAAAAAAGTGCTGATGACATTAAATTGTGCCCAAAATAAGACCCAGCACGGATTTGAGCTGGCTTTCACGATGCGGATTATTGGCTTGACCAAACCATTTATGGCTTAATAAAGGGGCGACATTTATACATTTTTCAATCGTCATTTCTGCGAAGGCAGGAATCCAATTTTTCATTCGCCAAAATACCCGACCTTTTTTATATATATTTTTTTATATATATTCACTTTCACTCTTCACCTTCACTTTCAGCATTGCCGCGGCATAGCATGTTTTATTTATTTTCAATGACTTAATGGTCAAGTTTCGCCGTTTAATTGTGCAATAAACCCGGTTCTAGTCAAAGTAAAACGCTATTCAAAGAAAGTTTTAATCCCTAAACACTTGATAGAAATTGCTCGTAAAAGAGGAAAATAAAAAAATTTCTTGTTGCTCTGTTGATAGGATGGTTCCTTGACCGAAATAGATTGTTGAACTAATGTTTAATGCAATTTCATTGTTATACGATTGGGGTATATGTGCGAATAATTTTATTTATTTTTCTTTTTATTCTCTCTTTCTCTTTTTCATCTATTGCTCAAATGCCAAAGCAGGACATATTGAAATATATGGACGCTGGTGAATTTGACAAAGCTCTTCAGGTATTTATGTCCTATGCACCGCCTTATAAGAATACTGGCAGGTCATATATAGCAATGGCAAAATATTTGGGTGAGTCATATCGGCCTTCCCTTTTGAAGATTGCTTATGAGAAAAACCCGAATGACTGGCACACAATTATTGAATATGCCAATGCTCTTATAGAAACTGATGTAGTAGAAAGTGATAAGCTTTTTTATAAAGCGATAGAGAACGGACTTTTGCCTATTGATTGTCCGCCTCAATTTATAGGTGAAATTTATTTTTGCGGCTCAAAATATGAAGCATATATGTTGAACCGCTGGCACTACAAAAAAAATATCGATGCGCAAATAAATTTCTTCAAACGAAATCTTGAGATTTTTCCTGATAATTTGAAATTGCAGTATGAACTTGCTCAGTTGTTCTATGAAAAAGGGGATTTTGATGAAGCCTTAAAAGTGGCTGCAAATGTCTCAGCAAAGTCTGATAATGGTTATGAGGCGCAGTATTTATATCTTAGCTACTTATATAATCTTGGATATACAGATAAATTATTTGCTGAACTCCCACGCATATTAAAAATTAAAAATCAAGAGTTCCACCGGCTGAATGGTGGAGCACTTACTAACTTTATTTTGTTTTCTGAAGAAAAAGAAGAAACTCAAAAACTTCTTCTCAAAATAACTGAAACCTTTCCCACGAACCCTTATGTTCAGATGTCATATGGAATGTTTATGGAATATAAGGGAAAGTTAAATGAGGCAGAAAAATATTATCGAAAGTCTGTCCCGCTTATGGATACGTTTGATGATTTGAGAGCTGATTTTCTGGATAATTCAAGGTTTTCTCAGGGCTTAAAAATGGCCCCTGAACTTCGGAAAATTTGGATAGGAAAAAGCAGAAAGGTGTTGAATAGATATATTGATGAAATGATAGGGTCAATTATTTATAACCCTTATTCACTTGTACGACTGGATAATTATTTTGAAGGGTTGTCAGATACTCACATTCAAAAAATATATGATCAGGAAAGATATAAAACTGAAGTAAAGCCGGTATTATTCCTTGTCTTTGCAGATTATTATGAGAGAAATAACGTTGAAATAGCATTAAAAATAATTAAAGAGGGCATTGAAAAATTTCCAAAAGAAAGGTGGTTGTACGTTAGATACATTCAAATTGCTGATACCATAAATACCTCACAGAGAAAATTGTATGGTATTAATATTACCGAATTAAAAGAAAACTTATTTCATTATCCACCTTCAAAAGATGACTGGTTACCTTTTAATTTTGAAAAAAATATTACTGATGAAGAGTTGGAATTTTGGTACAAAATGCGATTGTCTGAATATTCAAACAATTTCTATGCATATCTTTTTTATTCAAATTTTCTAAAACAAAAAGGAAGGCTGGATGAAGCAAACAACATACTTGACGAAGGTGAGGTTGTATTAAGGAAGTATTTAAAAAACCACCCCGATGACGCTGACATGGTTGAAAACTTTGCCTTTCTGCTACGTGATAAAGGTAAAATTAATGAGGCTACACATCAATTTAAAAAATTATCAAGAATGGAAAATGGTAGACCGGATGAAGTCTTACTTAGAAAAGTTTATTATGCCGATCAACTGGTCTTGGTTAAAGACTGGAAGGGAATGATTAAAGCCTTCTTTGACTATTTACAGTTGTTTAAGCAGACACAGAAACCTTGGGATGTTTATTATGGTCGAATAAAAGGCAGGGTTGAAGAGGCGCTTATTTTTAACAATGAAGTTTCCGGTATTGATCAGCTAATAATGGATGAAATTAAAAAATATCCGAATTTATCTCAGCCTTATGAAGACTATGGGGTTTATTTTTTGAAAAAAGATAAAACTGAGTATGCTCTAAAAATGTTTAATAAAGCATATGACGATGATTATAGATTACTCGAATATTTAAGAAGTATGTATTTTAAAGAATTGGATGAGGGGAATATTGAAAATGTTCAATCTCTGGAATCAGTTATCCAACAAATAATAGAACTGAAATAAAAAAAGTTTTTCAATATATTATTTAAAGTTATTTTTTAACTACTACGTTCTTAACTTTGATTGGCTTATTCCTATCCAGATTCATTTTGTTGGCCCTCTTTTTTATGATACACTCATTTTCGGAAGTTATTTAATTCAGCCTTGAGCTCGGTTCATGGGATTGCGAAAGCAAGACCGGAACCAAAACTAAAATAGCCTTGAGCTCGTTCTATGTAGTTGAGCAGCAACAACGGGAACATATTAAGCAGCCTTGAGCCCGTTCTATGGTGTCACCCTGTGACACCGAGAACAAAACCAAAAAAGGAGCCATCACATGTATGTAAAAAATATTCTGAACCGAAAAGGCCATGATGTTATTTCAATTGAGCCCACATCGACCATGCTGGAAACGGCAAAGGTGCTTCGCGAAAATAAAATCGGCGCCATTCTGGTTTGCGATAAGGAAGGCAAAATGTGCGGGGTGATATCCGAACGTGATATTGTGATTGCCATTGCCCGCTCCGGCGCGCCGATCCTCGATAAGGCGGTTGGTGATTTCATGACCACGGGGGTTTATACTTGTAAGGCGGAAGACACCATCAAACAGGTGATGGAAGTCATGACCGCCCGCCGTATCCGTCACCTTCCGGTGGTCGGGGCCGGGGGCACCATTGTCGGCATGATCAGCATCGGCGATGTGGTCAAGGAAAGAATGTCCGAGACGGAGGCGGAGGCCGAAGCCCTCAAAGCCTATATTGCCACATAATCGGGGCCTGAGCCTGTCGGGGCCATGAGTCGGGGATTTTTTTTACCACCAGGCTTAAGTCCGGGGTTTTATGCATGAAATTTTATTTTTGATAAGTTATTGAAAATAAAGAATAAAATCATAATCCATTTTGATTTTTTCGGGATTTGTTGAAATTCTCATATCCTTTATGGTAGGATGGCATCCCCTTTGGCAGTCACGTACTGCCAATATTTTTGGCATTTTTTTTGGTGAGAAAGCGCAGTTTTCAGCGATTTTTAAAAAAAAGTGCATTTAGGGCAAAATTAAGGGTTTACAAGTGGGTTTCGGCCCCGTATAACCCGCCTTCACCGACACGGCAACACAGGGCCGTACGGTTGGTTTAGCAGATTGTTGGATTAACCGTGGGAACTGTGAGAATTGTGTTGGTTTTTTATTGGTCATTGACATTGTAGGATGGAAGAGAAA